>CALRLN020000189.1:0-9291 GCA_943368675.1 Chitinophaga pinensis | reverse complement strand
TAAATATTATAAAACTATTTAAGGGGTAGACAAGCATAAGGATGTTTACGATAAATGCTCAAAACAAATATAGCATTTTTTCTGAATGCACGTTGGCCTCTTAAAACTGTCTGTTTAAAGTATTTTATGTATCCGAGTCTAAAACATTGAGTATCCACTGAATTAAGTAATTTTAACAGTCAATTTGTCAGAATATTCTTGACCTTGGTGCGGGTATTATGTTTTTTTGCGTTTTATTAGATATTGGCCATTTGCCTATATCTAATATCTGAACAATCGAACCGGAGGAGAGATTTGCTCCTTCTTGCCACTTAGATTCTATGAAAAACCGGATTATCATTTTTATTTGCTTTTACTCTTTCAACTCACTTGCCCAGAAGGCAGGAATGAATGATTATGGCGATGTAAAAGTAGTCTGGAATAACCATATAAAAGATTCTGTTTTCAGGGATTTCCAGGAGGGAATCAAACGAACCAAGATATTAGAAGCCATTGCGCATGATGTAAACACTTATCTGGCTCTGCCGGAAGACCTCTACATTACCTTTGATGAGTGCCAGAGCAGCAATGCCTTTTATGATGAAGGCAATAAAAAAGTAACGATTTGTTACGAAATGGTTTCTTATCTCTATGAGTTGTTTAAAACCAAAACGCAGAATCCGGCACAGCTCAGAGAAATGGTTATTAATGCTACTCTCTTCATTTTCTATCATGAAATGGGCCATGCCCTGATAGACCTGATGGATTTGCCGGTAACCGGAAAAGAAGAAGATACTGTTGATAATTTTTCGATTTTTCTGCTGGCAGACGGCAGTAAAAAAGGCTCACTGGCAGTGCTGGACGGAGCCATAGCTTTTTACCTGATGGGTGAATCAGAGAAGAATATTCCCTTGAAAAACCTGCAACTATGGGACGAACACTCGCTTGACCATCAGCGCTTTTATCATATTATCTGTATGTTGTATGGGTCAAACCCTGTGCAAAACGAGGCATTAATTCGTAAAAAAATGTTACCTCTGTCTATGAAAAGCCGTTGTCTGGAAGACTATCAGAAAACTAAAAAAGGCTGGCTGAAGGTACTGGAACCGTGGATAAAAAAATAGGGATATACCATTTGGCATATCCCCGTGTTTCAGAAGCGAAGCAAATTAATAATTTATTTTAATCACTTCATACCATATCTCTCCTTCATAAACCACTGCTTTGTATTGCACCCCATCTACTATATAATAAGTTTCTCCATCAATAATCACTTGTTCGTACCCATCAGGGATACTTTCAACAAGCGCACCTACCGGAGGCGGCACAACTTCATATTCACTACCGTAAGGTCGGTAATAGGAGCCATTATAATAATGATACTGACGGCCAAAGAATGTATAAATCTGACAATCAATTGGTAATACTCTGATTCTCAAACCAATTGGCGGAAACGCCACCACATAAGTATCTCTATAAGGTCTGTAATAGATACCATTATAGTAACTATAGCTGATACCTCCATAATACACAGGCATACAAGAGCTTGGCAATACCCTTACTATACTATTGCGACGCGGTAAATCATAATATCTCCAGCTTGGGCTACCTTGTCGACCATCAAAACGGCGGTTGTCATAACCCCGACGCTCATATCTGTCATTATTTCTTCCTCCTCTGTTATCCCATCCGCCTCTGTTATTATCTCTGCCACCATAAACCCTGCCTCTGTCGCTGTTATTGTCTCTGCCACCTCTCTCTCCATAGACCCTGTTTCTGTCGTTATCATTACCTCTGCTTTCGTAAGTACGGTTTCTATCTCCATCATTACCCCCTCTTTCACCATAGCCACGGTTTCTGTCGTTATCATTACCTCTGCCTCCTCTGTCATTATCCGGTCTCGGGGTTTCAATTCGGCGGCCTTCTGAACGAACATCAGGCTGCATTATTCTGTCTGACCCCCTGTCAGGTCGGGTCATGCCGATGGTTCCTCTATCACCTCGCTCTATTGAGCCTCTGTCTCTGTCCGGAGACGAACCTCTGCTTTCAATCCTTGGGGATTCAGTCGGTGTCGACATCCTGCTGCCCCGGCTTTCGCCACCTCTATTGCCTTCATTGCCTCTGGGACTCATAGAAACCCGGTCATTGCCTCTCTCCGAAGATCTCCTTTCTGAAGAAGCATGCTCACTTCTGCCTTCGCTTCTGCTATTGCCCCCCTCTCCTCTTCTCCTGCCATCCTGCGCAAAGGTATCAACGGTGCCAAGACTCAAACCTGCCATCAACAAAAGTGATGCAGCGATACCTCCCTTCTTGATCGACAAGAAAGCAGGTTGTATAGCATTTTGTTTCATTTCTTTCATTTTAACTTTAATTATAGCTTATAGATGCTAATATTAGTCAAATGGTTTAGTCTGATTATTAACGTTAACAATCATTAACATTATCCAATCTTTAAACAGAAAAATCCTATCTATTTCGATGGTTCGCCAGTATATTTTCAGTACATAATCATTTGACCCTATATTAATAACGCTGATACTAAAGGCTTTATTCTAATACTTCTATGCAACTGCCGAAACATTGGTTCTGATTGAGAATAACTTTTTGTTATTTACCTACGCGCAAACAAAAAAGCCAACTCAAAAGAGATGGCTTTTTGCAACAACCCTAACCACTATGATGAAACAAAATCTACTTTAAAAGTTTATTTCTTTGACTAAATCCTCTCCGGAATCCGGTAGAGTGATAAAGTACATATAAGCCTAACACCAACAATACTCCAACTAAAAGGATTTGTAGCGGGTACATCACGGCTATATTGCTGAGACTATTTCCTATTTCTAAAAGCGTAAACATTTTATTATATATTATCAAGCTGAATGAACGATGCAAAGTTCTGAAACTGTCCGGATATATTTTAGAGTAAAAACCCCTAATCTTTATACGTGTTCTACGGTATTTTATAAAAATTTATTCGTTTTAATACCAGAAGCAGAGTTTTAAGACAAATAGGTTAGTAAAATTTACCCGGCATATCGCATATAATTAAATTGTCTTACGCCGTTTCAAAACTACTATGACTTAGACGTAAAATTTATATGAAAGTTACAGAATATACGTATTTTTTTATTCAGCGGTTACTTGTATCCGTTTAATTAAATTCGAAATACGAATTTTACGGTTTTAAACAGTAAAAATTGAAGATTTGGCAGAAAATCATTAAATAAATCAACATTCCATCTGCCAGTATTTTGACTACACGTATTTTTTGACCATTATTGTAATAAATAAAATTTCCGGATTATGCCCTGCTTCCCATAGAGCTTCAATTCCGGAGCCATAACCTAAACAATACTTCCCTTTGGGAAAGGGATACCAACTTCATTATGAAACTAAATATTACCTGGAAAATCTTTATAGGCATGACCCTGGGCATCATTGTAGGATACCTGATGAATGTCTATTTAACTTCTGACCCCGAAGCCCTTGCCTCATGGAGTGTTTATCTGAACCTCCTGAGTAAAATTTTTCTACGCTTGATAAAAATGATTATCGGGCCACTGATTTTCTCAATTCTTACAGTAGGAATTGCGAAGTTGGGCGACTTTAAAACTGTTGGGCGTATAGGAGTAAAAACACTGGGTTATTTTTATTTTGCTACTATTCTATCGCTGGTAACAGGTTTAATTGCTGTTAATGTGCTTAAACCCGGCAAAATGATGGAGATTGATTTACCGGCATCAGGTGCAGAAACGGGCATTGAGTCGAAAAAGATGACGCTTGAAAACTTTTTCACCCACCTTTTCCCTCAGAGTTTCTTTGAAGCATTGGCTACTAACGAAATCTTACAGATAGTGGTATTTTCTATCTTTTTTGGTATTGCTACAGCCGCCATCGGCGACCATGGTAAAGTTATTATCAAGGGTCTGGATGCCGTCGCAGAGGTAATGTTTAAAATTGTAGGTTATGTAATGGGCTTTGCCCCGTATGCAGTTTTTGGTGCAGTTGCGGCCGTTATTGCTCAGAAAGGCCTGGGTATTCTTGGTGGTTATTTATATCTTATCATTTGTTTTTTTGCCACGCTGGCATTCTTTATACTGGTTGTCTTGCCGCTTATCTGTATGTTCACCAAAGTGCAGTACTGGAAACTACTCACTTATGTAAAAGACGCGCTGTTTTTATCATTCAGTACGGCAAGTTCGGAGGCTTCTATGCCATTGCAGATTGAGCAATTGAAAAAATTTGGTGTATCAGAAAGAATCGTAAGTTTTGTATTGCCTCTGGGCTACTCGTTTAATCTTGACGGCTCAATGATGTATATGACCTTTGCCACCGGTTTTATTGCGCAGGCCTATGGCATAGAATTATCAATCGGGCAGCAGATAACCATGTTGCTTACACTCTTAATTACAAGTAAGGGTATTGCCGGAGTACCACGTGCGTCATTGGTAGTTATAGCAGGTACAATGTCATTATTTAATCTACCCGCTGAAGGGCTTATTCTGCTCTTTGCGGTTGACTGGCTTTTAGATATGGGACGCTCTGCCACTTCGGTAGCAGGTAATGCAGTAGCTACGGCGATAGTAGCAAAGTGGGAGAATGAATTAGGGCCGTCCCGACCAGTTTAAGAGTAAAAGAATTACTAACGAAAAGACCTTTCCCGAATCATCAGGAAAGGTCTTTTTCTTCTTGTTCTTCACCGTTGAACAAAGTACGGTTTTACTTCAGATTCTTTTGCGCAATGCCAGCTCGAGCACCTCAACTAATGCCCACATATCATCTTCAGTATTATAAACATTAGGCGAAACCCGTATGGCAACGCCTCTGTTTGATATATAAATTTTATTGTTCAGCAATTGATCGGTAAAACTCTGATTGTCAACGCCTTCCGGCAGGTTAATTCCTAGCAGATGATGCCCGCGAAATGCTTCTGATTCAAGACTACAACCCAGCTTCATCAGCGCTTCCAGAGGTTTTTGCGTAATGCTCTTACAATATTCCTGAACAGCATCTACACCCCAGTCAAGAATCTGACTAAGTGAGTTCTCAAGCATAGGCAATTGTATAAACTGTGAGTATTCGCCAGCATTATATCTTTGGGCAAACGGACGATATGCCCGCTCGTAGCGAATTAACTGAGCGAATTTCTCACTATCCATCCGGTTAAGCCACGTTTCTTCTACAGGAATGCCGTCGTCAAAAAATTCTCCAAAATAGGCGAGGCCAATGCTATAGGGGCCTAACAGCCATTTATATCCGGCACAAATTACCGCATCAGGCTGTATAGTCTGTACATCAAAATCCATCGCCCCAACAGATTGCGTAGCATCAACCACCATCAAAGCTCCTACTTCTTTGCAGCGTTTTGAAATTTCTGCCAGACCGAACTTTACACCGTAAATCCAGTGGATATTCGGCACAACTATCATGGCCGTTTCCTGATTTATCTCATTCAGAATCCGTTCATTCCATAGCTGCCCCCGGTTTTGTGCAACATCGGGTTTTGCAATGGTATGATAGCTGAGTGATAATTGCTGACATACTCTTTCGAAAGCATATACATTGTTAGGAAACTCATCCTGAATCAGCAGAATATGCTTTTTAGACCCAATACCCGGCAATCGGTGCAGGTTATTGGCTACTACCGCCATTCCATAGGATACCGCCGGAATAATAGCTACCCGTTGAGGATTATCAATATTTAATAGTCGGGCAAATAGTTTTTGTGTTCTTTCAGCAGGGTCAAAATGTACCTGCGGATTGATGGTAAAAGGGCGGCTGGCTTTCATCAGCATACTCTCTGTGCCCTTTTCAATAGCAGTTTTGAGCATGGGTGAATAAGCAGCGCCATTCAGGTAAGTGATGCCTTCCTCTAAAGCAAATAAATGTTTCTGGTTAATCATATCTTTCGGGCTTGAACAGCGAAATATCGATGCTTGTTTTCTCATTATCAACAATTTCCTGCACTAATTTTCCGGTGCCTGGTGCAAGGCTAAGGCCCATCATGGCATGGCCCGAAGCAATAATCAGGTTCTTATACTTTTTGGTGCGCCCGATATAAGGCAAGCCATCAGGTGAACATGGTCGAAGACCAGACCAGACTCTCTCCTGCTTTGGTACTTCTATCTGATAATCTGGGAAAAACTCAGGTACTGCCTTGATAATTCCTCTAACCCGGTTCATGTTAATATACTGATTAATACCTCCGATCTCCATAGTGCCACCAAATCTTATCAGATTATCGGCCATTGGAGTAATAGCCACTCTGGCCTCGAGCAAAATAGATGGGATATTCAGTTTTTTGCCTTCCTGTTGTTTATAAGTAGTGCTGTATCCCTTACCTGCCTGCATTGGCAAATTAATATTCAGTTGTTTTGTCAATAACTGAGACCATGAGCCTGTTGCAATTATCAATTCATCTACCGTTATACTCTTATCTGTTTGTGTGCTGATGCTTTTAATATTGCCATTCTCAGAGTCAAAACCAGTAACTTCAGTATTATAAAGAAATTCCACGCCTTTTTTTACTAATAATTCTTTCAGTTTCGGCACCAAAGCATTAGGATACAGATGCGCATCGCCCGGATAATAGACAGCCCCGGCTACATTCGGTTTTACTTCCGGTTCAAGCTGATGTAACGAGGCTAAATCTAATACTCTGGCTTCAATACCCAGTTTATTAGCGATTTCGGCTGCTTCTGCTTCTTCATGAAAAGTATGCGCTGTTTTACAAAGCATCATCAGACCTCGTTCCTCAAACGAAAAATCGTTTTTCTCGGCTCCGGCAAAATCCTGATAGAGTTTTTTCGCAAAAAGACTTATATCACGTAGTGCAAGCATGGCATTTCCTACCTGCGTATGATTAGCCGCCTGATAGAATTTAATGCCCCAGGAAATTAAATCCCAGTTCAGGCGAGGCTTTACATAAAACGGACTTTCAGAATTAAACATCCATCTGATTCCTTTTTCTATCATACCCGGCACAGCCAAGGGAATAAAATGGCTCGGCACTATCATACCTGCATTGCCATAAGAACAACCGTCTGCGCCATCGGTGCGCTCAATAATAGTAACTTTACGCCCTTTTTGTTGGAGATAATAGGCCGAATACAGCCCGATAATACCCCCACCTATAATTACTACTTGTGGTTCATTTGCTTTTGTAGCCATGAATATTTCTATTATAAATGTCTTATATCACCTGAAAACCAAAAGCGTAAGGGTCATCCTGGTCATCAATAGTGATGGTATTGTTACCATAGATTCTTGCCCAACCTTCAATGCTTGGATAAATTGCGTCAAAATTCCCGACCTTAGTAGTGCCTTCAATGCGACCAATGAATTTACTGCCGATAATACTTTCATGAATAAATTCATCCCCCTGTTTTAGCTTACCCTTAGCAGCCCATTGCGCCATCCGCGCCGAAGTACCTGTGCCGCAGGGTGAGCGGTCAATGGCCTTATCGCCATAAAAAACAGCATTGCGGGCAGTTGAGGCAGGGTCAATGGTTTTACCGGTCCACTCAATATGGCTTAACCCGTTTATTGTCGGGTTTTCGGGGTGTACAAAAGTATGTTTTTCATTGATACGCTCTCTTAAAACCCTTGCCCAGGTAATCAGTTGGTCAGCCTTGAAATGCTCCAGACCCGGGAAATTCTCCTGAACGTCAACAATGGCATAATAATTACCTCCATAGGCTACATCAACTCTCAGCGTACCTAATTCGGGGCATTCTACTTCAATATTCTCAGCAGCTAAGAATGAGGCCACGTTGGTCAGTTTCACCGATTTTACCTTATTGCCTTCCTGTACATATTCAATCATCACAAGGCCTGCCGGAGCTTCCATTCTTACAAAGCCCGGCTTTTTAGGCTGAATCAGTCCATGTTCGATAGCAATCGTAATAGTACCGATGGTACCATGCCCGCACATGGGCAGGCAACCGCTGGTTTCGATAAAAAGTACTGCCACATCATTCTCGGGGTCATGTGGCGGATACAGAATGCTACCCGACATCATGTCGTGACCACGAGGCTCAAACATCAATCCTTTTCGAATCCAGTCATACTCACGCAAAAAATGCTGTCTTTTTTCAGACATATTTTTTCCTTCCAGAACTGGGCCTCCTCCGGCTACCAGCCGTACCGGATTGCCGCAGGTATGGGCATCTACACAAAAAAAGCTCTTTATCATTGGCGTAATCAGAATTGAGGTAAGACTGGTCTGGTGGCCAGAGAATCATTAATGATTTTCAATACACGTTCACGCTCTTCACCTGCCAATGGCAATCGTGGTTCACGTACCCATTCGGTACCTAGTCCGGTTGCTACCTCAGCCAGTTTAATGTTCTGTACAAATTTAGTTGAAACATCCAGGTGCATTAAAGGGAAATGCCAGCGATAAATAGCTCTTGCTTCTTCAAAACGGCCCTGTTTTACCAGTTCATAAATGGCGACCGTTTCTCTTGGGAAAGCATCTACCAAACCTGCTACCCATCCATCAGCGCCCATTACAAGGCTTTCAAAAGCCAGATCGTCAACACCCGATAGAATCTTGAATCTGCCTCCAAATTCATTAATTATATCTGTCATATAGCGAATATCACCTGTCGATTCTTTCATAGCCTCAAAATGCGGGTTTGCAGCTAAATCATGAAACATCGGTATAGAAATAAAGGTCTTGTAAGCCAATGGATTATTGTAGGCCATCACAGGCAAATCGGTCGAATCGGCTACTTTATGTAAATAGTGTAAAGTCTCTCTTTCATCAGACGGATAACGCATCGGTGGTAATAACATAAATCCTTCAGCCCCTGCCTGCTCGCATTCTTTGGCAAAAGCCACAGCTTCACGGGTAATGCACTCTGCTATGCAAATAACCAATGGTACTCTGCCATTGATAGTATTTTTTGCGGTTTCAAGCAAAGTCAGTTTTTCGTCTTTGGTCAGAGTGCCGTTCTCGCCTAATGAGCCGCAAATGATGATACCATGCACACCTGCCTTGATTTGTTCGTCGATATTAAACGCAAAGGTTTTCAGGTCAAGACTTTCATCCTGAAAAAAATTAGTTGTAACTGCCGGATAGACACCTGTCCACGAAGGTTTCATATAATTAGAATAAGATTATGAGTGATTCGATTTTTACTGATACAAAGTTATCAGTGCTAAATCACAAAAACCTATTCTCATTTCACCAGTACTTATACTTTTTTACCCCATATTTTTATTTTATATAATATATATAGCTAAATTAGTATTTATTAAACCCAATTTACTCAGCTACAATGTACACTAATTACACAATGTTTCACT
>CALRLN020000188.1:0-9351 GCA_943368675.1 Chitinophaga pinensis | reverse complement strand
AAATTTTTGATGTAAGGCTTTTTTTATTGAATTTTGTATCTAGTTAAAAGACTAGACGATGGGATATTCTACAAAAATTCAACTTATCAAGCGAACCACTAGTGAGCAGTGGTACGTCAATTTTCCTGCAGCCGTTGCCCAGGCCATCGAATTTCAGCAAGGGGAGGTGGTAGAATGGATTATAGACAATCATCAGCGACTGGTATACAGCGAAGTGATGATGCGGTAAAAGCGCTTAAAAAAAAACTACCGAAGAAAACCTGATTGCAGCATTTGGGTCTATTTTACAAAAATGTACAGAAGCCTTTAAGCAGTCAAGGACCTTACAGAGAGCCATTACACTGGCTTATGGAGTATTGAATCTGTATGGGAAGATGTACGGTTACAGGTATGCTTTGTAGCAGCGGTCGACAATTTAAAGACTGGTCATGGGCCTATCGGCTTTTTAATGGCGACCTTATGGATATGAGTAAAATATTCTCCGTTATCCGTAAGGAGGCCGTGGAAATGCTGCCGACCGGTGAAAATATCTATGCACACATGGATGATACTCTTTTAAGGAAAAGGGGCAAAAGGTATCAGGCGCTAAATGGTTGAAAGACCCCTTAGGGCCACACTTTCATACAAACTTTGTTTGGGGACAACGCTTTATAGGGCTGGTCTTGTCTATCTTTGACCACAAGCCCGGTTCAGCCAGAGCTATCCCTGTGGATTTTCACTACTGTCCGATTGCTGAGAAACCGGGTAAGAATGCCACAGAACATGACCAGGAACTCTACAGACAAATCCAGAATCAAACAAAAATGAGTGCTGTCGGAGCAGAAAGGATAAGAGACCTAAGGGATAAGCTCAATCAGGAAGGTCATGCTTCCAAAGAACTTATCATCAGCGTGGATGGCGGCTATACTAATGAAACAGTACTCAAAAATCTGCCTGATGGAGTAACCTTAATTGGCCGATGCAGAAAGGATGGTAAATTTTATCAAATCCCTGATAACAATGGTAAAGGTCCGGGAAGAAAGTTATGCTATGGTGAAGCTTTACCCACTCCAGAACAAATACGACAATCAGATCAATATCCCTGGCAACAGGTAGAAGCATGGGCTGCAGGAGGTGTCCACACTTTTGATGTAAAGGTTCTCAGAAATATCCGATGGCGGAAAGCAGGTAAAAAAAATCTTATCCTGCTCATTATCCGACCTATTGCATACAGACTTACTAAAAATACAAAACTCCTTTTTAAACAACCTGCTTATCTGATTGCGACTGACCCTGAGATGGATATTGCGCAGTTACTGCAAGCCTATCTGTGGAGACGGCAGATAGAGGTTTGTTTCAGAGATCAGAAAACATTGATTGGGTGTGGTCAGGCACAGGTAAGAAAAACTGTTCAGGTAGAAAAAGTCCCTGCTTTTGTCACAGCTTGCTATGCCATGATGTTATTGGCGGCTGAGAAAACCAAGGAAGTCTACCAACAATTACCTGCTACAAAATGCTACCCACACAAACGCAGAAAAAGAATTACTACAGGTGATATAATCAGCTCATTCAGAACTCAATCTTGGGCCAGCTCTATGAAAATCAATTTCTCCCACTT
Source organism: Chitinophaga pinensis (assembly GCA_943368675.1). Taxonomy (GTDB): domain Bacteria; phylum Bacteroidota; class Bacteroidia; order Cytophagales; family Spirosomataceae; genus Emticicia. Next base: position 7,754 of record CALRLN020000188.1, on the reverse strand, counting down.
CGTTAACAAAAGAATAAAACACACAAACCTCGAAAAATTAATCAATCCTTCGCTGGCTTCTCTGTTTTACGCTAGAAATTAGCCAAACCTCAGGTAAAGGACTTATAATCAATTGATTATAAGTCCTTTTTATTTATATCATATTTTGTATACTTCTCAATAATCTACCTTAAAATCCAATTAAATTAAGATTCACTACTTTATCAGCAACCATATCTAAATGGCGAATTCAAATATATTTCATATACTACACAAATTGTATAGATACTATTACACGATATGGTTATAGTTTTGTAGAAGAAATCATTAATGTCTATATATGATGCTAATATTTGCTGTGACTAAACTTTTTACTAAGAAATTGTTTAGGATTTTAATTTCTTTTTAAAAATAGTGGTGTTTTGAGCGAGCCAAATCAAATGATGAAGAAATAGCATCGCTATTGCTGTAATCATTTGATGCAGGTGTAGCCAAAACAATGCATTTTTAAATGAAAGAAATAATTCTAAACAACTTCTAAATCCACACAACTATATGAAAACTGCCCAACTCGATTTGTTCGAGTTATTTGTAAACGCTGAAGAAAAAGAAAGACGGGAGAAGATCGGGAGTGCTGCCATTACTTATCACCAGGCATCATCCATTCTGACAGAGGGAAAGGGTTCAATGCGGGACTTCGACTTTACCCTCAATCCCTATTCCGGCTGTTCATTTGCCTGTACTTATTGTTATGCCGCTTTTTTTACCCGAACAGAAGAAGAGCAGAATAACTGGGGCCACTGGGTACGGGTAAAAGAGAATGCCCTGCAATTATTGATGAAGTACAGACGAACCCCTCTGTATAACAGGTCAATCTACATGAGCAGCGCCACAGACCCTTATCAGCCTATAGAACGTGAACTGGAGCTGACCAGAAGTCTTTTGCAGGAGTTCATTAAATATCATGAAATAAAACTGGTGATACAGACCAGAAGCCCCCTGGTAGTAAGAGACATCGACCTGTTTAAACAATTCAAATCTATTCAGGTAAATATGTCAGTCACTACTGATAGTGAAGAAGTCAGAAAAGTATTTGAGCCTGTTTGTTCTTCCATCGATATGCGCTTAAAGGCTATTCAGCAAGTGAATGCGGCAGGCATAAACTCCTGTATTTCTTTGTCTCCTCTGCTCCCGGTTAAGAATGCTGAGCAATTTGCCGGAAGGCTTAAAGAAACCGGAGTGCTGAAATATTATCTGCAAGGCTTCCATTTCAGCAATAGCAAATTTGTATCCGGCACACGCGAAGGGGCTCTTAAATTGATTAATGATTTAGGCTGGGATGACCAGAAATACAACAAAACAGCCGAAACACTGAAAACGCATTTACCACTGATTCGGATGGGGGGATGCTGATTTACAGATATTAGACAGTTTTTTGAAAATATTTCAGAACTGAATGCTACAAGCCTCATGTCCTGCATAATTACTCTTCCGGCACAACTATTTCGAGTGCATCAGGAATGATCTCCACATTCAGGGTTTGTATTTTTCCGAGATATTCACCATCAATCTGAAAATGTACTTTTCTTCTCGAATGCATGGATAATGAACTGACCTGAAAAACTTCCGTTTTATTCAGATCATAGGGTCTATGCGTAAAAACCATCTTAAAAACCTCCTGAATAGATATTTTTTTAACCACTATTACTTCAAATAAGTCATCATCAAGTCTTCCAATCGGATTAATAACCGCCCCAGTACCATATTTTGTTGCATTCGCTATGACAATCATTTCTGCGGCCATCTTAATCACTTTTTTGTCAATACGCATGCTTATTTCCATGGTAGGGTTTTGCATCAGTACTTTCATAGAAGCAATAAAGTAACCCCACATGCCGCGTACATTCTGATTTTTAAATCTCTTCATAGCATACGCATTGAGGCCTATATCGCTCAGATGAATACATATCTCACCATTGATATTAGTTAAGTGGATTTTCTTTGAAAAGCCCTTTTCAATAATACTCAGGGCATTGTTTGCATTAATATTGAGTTCATACGCCAATCCATTGGCCGATCCTGCCGGAAAAATACCCAGCCTGACATCCGTATTGAGCAAACATTCAGCTACTAATTTTATTGTGCCGTCTCCACCAACAGCTACCACCTGATGCGGACGGAATAACTTAATCTGCTCTTTTATTGTTACCTGATTACAGACCTTTGTCAGTTCATAAATTTTAATGGTATGAGGCTTTGATTTAAAATAATCGGTTATTATTGAAGCCCAGTCAGTAGTATTTTTTCCTGAACCTCGATTTATTATAAAGAGTATTTTTGAATTAGCTTGTGTCATAATGAAAAATAGAATTTTAGATGCTACCGTAAAAGTATATCACGGCTACGGACACACGCATAATCTGGTAGTGTATGGCCATGTGCTGGCAGGAAAACCCGCCAGGCCTGATAAATTTAGTGATAATATTCTCACAAATCTGGTACAGTTAGTCAAACTGTTTTTTGTAAAACCATTACCCAATGTCCGGGTAAGTTTACAATGGGGAAATCAACAACTATATAGCACAACCGAATCAGATGGATTTTTCAAATTTGAATGGCAATCTGCTACAGAAGTGGCAGCAGGATGGCATGAAATAAGCGTCCATCTATTAAATCAGCAAAGCGAGACAATTGTTTCAGGAAAAGGAGAAATTTTTGTACCTCACTCAACCCAATACGGTTTTATTTCTGATATTGACGATACCGTTCTCGTTTCCCACTCTGCCGATACCGGTAAAAAGCTGCGTGTGATGTTTACTAAAAACCCACGTAGCCGGAAAACCTTTGCCGATGTAGTAAAGTTTTATCAGTTGCTCGCTTTGGCTCATACCAGCCCTGATTTACTCAATCCGTTTTTCTATGTTTCAAGCAGTGAGTGGAATCTCTATGATTATCTCGATGAGTTTTTTAGGCATAACGACTTACCCAAAGGTGCTTTCTTACTGAATCATATAAAAGAATGGTACCAGTTGCTTAAAACCGGTAAAACCAGACACGAGGGAAAACTGATGCGGGTAACAAGAATCCTGCAGGCATTTCCAAAACAAAAATTTGTCTTGCTGGGCGATAACTCACAAAAAGATCCGGAAATTTATACAGCCATCGCCAATAAATATACCGGGCAGATCGCCGCCATCTATATCAGAAACATTAGCCTGGAAAAAGAAAACGCAGCCTTAGAAATGCTGAATACCATCACCAACAAAAACATTCACACCTGCCAGTTTAAACATACTGATGAGGCTATTTTGCATGCTAAGGGGGTTGGGTTACTGACATAGAAGGACATCTGATAGTTTACTAAGTATACCCGAATTGATTAAGTTTGGTAGATAATGGCTAAGTATATTTATTAAAAGTCTTTATCTTTTCCTTACAAAATGACTTTGAAAAGCCACCCGCAACGAGATTTTTGTTTCTATACATTCAAATGCCAGTCTTTCAGACAGCGCCGAGAATAAGGGAATACCCTCACCTAACAAAATGGGAATAATAGTTATAATCATCTCGTCAATCAGGTCTTCTTTTAAGAAACTCTGAATCGTTTTTCCGCCATCAATATATAAGCGATGATATCCTTTTTCATGAATTTCGGCTAATACTTCTCTTAATGGCCCCTTTACAAGTATCGCTTTGCCTGAGTACTTTTCAGGGATACGCTCCAGAGTATTACTTAAAACAAAAACAGGCTTCTGGTAAGGCCATTCTATATCAAATCCGCAGACAACTTCAAAAGTATTGCGCCCCATAACTAGTGCATCTATACGGTCCATAAACCCATAATATCCCTGGTCTTCATTATCCGGATTAGGTACTGAATCCAGCCAGTCTATACCTCCATCTTTATCTGCAATAAAGCCATCAATGCTTGTGGCTATGAATACTGAGTTTTTCTTTTCCATAATAATAATTGGTTCTCAATAGAATAAAGGCTTGGTTGATTGTACCGGAAACTTTCAGCAGATGAAATACCCTCACTCTGAAATAAAAACGGAAATGTAATATCCGTCCCATCATTATTGAGTGAAAGCCTGAAACAACCTTTTTCGATGTAGTAAATTTTTTTAGCGATTTCTCCTTCTTTAAGTAAAATTGTTTTTGCCGAAACCTCTAATCGCTTGAATAAATAACTGAATTTCAGGCATTCTGATTGAATGCCTGTTTCCTAACTACTCATTGATTTCTATAGATGGTTTATTTGCGAAAAACGACATGTTAAAATATAGGAGGAAAAGTTAGAGGTTTGTCTTATGCTGATATTTTATAATTGTCTGTCAGAACCCGGCAAATGAGGTTACTTAAATTGAACTAAACAGTATTGATACCGAGGCAGCATTTGCCTGTATACATAGTTGAAAGTTTTGAATTATACGAATTGAATCCAGCCAAACTACTCTCTCATTGTTATCCGCAATATTTATATCTATACTTGTTGTAATGAATGCAAAATTTTTTATTCATAAAATAACTTTTTAAAACAGGTCGTAACTGTTTCAAGTGTCTCGAAAAGTTCTGTATATACGGATTGGATTAGTATAAGAGGAAGCTCCGTATCAAGGTCAATGATTTATTATAATGATTCTATTGTATTCTTTAGATTTTGTAATCTTTGTAAGCTAGCAACTTGAACTAATAGCATTTTAACCTCTTCAAGTCCGGGCATAGCCTGAGACTTTTTAAAGCAATTTGTTTTAAATAAAAGTATAGGAACCAGGTAATCTTTACCTGATACAATATTAAAAAATGTATCGATATTATTTGGCCATCTTTCTTTCAATTCTGTATATTTAGCATCGTAATCTTGCTGATTAACCGTTTTTAAAATATTATTTTTTAATTCCTCTATATCTTTAATTACAGAGCCTTCATCAAATACTCTTTTTTTGTTTTGATGATATCTATTTGCATTGTTAAGATAAAAAGGCTTTTCAAAATAGTTTGCAATTGCGAATTGTATAAACAACTCTACCAGATATTGAGCATATTTATTTGTCCAATTTTCAAAGTCTAACTCTCTCAAAATAGCGTCCCTCGATTTTACTGCACAATGCAAATAAATAAATTGAACTATTGAGTCTCTATCGAATAAAAAATTTTCTATACAATATCCATCTAATACATATAAGTATTTCATTGATGGTATGTTTTTTCGATGAATAATATCAATATCTCCGTCAATTATAAAAATCTTTTTTCTGCTATTGTCAGGTTCATTACTACACCGAGTAATTACATTTGACCTACACCCTAAAGGAGTAATGTCGTTAATTTTAATTCGATTACTTAACAATCTTTTAAATAGTTCTTTATAAAACTCCTTATCTTTTTCTTCGTCCTCTGTATAAATATCAATATCATTTCTATAGGCAAGAAAGGTTGAAACTAACCTTTTTCCCTCTTCACTATACTCAATCATGTTACTTAATAGTTAAGTCTGTTTAGATCTTGACAATTTTTTTCTCTTTCTACTTTTGAAATTATTGAAGGGGAATGTGTGGCAAGAATGAATTGAGTTTTAGGGCTAGCTTGCATAATTGATTCAACAAAAATTTGCTGCCAAGCTATATGTAATGATAACTCTGGTTCATCAATAATAAAAATACCCGACTCTTTTTGTGCTTCTTCAAAAATTAAATGTGCAATCATAATTATGATTTGCTTTTCCCCAGAAGAAAGCCCATAAATATTAGTTGATTGATTAGTTTTTTTTAGTATAACTTTTATTTCTCCATCTGCTTCTATACGTAACTCTTTATCACCTTCTTTCAAAAAATTCGATACGATATTTTCAAGCTTTTTAAACGGCTCACGTAATTCGGCTATTTTTTTTTGATAATCTTGACTGTATGTAATTATATTATCTATTCTTTTTAATTGAGTTCCGTTTTGATACAATTGTATTATGATATCTGAATATTCATCAATAGGAATATCTATATTTTCTTTTTGTTTCTTTCTATAATCTTCATACTTCTTTGAAATAACTTCCATTTTATCGAAAAAAGTATTAATATATGTTGTTAAACCCTTAATTCCCAAATCCTGAATAGCTTGTAGAACTTGAATCTTTTTTTCAGGGATAGATTGAGAATTTGAAATTTGTCCTATCCCATATTTTTCAATAAATTCAAAAGACTGATTAAATATTTTTTGCTTAAATTCATCATTTATTTGAAATTGCTGCTGAGGAATGCGGCGTGTGGAATCAAAAATTAAATATTGTACTTCTTCCAAACTAACATCAATAGCTTGTGGTTCAGGAAACCCGTCATAACCTTTACTACGTAATTTAGAATGAATATTTAATCTTTTATTTCTAAAGCGAGAATCTATATTAGCACCTTCATAAATCCTTCTATCAAGACCAAGAAATTTAGGTGTTATAAATTCCTTTATTTTTTTTACTACTTGTTGATTATCAAATATTTCTTTATGACGCAGTTCAAGAGAAAACACCTCTTCATAATCGTATGAAGCATCATCTTTTCTTAAAAATCTTTTAATATTCTCTGAGTAAGTCTGCCCATTTTTAATTTTTAATGTTAGAGTAAAAGAATCCTCCTCTTGAACAGACCGAATAGTAATATCTTTTTCATTATTGTTAGTAAGTACTAGTAAAGAATTAATTAATAATATTTAGAGAAATTGATTTTCAAATTTTCACCAACATGATTTAAACAATTGATAGTTGCATATCTAAGATTGTCGAAAGAAGTATAGTCAAAAGGTTTTAGCCAGCGAGCCTTTAACTCTTTCCATAATCTTTCGATTATATTTAAATGAGGCGAATATGGTGGCAAATAAAAAATGTAGAGGCCTCTTTTTTGCCAATATCCCAAGCGTTCTTTGACTTTTTGAGCAATATGAATACGAGCATTGTCTAAAATTACGACTGTTTGTTTTTGAATTTTGAAAGAGAAATCCTCAAAAAACTCAACAATAAAGTCAGCATTGATACTTGTTGTAGTGGTTTTCGTAAATAAAGTGTTGGTCCTTGATAAAACTCCAAAACAATTGATTTGCTGTCCATGATTAGCACTTATAGATAAATTGTCATCTTTTTCCTGCCATCCATAAGGTACGTAGGCTAACTCACTAATACCTGTTTCATCACCATAGAAAAGGTCAATATGTCCTAATTCACTTTGTCTTTCTAAAAGAGCTATTTGCTCTTTTTTGATACTTAGCAATTCAGCATCAGGTTTGCCTTTTGGCCTTAACCTTATTCGCTTGTATCGCCAGCCAAACTTTTTAAAAAATTCTTCAATGTCTTGATATTGAACGACTTATTTAGTTCTTTCTCTAATATCGCCTTGGCATTTGTTAATTTTTGCCGTTCACTCTTAACTACATTCTTAATAAGTTCTGATTCATGTTCGGTATCAAAAACTGGTTTTCGACCTTGACCCTCTTTGTTGCGCAGAATCTCTATACCAAGTAATGAATAGGACTTTTTATACAATTTTATCCATTTATTAACTTGATTCTGACTCTTAATTCCAACAATATCACAAATATCAGATGTCTTACGATTACTTGCTTTCAGCAAAATAATGTGACATCGCTGTCGTAAAACATGATTATCACTTTGCTTGTGAAAATGTTCTAATTCTTTCTTTTGCTCAGTAGTTAACTCTATTTTCAAAACTCTTCCCATAGACCTAATTTTGGGGAAAGTTACAGAATATTATTAAATAATTTATTCCTCGTACTTA
>CALRLN020000187.1:0-9353 GCA_943368675.1 Chitinophaga pinensis | reverse complement strand
CGTTTATTCAATACCGTAAATATTATTCTATCAACAAGCATGGGCTTGAAAATCTCTGCCAGGTCAAGTGCCAGAGAGTATCTTCTATAGCCGGGCTCGTGCAGAAAACTGATAGTAGGGTTGAGTTGTGTATGATAAATCTGGCTCAGACAAGCCGTGTAACAAAGCATATTGCCAAACGAAATCAGCGTGTTTATTTCGTTAGTGGGCGGCTGCCTGGTTCGGCTTCCCATCTCAAAATCATTAATTATATTGTCGAATCCGGCATAATAGGTCTGGCGGATATTCCCTTCAATGCCCATCAGCTCATCAATTCTGGTAGAGCCGCTAATCAAAGAAATATAGGTTTTAATTCTTTCAGTAATCTCTGTAAGTTCCCTGCCTCTGTTTGCATAATAACTCAGATTTTTCATCATATTAAACGCCGCACCTTCTACAAATTTTCGGGCAATTATCAGGCGCTTTTTATCCGATGTATAATACTTTGTTTGTTCGATCTGCATTTTACCGGCCAGAAGATACTCTTTCGACATAAACGAACCAGTGTAATGCTCATAGTAATCGAAAAAATGAACAGAAACATGATTTTTGCCCAGAAAATTATACAAGGCCGAGTTTGCATCCAGACTCCCGAAACAATAGATATTATCTACTGTTTCGATGGGTATGTAGCGTGTCTGGCCTTCAACATTGTTTTCGTCGACAGGCGTAAAACTAAGCGTGTTGTCTTTGCGGGACATCCTCCCGGGATTGAACAAATAATAGGATTTTTTCATCGTTGAGGTTTTTATTCTTCTCCGACCCAGCAAAACTCAAAAAAACTGCATGAACGGCATTTACTGACAGGTAGCCGCTCCGGGCAGGTTTCCTGATGGATAAGCTCATGAACTTTCAGAATCTGGCTTTCTAACTCCTTCTGGTCATGGTCTGTCAGGCTAACTCTCTCGGTTAAACGTAGCTTCGGGTATTCTATCAGACCATACTCCGCTTTAATGCCATTGAGGCGGAGAACATACAGATAAAACTGTACCTGAGCAATATGGGCTTGCTCACGGGCATCTGATTTCTTGACCTCATGCACAATGCCCAGATGTGCATCAAAGAAGTCAATTTTGGCGGCAAGTTCTATCGATTCGGCGGTTTGGTGGGGGAATGTGCCTGAAACTTCAACTTCTGTCCAGCGTTCGGCACGTTGGGGATAGCTTTCTTGCCCAATGAGCTTGCCCTCAGCAACAATCTCTGAAGTATGCTCCATTCTGATGCCATTGGCATGTAGCCAGACCTTCCGATGGCAAAGCATCAGGTAATTGATGAGAGTAGCGGTGATGGGCATTTTTAGAGTTCATTAAAATCCTGCCAGGGCTGTTGTTCGTCTTTGAACAAGCCAAATTCTGGATTATAATTTTTATTAGTAATGAAGTACTCAATCTTTAAAAGGTCTCCCTTTTTATTCTTCTCAAAATAAAAGATTTCCTTTTTTATATTTCCGCTTGCACTCCATTGGCTGAATCTATTTTTCTTTATTGACACCTTAAGATTATCAGCATTAATAAAATCAAATGAAGTTAAGTAGTTTTCAAATTGTTGTTTCAATTCTTGTGGTAATACTTTAGCCCCATCAAACATCTTGTAAAAATCCTCTTCCTTGTTCTTAGAATGTTTTAGCGGAATAAGAGTATCAAGAGTCATTTTCATAGTGTCATATGTCATTTGAAATTCACCCTCTTGTTTTTTGTTCCATTCAGGGTAGACATAATCAATATATCCTTGTAAAATGGCTTCATCAATTGAAATTTCATTTTCTGGGTTAGATAGAACTTCCAGCGTTCTTTTAATAACCTCTCTATCGTACATGTAAAAGTCTGAGCTATTGTTTTCTGTAAAAACAAAGCAAGGCGAAATGCCTCTTTGCCGTTTTCTATTTACTCTTCCGAATCTCTGTAATAAAGCATCAATTGGCGCAGGTTCGGTATAAATTACCTCAAAATCTATATCTAAGCTAACTTCTATGGCTTGTGTACCTACAAGAAGATTCACATCATCTAAATTATCTGTTTTTTCGGATTTTAAAAGAGTCTGTTCATGCGTATTTCTGTCTTTCCCATTAAATCCACCATGCAGCAAGACAGAATTAGTAGAATAATCTTTCAATTCTTTATAAATTTTTTGGGCTTGAATTACAGTATTACAAACGACTAATACTTTCTTTCCAGTTTTTAAATCATTGATAATTATATCAAGATTATTTGCTAACAACCCTTCTTTTAGAATCACTCTATGCCTTTTAAATTCTTTAAAAAGAGAATTATCAGCATTGATGGGGGTAAAAGTTTTAATTGCTTCTTGTATGTGCTTTCTTAGAAAACTTGGTAAGGTTGCCGTCATTACCATTACTTTTACGTTTAAATACTGAGTGGCAAACTCCAGAAGAATCTTTATTTGCGCAAAAGTTTTAGGATCATAGGCATGTATTTCATCGAAGATAAAATAACTGTTTGTCCACTCAAATAGTCCTTGTTCAAAACCCTTTAATCCAAAGAGGTGCTTTAAAAGTTGAAAAGGTGTACAGACTTTTATAGGCGTCGTAACATACTTAAATTTATTCTTTAATTCGTCAATAGCCTCTTTTTTCGTACTGTGGCTGTATTGATGTTCTTCAAAATAATCATTTAAATAAGCACTCAGTTTCCCATGAAGCAGACCAACTTTTTCTTTTTCAATAACAGCGCTTAGTCTTTCAAACATAGCATTGATCGAAGCTGTGAATGGAAGAACATAGAAAATACGGCCTGCCTGATTAAAATTAAAATGACTTTTAATCCATAAAAACGCACTCTCAGTTTTCCCGGAACCAGTTGGGGCAGTTAATATAACATTGCCTAAAGTCTCCGCACAGATTTTTTGATGCTGATAAAAGTCTAATCCTTTCTCTTGTAAATATTTCTGTTGATTAGTCAAAAATTGGAAGTCCTGAGGATTTACCGACGAGATATGCTGTATTCGTGCAGAACCTAAATGGTCACAGTTTTTAACAGCGCCAAATAAGAGTACTAAAAACCAATAGTTAGCATTGTTAAGAATTACCCCTTTATTATTATACTTCCTGATAAAGTTAAATTGGTTTGAAATATTAATTTTTCGATTGATTTCAATACCATATTTATTTTTCAAAAGTTGTTTTATTGCCTCTACATCAACTTTTTTAAATTCATCCTTGAATGTTCTTGCTGCAATTGACCCTAAGTTTAGTTGAAGACCATCATCAGGCGTTTCATCCTGATAAAAATTGTTAATATATTTTGAATAAAGATTCCCAAAATCCTTGTGATGGCCTGTAATAGCTAAAAGCATAAGGTGCTTTATAGATTCATTTTCTATTCCATCAAAAGCCTCAAAAAAAGGTACAGAGAATAATTCATGTCTTTGTTTATCCCACTTATTTGGTTGATTTCTTAGAACGTTTTGAAATTCAATATGACTTTTACCAAGGTCATGAAAAATCATGCAGATTCTGACATACTCCCAAAATTCCGTAGGAATATTTGGGATTTTAGTTATGTCAGCAAATTGGTCTTTTAGCAAAGAATGAATTTTCAAACAGTCATCAATATGCACATATAATGGCAGTTGAGGTTCGGATTTGGCTAAAATTTCATTCATGCTCATAATTAATAGCGTGCATAAAAATATTTACATTAAGGTCATTATCACGCAAGGCTTTAATACTTGAAGTTTTAACACCGTTTCTATGTGAGACAATAGAAAAAGGTTTTGTACCTAGATTTTTTCTCGGAAAAGTGTTTGTAAAATACTCCGGTAATGCTTGAATCTGCCCGGCTAATTGATAAGGAAATGTTGGTACGATTTGTCCTTTTATCTCTATATCTTCATCAACTGACTGCATTTCTATCTCAGAAATATTATCAATTGTCGCTAAGTCATTCATTCTGCCTAAAAGTATTGGATAAACAGGGCTTTTGAAATAGTCAGCTATTTGAGGATTAGAAGTGTATATTATCAGACGTGGATTAAATAAAAATTGGCGTCTAATAACATTTGACTTTGCTATGTTGTTAGTTGTTTTCCCGTTTCCATCCATCTGATATATGGTTTCCAAATCAGTGCCGATAGCATCAAATTCAAAATAATAGCCTATTTTGTCATTTTTGTAGCTAACGAATTTGCCCGCAGCAGCATTGATTAAACCTAAAACCGTACTTAAAGGCGGTACTTCCAAAGTCGGCTGATAGCCACTAATTAAATTAGGGTATCTGAAACTGGCTGTCCAACCCGAAATATCTATTTTATAGAATCTCATATTAAACAATTTGGGTTTCTAATTGTTGGCAATACCCATCGATAGCTTGATTAACTGTGGTTACAGTCACACTTTCTGATATCAAGCTTTGTAAATCGTTATTGATTTCATCCATGAATCCAGTTCTCTTACCTATAAAAACTCTTCCTCTAATCTGATCTTTATAATCTTCTAATACTTCCTTAATCGCCTCAATATTCAGTACTGCAATATTTCCGAATGCTCCTTCCGCTTTGGCAATATGAGAGAAAGGATGGTTACCACTTGTAGTTGTCGCTAATATGATAAACTTCGGTGTTACATCTCCCATATTATTCGTTTGCATAGCACCTCCGGCAATTGTTTTAAGTGCTTTAAGTGTATCAATGGTTCTTTGAAGTCTGACTTGCTTAGGGAGTTGAATTAATTTTTGAGGAATACCTTTGGCATCTTTTACAAAATTATCTTCAATCGTAGAGCAACCATTAGCAATACCTTCCTCTTGTAGTTTCGAAGTGAGATTTTTAAACCCTGTTTTATTATATGTCGCAAAAGTCCCTACCTGTGCTAAATCAATAGAAAACATGCCTTTCATAATAGCACTATATTCTTCCTTGCTATAAGGCACTGAATCTCCATCTTGTCGTGCCATACTTGACCAATGCTCTTCCGTTTTTGTACTGGCAACAGAAACTAAAACAGAATTTTTTAAAGGAGAAACACGAGTAACTGTAGCATCGTCTTTTTTGGGTTTCCCTTTGGAGTCCATTTCAGGAGTTCCATCTTCATTTAAAACTAAATCTTTAGCAGCTTTCATATAACCAAAAACATCATCATCTGCATACTTTAAAGGGTTAGCATCAGTAAAAGCAATTTTGCTATCTCTGGTAACTGGAGATAAGTCCCAATTAAAATCTTTTCTAAGTGTTTCTCTCCACCAATATCTCCATGCTTGACCTGATACATAAGTAAATTTGCTTCCATTTTTAGAAATGGTTTTCGTTCCTACTGCGTTATCAAAATTTGCAGATTTTTTTTTTCCAGCGTTATTAAGTGCTACAACATCGACATCAATCAATAAGAAGCCTTGTGTTTTAAGTAAATTCATATTTTTTCTATTTGCAGGTTAACTATTATTTTCATTTAATTTATGTTATCATCTTCAAGTTCTTCGGAATCTTGTGATAAATCGACAATTGGTTTTTGAGTTTCATGAAGTCTTTGATATATAGCAATTAACAATAGATCTCTTGTTTCCATCCAATTTGTTCCTTCTGGAAATAAATGAAAAACAAAATCTTCGATTGTAATTAATGGTTTGGGATTTTTTGAAGAATAATTTTCCCTAATAAGCTTTATTAAAAATTGTCTAAGAGATTGAACGCCAGATTTTCCAAAGCTATTTAATTCGGTTATTGATTTTTTTATTTCATCTTCAGATTTGTCATTAATAATAAAATCTGCAAGCTCTTTAATTTTCTGAATGGTATAAGGTTTCATTTTTAATATAGTTAAGCAGTAAATTTCTATAATATTGAAGTTGAATTTGTTTCTTTTACTCCATTTGAGCAAAAGTGAAATAATAGAGTGATTATTTAATAGTTTATTAAGAACTATATTATCCCAAACTTTATAGTTTTCACGGGAAAGACGTTCTTTCTTATTAAACCACTCTTGTGTCTTTTCATCAAATTCTGCATTTTTAAATTTTGAAGATTGATAATGTTGATTAATGAATAAATTCCATTCTTTAGAGTAATTCCTTTTGCAATGGCCGTAAAACTTAAAAAGTAAACTTGGGAAAGTATAAAGATTAATATCAGGTTTTGCTGCAAAATTTGTAAAATGATACATATTTAGCTGCACATCAGTAAGATTAACAGAACTGTTATCATCATTTAAGACGGCAACCGGTAAAGAATTAATGCAAAAATCAGCATAGTTGAATAAGGCATTGGTAATAAGTCCAAACTCTGATTTTAGTGTGCCCTCTGCTATGCCTGATGATACATTTTTAAGATTGTCCTCCACATTTTTTCTAACCAAGAATCGGCTCACCATTTCATAGTTACTTTGAAGTAAGGCAATCTTATCACCAACAAATGAAACGCCTAATGGAACAAAAAAAGCACGTATTAAGGCTTCTTTAGATAAATACAGGCCACTTTCATAGGCACTATGAAAATTAATAAAAGCACTTGAAGCAACCATCATAAAATTATGTCTTCCGGTAATATAAAGTTTGGTCTCCGAACCCATTATTCGACATTGCCCAATTGTAAAATCTAAATTCTTTCCTTCAATGAGATTAGTGTAATATTCTAATGTCTTTTTTATCTTTTTTTCATCGCTAAATTTAGATTGAGTAATTGATGAATTTAGAAAATAAGGATGTACATCACCACCCCAATACTTTACATAAATATCTGTTGCATAAGCTATATGTTCTAAGATGGTTTTGCCAGGGGATTTTTCTATCAGATATTCTAATACAAAGCCACCGACATCTATAAATGGGTCACCTGTGGGTTTTATGAAATCATTCATTGTATGTCTTAATATATATTTATCTTAATTGATTTTACATTCAAACCTAAACCCCTAACTAGGGCAATATCCACCCCACTACTAAAAAATCCCTAAAATTTCACCTCCCCAATCTTCCCCCGGATATGTATAATGAGTGATTCCGGCTCTATAATCGCTTCGATGTGTTCAAAATAACCTAAAATGAAGTTGGTAATTCCCAGAAACTGGTCGTTTACTTTACATTCAAAGTCATAAATATCGTCTTGCACGGCACAGGGTTGTATATATGCCTGGGCTAAGGGGAAGCGTTCGATAAGTTCATTTACTGCGCCTGTCTTTAGTTTCAGATGCACAAATACCTGTTGGTCGCTCACAATTCTGAATGGGTCTGTAGCCGCAGAATAATGTTTTGTTTCATATTGCCAGGATTGATCCTGTACCTTTACTTTCTCAATTCTCGAAATCCGGAAATGTCGTATTACCTTTTTATCTAAATCAAAGGCATGAAGAATATCGTCTTTGGTGCTCACATTAAAAGGCTCAACCAGCCTATCACTTACTTTACTACTCATGGTTGAGCGATAATTGACCAGTTGAACTACCCGTTTCTGATTTTTGGCTTTTTCAAGAAGATTCGCCTTATTGAGAAAAGTCTTTGAGAATAAGCTACTACCCAGTTTTGATACATCATAGATGGTTTCGAGCTTCGCTCTGATTTTCTCCAGACGTTTATCTGAGGCATCAGTTTTAGTCAGGGCTTCCAACAAAAACTCTTTTTCCGGCTCCGTAAAAAACAAGACATCTTTCAGATAATCTGACGATTTATTGGGCGCAATAGCATATCTGTTTTGTTTATCGTGCTCAACTAAAAAATAAGCATTTTTTAACTCCTCAAAATCATTTTTAATAGAATCAGTGCTTACCCCATATTTAGCGGCCAGCATCTTTATCTTATAGTAATAAGGTTGCTCCAGTAAATTTTTTAGCACACTCAATAGTCTGTTTTTAGGACTATTATCATGAAAAACGTTCATCAGCTTTGTTGTTTATACAATGTCACAATAGCCCATTCCGGCAGAGGAAGTAAACTTGCCGAAACCGCCATAAAAACCAACTTCTATTATTTTATCGGGGGCGCTCAATTCAAAAATAAAGTTTTCGTATCCTTTTATCCGGGTTTCATCGTCCCGGTCCTGCTTTATATGTATCAGCTTCGATCGCATCTTTTCTGTATCAATCAGCCTGAAGTTTATCAGCTTTTCTAGCGTTCCCTGATCCATTGAGATGCCTTTACCATACACAGACTCATATTTATCCAGTAGGTTTATGACAAAGTATCTGGCAAATCTGGCATCGGTAGGGGCCAGATAATCATCCTTGCCATCAGCCCGTTTTTCGGCAATTACCATTGGCGAGGTAGCTTTAAAGTGCAGACGCAAATGATCGCTAAGGGGTGAGGCGATTGATTCAACAGACTCAATCAGAAAATCTGCCTGGTATTTCTTATTAAAAATACTGATGCGCTGATTCTTGAAAAGGCCTACGATAAAATCTTCTGCCGCTTTATCAATAAAGAAGGAAACGTTTATGTATATAGGTCTGTCAGAGAGTAGTATAAAATCGTCTCCCTTCTCAATGGGTTTTGCTTTGTGTGGTATGTCGAACTTTGAAAAAGTGAAGTGCTTGAAATTTTTGGCGGAGTCTTCTACCTGATAGCCTTGCTGGTGTAAAAAATGGGCATAATCAGCATCAGATTCTTTAATGCGGGAGTAAATCCAGCTCGAAAAAGGATAGTTGTAGTTAAGTGTTAGTTTCTGGCGTTGGGTATGGGGGCGTAAGGTTAATCGGAATCTCATCTCAGCAGGTTGTTTTGTCGTCAATATTAAGAATACTATTGAAGATAAACAAGCAGGCTGTGCACAAATTATTTTCCGGTTATTTGTTAGTATAAAACTAATTGCCAACCGGATTAACCCTCGCATAAAGGCTGTGTTAAAACATTCGCTGTCTTATTGATTAGTCTCAGGCAGAGGCTCATCTCTGGCTGATAACCTGTTTTCCTTATTCCTTTTTCGGCGTTCTGCCTCATAGGCCTCAATGCGTTCTTTGTTAACCTTACGGTATTCCCGGCAATAGGCTTTCATTTCTTCCCGATGCTGTTCTGCATATGCTCGCGACCGCTGATTCAGCTTCTCCCGGTTTTTCTCCCTGTATTTTTTCTGATACTCTCTTTGATAGTCTGAAGTTTTCGTCATTGTAATAGTTTGCAAAAGTTATATTTAGTCTTCAAAAATAGCCAATTCTCTGATTTACTAAAGTTTTTTTTGAATTTATTTATTCGGAATTATTATGACGAAGAAAAAAGACAGCTGCCAATGGTAACTGTCTTTTGATATCCTAACCGTCGTAATGTATATTATTTCCCTTTTTGATCCGCTATAATGAGATTTTTAAGACTTTCAACATCCTTTTTTAATTGCCTGATGTCCTGATTCTCTTTTTCTAAAGCCTCAATCCGTTTCAGCAA
>CALRLN020000186.1:0-9390 GCA_943368675.1 Chitinophaga pinensis | reverse complement strand
TTTTTGCTCTGAAATGCAAAATCTGCCCCTGTACAGGTATATGACAAAAAAATTATATGATTCAAAGCACCTAGCCCGGTGCCTGAGCGATTCAAAGCACCCAGCCCGGTGCCTGAGCGTAGTCGAAGGCCGCGCATAGCCTCACCCCTTCATAAACCGAATCAACAATATTTCAATCGCCAAAAAAGCCAGAGCAAGAATAACACAATATTTCCAGAACGGTGTACCAATATTATTTTCCTGAAAAGTCTTTACAAAATCTCCGTCTAAAAGGTTATCAAAAATCGTTACGTTCTTTTGTCCCGCAAAGAAACTTTTCAGTTCTTCGGGTGTATAAAACCCCATTTTCGATTCTTCATTGTCATGATTCAGCGCCAGTAATTTCTCTGTTTTGTCGTCCAGTTGTAATTCATAATACCCCGATTCCAGTATCTGGTTATCACTCAGCTGCGTAGCCTTAGGCATTTCAAGTGTTAGTTTATTCCCGCTGATTCGCTGAATTGGTATAATCTCTATATTGTTCTTATTCGCTTCCGACAACACACTTTTCAGTTTATACGTAGCGTTTTTCTTCACATTCGGTATATCAATAGTAATACTACCCTCACTGAAATTATAGGCCGCCCGCTCCTGTCTCACACTCATCGATGCTATTTTAAACATCGTCGGCACAAAAAAGGCATGTTCGGCAAAATTCCCATAGGGTTTATCGACCGGAGAAGCACATATATAAATCTTACCCTGGGCTGTATTGGTCGCCGTAATAAAATTCTGTAAATTCTTAAAGCTGAGTATTTTCTCCCCTACCCCTGACCAGTTCCATACCGGCTGCATCAATGGCGTATTGGCTACTCCTTGTAAGGTCGTTCGCTCAAATACATCCGCATAGAAAGGATTCTGGCGGTTAGGCTCGGCAATCGGCAACTGGCTTTGCGGCAATGCAGGCTGGTTAATCACTGAAACGCTCTGAATTCCGAATCCGGCCAGAAACTGCCCGTAATCATCCGCATCAGGGTTCGATGGCGGAAATACCAGCAAACTACCCCCCTGACGGATAAACTCTTCCAGACTCGCCCTGAATGTCCCATTTATCTGCTCCACACCCTCCATCACAATCAGATTGGCGTTTTTAAACTGCCCCACATCCACATTATTGGCGCTATATGAATGGTAAGCAAAAAGACTGTCGTTATCAAACACCTTTCCGACATAATCTGCCGCGCTACGCTGCCCGTACAGGTGCAATACCTGAATCACGGGTGAGGCATCAAGCACAAAATAATAATCATTATCGAAAGTAATAGGCTGGTCATCAAAAGACACCTTGCCTTTATGAAAACCCTTGTCTTTTACCGTAAAATTGAAAGTGGCAGTCGCCGAACTATTGGGGGCAATATCCACAGAAGCCGTAGAGGCCTGAGCATTATCAATAAACAATTTTACCGGCAGTTTTTCTACCTCATTATCTCCAGAGTTAAACACCTTAACATACAATACATTATTCTGCATTTCTCTGATAAAAGGCGAGGCCAGCCAAACCGAATCAACAAATACATTCTGCGAGGCCTTGCCCTGAACCGGAACTAAAAAGAGTTTATCCAGCGAATCAATTTTCAGATTCTTCATATTCCCTGCCGTACTCTTCTGAAAATCTGAAAACCAGAAAAACTGGTTACTGGTACTGGCATTATGCTTTTGTGCAAGACTCCGCTGACGCTTATACACATTCTCAAACGTACGAGGGTTGGGCGATAAGCCTATCGAAGTTAGTCTATCCTTTACCTTAGTGGCATTGGTTACGGCCTGGTCTTCACCCGCAAAATCGTTGGTAACTAATTGCACATTAGGCGACTGACTGAATAAAGTAAGCAACTCATCTATTTTGGTTACAGCAAGGTCCAGATACCGTTTGTTTTCTGTAGTGTTCTGCATACTCAGCGAGTTATCCAGATACAGACTGCTCACACCCAGACCCGAAGAGCGGTTGGCACCTGAGTTTTTGGCAGGCAAAAAGGGTTGCGCAAAGGCAAAAGCCAGAAAAGCAAGGAATAAAATCCGTGCGGCAAGAATGAGCCATTGCTTGATACGCCTGAACGAACTGGTTTCAGTCTCGACCGCTTTCAGGAATGCGACATTCGTAAAGAATACCTTTTTTGTACGACGAAAATTAAACAGATGTATAATAATTGGCACCGAAACAGCCAATAGACCCCACAAGAAAGACGGAAAGAGAAACTGCATATATAAAGCCCCTATAGGTATATCTTTTGAATTTTTATTATTAAACGTAAAAGTGTGAAATTCCTTTCAATGTTCCACTGATATTTTAACTTATTCGACATACGTGCCAATTATTATGCCAAAGCGTGGGAAGCTTTTTGTGAATTGCCACAATGTACACTAATTACACAATGTTGCACAACTCCGGTGATTTAAAAAACATATTTAAAATTGTGTAACATTGGGTACCCATTGTGTACATTGCCGAAATGGAATTGTGGCAAAACTATATTTTCCCCCTAGCAAACTTAATAAAATCAATTATTTTTGTCAAAACTTATTATACCCTGATACACATGAGAAAACACTTCATTTTACTATTCATCCTATGCTATTCTTTTGCAAGCCATGCGCAGTTAACAGTCGAGAAAATCATGCAGGAACCCTATAAATGGATAGGCACTTCCCCAAGCAATATTTTCTGGTCTGAAGACTCCAAGACCATTTACTTCATGTGGAATCCGGATAAAAACAAGGCGGATTCTCTCTATAAAATCGTTTTACCCAACAAAACCCCTATTAAGGTTAGCCCTAAAGAACGAAGAGCGCTCCCTGCCCAGACAGGCACCTATAACCGCGACAACTCGCTGAAAGTATACGAAAAACAGGGCGAACTATACCTGATGTATTGCAAAACTCTCAAAATCAAACAATTGACCAATACCATTGAGCGCGAATCCAACCCCTATTTCAGCGGGGACGAAACAAAGGTCATTTTCTCAAGAGCGGGCAATGTATTCAGCCTTAATCTGGCCGATGGACTTATCTCTCAGCTATCCAATTTTGTTACGGGTAGCAAAAAAGCAGAAGCCAAACTGAACGACGAAGAAAAATGGCTGAAAGCCGACCAGCTGGCCCTGTTTGAGGTGCTGAAAGAACGCAAAGACAAGAAAGACGAATCTGAAAAAAATACCAAAGCCGATCAGCTAAAACGCCCGAAGGAAATCTATCTCGAAGGTAAAAACCTTGAACAACCGATGGTAAGTCCTGATATGCGCTATATCACTTATCGACTCTCTACCCCTGCTTCCGGAGCCAAAACTGCCATCGTGCCAAACTATGTAACCGAATCAGGTTTTACTGAAGATTTGCCCGCACGTACGAAAGTGGGCAGCCCGATGAGCAGCTACGAAAGCTATGTATACGATACCAGAAAAGACACCGTTTATCAGATCAGCACCAAAGATCTGGTGGGTCTTACTCAACAACCGGAGTTCCTGAAAGATTATCAGAAACCAACAACCGACACAACCAAAAAGAAACCGGCTGCCCGCAAGCTCATTATTACTGCCCCCAATTGGTCAGAAAATGGCTCGCATGCCGTAGTAGCCATTCGTTCATTCGATAACAAAGACCGTTGGCTGATGCTCCTCGACCCTGCCACGGGCAAACTGAAACTATTAGACCGCCAGCACGATGAAGCCTGGATTGGCGGCCCGGGCATGGGCTTTACACTAAGTGCAGGCTCAGTGGGTTGGGTTGATGAACAAACATTCTATTTCCAGTCAGAAGCAGATGGCTACTCACACCTGTATACAGTAAATGTAATTACCGGAGAGAAAAAACAGTTAACCTCTGGCAAGTTTGAAGTACAACAGGTGCAATTATCAAAAGATAAACAATGGTTTTATCTGAGTACCAACGAAGTACACCCGGGCGAAACGCATTTGTTTAAAATGGCTGTAACCGGAGGCGAAAGAACAAAAATCACAAGCATGATAGGCGGCAATGATGCAACCCTATCGCCGGATGAATCTACCATTGCCCTTCGCTATTCTTACATGAATAAACCCTGGGAATTATTCGTGCAGGATAATACGCCCGGCGCAACAGCAGAGCAATTGACCAATTCATTGACAGACGAGTTTAAAGCCTACGCCTGGAAAGAGCCAAAAATCATCACTTTCAAAGCCCGTGATGGCGTAGATATTTATGCCCGCATCTATGAGCCAACCAAAAAACTGAAAAACAAAAAAGCAGTTGTATTTGTGCATGGCGCAGGCTATCTGCAAAATGTGCATAAATGGTGGAGCCAGTACTTCCGTGAGTACATGTTCCATAACCTGCTGGTCGATAAAGGCTATACCGTGCTGGATATAGACTACCGTGCAAGTTCGGGTTATGGTCGTGATGTACGTACAGGCATCTATCGTTTCATGGGTGGCAAAGACCTGACGGATAATGTCGATGGCGCAAAGCTACTGGTTGATAAATATGGCATCGACCCTAAGAAAATAGGTATTTACGGTGGCTCTTATGGTGGTTTTATCACCCTCATGGCCATGTTCACTACCCCTGATGTATTTGCCGCAGGAGCCGCTTTGAGACCCGTAACCGACTGGGCAGCTTATAATCATGGCTATACGGCCAATATACTGAACGAACCACAAACCGATAGCCTGGCTTACCGTAAAAGCTCCCCAATCTATCACGCTGCCGGACTAAAAGGCCACCTGCTGATTTGCCACGGTATGGTAGACGTGAACGTACATATTCAGGACTCTTACCGCCTTGTACAACGCCTGATAGAACTGAAAAAAGAAAACTGGGAAATGGCCAGTTACCCGATGGAAGATCACGGTTTTGTAGAACCAACCTCATGGATGGATGAGTACAAACGGATATTGAAACTGTTTGAAGAGCGCTTAAAGTAGATTCAGATTTTCAGAATATGGTTGTATTGATCAGGGGTCAATGATGAATGAATGACAAGTAAATCCTGATCAATATGACCAAATTCAATAATTATTAATCTTTTTTCTCACCCGAATCCTGTAGACTTTTGCATTAGAGAATACTGCCAATGCCAGGAGTGAATTTCTCCCCTCGTCTCATATCTTTTGCTTTTTGTCGCTTTTTTAATTAATCTTGATGCATAATAATCGTATAACGCAACCGAGACACAGTTTTTTGCGTATTCACATCAGTTATGGTAAATCATTTGCCTGATAGTCCGGAAGAATTACTTATTGCAAGCTTAAGAGGAGACCGAAAAAGCCAGGAAAGGCTTTACAGGTTATTCTATGGCTTTGCTATGGGAGTTTGTTTGCGTTATAATCAAAATCGTGAAGAAGCATTAGAAATAGTAAATGATAGCTTCCTGAAAGTGTTTACTAAAGGAGATCAATATGATGGCAATGGCCGGCAATCTGCCTATCCTTTCAAAGCATGGTTCAGAAGAATTATCGTCAATACAGCCTTAGATTATTACAGGAGTCAACAAAAGCACTATTTCCACGAAAACCTCGATGAAGCATACGACGTTTCTTCAACTGATGCTAATGCTTTGAACCAAATGAATCATGATGAACTGATGGAACTTGTAAAGCGATTACCGTCCGGCTATAGAATGGTTTTTAACCTGTTTGTGATTGACGGGTATTCGCATGAAGAAATAGCACAGCAATTACAGATTACAGTAGGAACATCAAAATCTAATTTATCGCGCGCAAGAGAGGCACTCCGTAAAATGATTATGAAAATTGATAGTGCATTAACAGACAATTAAAATTAACAGGCATTCTGTTTCAGAAGCCGTTTAAATAAAATGAGCAAAAACATACATGATTTATCAGATGATGAGTTTGATGATCTTTTCAGAGATTCGGCTGAAAAGAGTGACATCGACTTTGACCCTGAGGCATGGAATAAAATGAGTAAAAAACTTGATGCGGCCACTGTGCCGCCATCAAGCCCGGGCATAGAGGGTAGTCCGCTGAGAAAGCGGATACTTCCTTCGTTGATTGTATTATTATTGCTGATTACAGGAACTTACTTTCTATTAAGAAAACCGTCTGAAGCAGTAGGTAAAGCAAAAGTAAAGGAAAAAGAAAGTTCGTTAAAAAAAGCAGACTTGGTCGATAAAAAATATGTAACAACAGACAAAGTAGATACAGAGAACCAAAAGATTGTAACGGAAGCTTCTGACCCGCATAATAAGACTAAAGAAGAGAAAGCACATAAAAATAATAGCAGAAACGATAAATTAAGCATTAACGAGTCATTGAGTACCGATAAACTGCGGTCTGCCAAAGAAGAAAAGTCTCTTTCAGTTGCAAACAGACAAAAGGAACCTGATAAAAATGGTACCGGAGTTGTAGAAACACCATCAATTAAGCAAGAGAAAGAACACCATTCTAAGAATCAGCAAAAAACAACAGGTATTAAACCAGACCTGAAAGCAGTTTCTAATGCCAGAGCTGACACTGAGAATAAATCGGTTGAGGTGCAGAGTCAGAAATCTGAACCTGAAGCCGTAACCTCCGGACATAGAACAAACAGAAAATCTCAAACTGAGGATATAATTGAAGGAAAAACAGATAGAACTGGCAAAATAGCTAAAGCTATGAAGCCATCATCTGCATTTGAAGAAACCGGAGCAAATAATAATCAAACACAATCTGTTAAGCTAAAAGACTCAAATTCAGCTAATACGATTGATGGAAGTTTGAAAACATCTGCTCAGAATCAGGGTTTGGTCATAGATTCGGTAAATGCTATCGGGAAAATGCAATGGGGAGCTATGAATATCCTATCTCCTGCCAGACATTTATCAGTAGTTAACTTGGAGTTACCCCCTATCAATTTTGAGTCCTCATTCCTCACGCCATCAAGCAAACCAAGGGAGAATACAGCATTCAGAAGGGGACTTAACATTCGTCTGGCTTTATCTCCTGACTTTAGTTTTATACCATCAAACACTCTTTTTAAAATTGGCAACAACTGGGCAGCTATTATCGAATACCGCATTAATAACCGCATAAGTATTCAATCAGGCGTTATTCGTTCCATGAAATTATATAATGCACTACCCAGCCAGTATGAATGGAATAGCTACTGGACCATGCCATCGCCGCTGAAAGACATTGATGCCACCTGCAAAATGCTGGATATTCCTTTGAATGTCCGTTATGATATTACGCAAAAACCCAACAGCCGATGGTTTGTAGGAGCAGGATTGACCAGTTACATAATGCTGAAAGAAGAATATATTTATAATTACGAAAATCCTGCTGACCCGAATATCAAGCGAAGATACTGGGAAGGCAAGACTGGCTGGTATCCTTTTAGTGTTCTTAATCTATCTACCGGATACGAACATCAGGTTTTTCGTCGTTTAACATTTCAGGCAGAGCCTTTCTTTAAGGCTCCTTTAGGAAAAGTAGGTTATGGCAAGGTCCGTTTAGCAACAGCAGGGGTATTTTTCTCTGTAAAATATCCTTTCTAATGTTTAACTTGGTACGTAAATTGCTATTTTTGAATAAAAATTAAGTTTATGAAGAAGATTCTCTTATTTATAGCATTTGCTGTCAGTGCCTATACAAGTATTGCGCAAGAAACTGCTACTTCTCCGAAAGTGAAAGAAATACAATGGATAAGCCTGCAGGAAGCTTATAACAGAACACAGAAAGAGCCGCGCAAAACCATTATTGATGTATATACGGCATGGTGTGGCTGGTGTAAGGTCATGGACAAACAAACTTACACCAACCCCGATGTGATTGATTATCTCAACAAAAACTATTATATGGTAAAGTTGGACGCGGAAACGCGTCAGGAAATAGTAGTGGGTGGGGTAAAATATGCGTTTGACGAGAAAAGTAATACTAATCAGGCAGCAATTGCTTTATTGCAAGGCAAATTGAGTTATCCTACCACGGTTTTTTTAGATGCACAATATAACATGATTCAGCCCTTACCGGGCTATCTCGATGCTAAGGCTTTTCATCAGGTTATCACCTTTATCGGAGGCGACAATTACAAAAAAGAGTCTTTCGAGCAATATAAGGAAGGCACGTATAAAGACACTTTCAAAGGTACTAAGTTATAAAATAGTCAAAGAGCGTTAGGTGTTTTGAGTTCAAAGGGTGGGCTGAATCTCCTGAAGGAGTTTCAGCTCTTTTTGTTTCATGACTATAATTGATGTGACAAAATTAGGGTAAATCCACCTTGCGTCATAGCGTAAAAATACGCAATTCATCAGGGGTTTTTACGTATCCCGGATTGCCGATCCATGCTTTTGTTACTGGATTGGCAATCCGGGACAATGGATGATAAAATATGTAAACCACCCTTCATTCAAAAAATCGCAATTACCGTTAAAACCCGAAAAACAAAAGTCCCGGTAAATCACTTTGTCGGGACTAAAAAATATCTTCTTTTACAAATCTATTCCTCTAAGAAATCCAGATCCTTTCCGTGTGTTTCAGGAATAGTCAGAGTTGAATAAAAGCCTATAGCGAAACAGATAGCACCGACAAGCGCACCAGCCACTATTACACCTTGGTCAGGTTTAAAGAATTTGTAAAGAATGGTCATAAATACAACAGTGCCTCGCACCATATTAGGTACCGTAGTAGCCGCAGTAGCCCGCAGGTTTGTCCCAAATTGCTCGGCCCCTACTGTAACAAACATAGCCCAGTAACCAGTGCCCAAACCAAGCCAGCAACATACGCCATAGAGCATCTCAGGACTTTTAATACCCCCTGAAAATAAGAAAAATACCACCCCTACCAAAGCAAAACCCATCATGGCAGCAATAGCGCGCTTACGGGAATGAAATAAATGGCTGATAAACCCACTCATAAAATCTCCAACCGAAATACCTATATAAGCCCACATGATAGCCAGACCCGGGTCTACTTTTTCGGTAATACCCATTGCTTCACCAAATTCGTTACTGAAATAAGTAAGAATGCCGATACAGAACCAGGTAGGAAGCCCAATGCCTATACACTTCATGTATTTTACGAATCTATCCCAATTTGTAAAAAAAGAAAAGAAATCTCCCCTCACTACATGTTTTTTACCTACTACATCTTTATAAATACCTGACTCAATAACACCTACCCGAAGCAATAAAAGTGCAACTCCGAGGCCCCCGCCAATGAGATAGGCGATGGCCCAGTCGCCGGAAAGTTTAACAGTAAAAGTAGCTACTACAGCTCCGCATAAGCCAATACCGGCAACCAGCGAAGTACCAATAGCACGCAAGTGCTTAGGCAAAACTTCAGACACCAATGTAATACCAGCACCTAATTCTCCTGCCAGACCAACTCCTGCAATAAATCTCAGCCATTTATATGCTTCTATTTTATCAACAAAATTGAT
>CALRLN020000185.1:0-9402 GCA_943368675.1 Chitinophaga pinensis | reverse complement strand
AATTATTCCCTGAATGGCTTTATGCCAAAATATTCTGACATGAAAAACATAAGTTTATTTTTTGTATGCTGGTTTATGTTTAGTTCATGCAAAAGAAACGAAGCATTGGATACCTGCCAATTGGAGAAGTTTGTTCAGGAAAATCCGCTTAACAAAACCTTTCATTACGACTACATAACCTTAAAAGATGGAAGGATAGAAAAGCTTTTCAGTTTTGATATTAATCTTAATAAAGATACTTTAAATAAAGTTATAGCCTTTTTTGAATACAATCAGAGAGGGAAAGTGAAGGCTGTAAGAGATGAGGCAAACCCTTTAAAAATCAAAAGATTCGATGCTGATTTTGATTCAAAGGGAAATGCTGTAAAAGTCACCAGCACTACCAATAACAATATTGAAGATGAAATTGCCGTAGAATATGATTCTCAGAATCGACCTGTTAATATCACAAGCCGTTATCTTTTTGGTATCACCCGCAGTATTGAATATGATAATCAAGGGAACCCTTTCAGGATTTACAGGTCTGATGTCGGGAGTTCTCCTTCAATATCAGAGCATACGTTTGACGATAAACGAAATTTCTTTTCGGGTATTCCTGAAATTCAATTTTACTGGATAATCAGACCTCTCAGTTCATTTCTTCCATTTGGAGATAATAACATTGTTTCATCTAAGGTGTATACTTATGAGGGAGTTCAACTCAAAGAATCCATCAATTTACGCACAAAACGGGAACTTGTTTATAATGAAAAGGGATTCCCGGAGACAATAAAAATAATAAGAGAGGACTTATCAAGTACTGTTTCAAACATTTCTACCTTTTCGTATAAATGCCAGTAAGCCTACCCCCTGTTTAACAAGGCTCCAGCTATTAAGAGGTCTTCGGGTGTAGTTATCTTGATATTTTCATAAGAGCCGTCAATCAGATTTATCTGAAATCCGGCATACTCCAATACACTGGCACAATCAGTAAAAAAACTTTGTTCTTCTACTTCAAATGCCTTTTTGATAATTTCTGACCTGAAAGTTTGTGGTGTTTGCATCAATCTGAATCTGCTTCTTTCCACGGCCCGGCTTTGCTTATTTTCATCAACTTCCCTGATCGAATCTTTTAATGGTACGCTGGTAACGGCACTACCTGACTGATCGGCAATTGTAAAAGAGTACCTGATAATCTCTGAGCTAATTAAGGGTCTTACACCATCATGCACGGCAACCAGGCTATCAGCTTTAATATAAGCAAGCCCATTTTTTACCGATTGAAAGCGGCTATTCCCTCCTGCTACAATTTTTATTGCAGCTAATTTTCCTGGTTCAAATGAGACTTTTTCAATTAATTCATTCCAATACTCAATGTCTTTTTCAGGCAATACTAATATAATCTGTACCTCTTCAATAGTCAAAAAACGCTCAATCGTATGCAATAAAATCGGCTTTCCTGCCAAAGGAAGAAATTGCTTTGGGATTTCGCTGCCCATGCGGCTACCACTGCCTCCGGCTACAATAACTGCATATTTTTGTTTTTCCATGAGACTTGCGTTGGTTAGAATTGCATTATAAACAAAACCGAGAAATGAAAATATCATTTCCCGGTTTATAATATATCATATTCTGAATTATTACAGAATCAACATTACATCGCCATAGGTAAAGAATTTGTATTTTTCTTTAATGGCTTCGGTATATGCCTGCATTATCAGTTCATAACCGCCAAATGCACAAGCCATCATGATGAGAATAGACTCTGGCAGATGAAAGTTAGTCAGTAACGAATTGGTAATTTTAAAATCATACGGCGGGAAAATAAACTTATCTGTCCATCCATTATCAATCGGTTTCAGATGATTGCTCGCAGACACAGATGATTCCAAAGCTTTTAAAACTGTAGTACCAACAGAACATACTTTACCTTCTTTATCAATAGAATTATTAACAATGTCACAGGTTTTTTCAGGAATAAAGAAATTCTCTGAATCCGTTTTATGCTTAGTCAAATCTTCTACATCAACCTGGCGGAAGGTGCCGATACCAATATGTAAAGTAACAGGGCAAAAACTGACACCGTTAATCTCCATACGTCGCTGCACATTTTTAGTAAAGTGCATACCTGCCGTCGGTGCAGCAACAGCACCCTCTTTATCTGCGAAGATAGTCTGGTACCTTTCACGATCCTGGTCTGTAACTTTTCTCTTGATTACATCAATAGGCAATGGTGTTTCGCCCAATTCATGAACGGCTTTCATCATCTCCTCGTGTGAACCATCAAACAAGAAACGGATAGTACGTCCACGGGATGTAGTATTATCAATCACCTCAGCAACTAAATCACTGTCTCCGAAATAAAGCTTGTTCCCAACCCTGATTTTTCTTGCAGGATCAACCAAAACATCCCACAAACGCATTTCACGGTTTAGCTCTCTAAGAAGAAAAACTTCAATTTTAGCGCCTGTTTTTTCTTTTGAGCCATATAAACGAGCGGGAAAAACCTTGGTATCGTTTACTACAAGGGTATCGTTTTCACCAAAATAATCAACGATATCCTTAAACATTTTATGCTCAATCTTCTTTGTTTTTCTATTTACTACCATCATGCGTGCGCCGTCGCGTTGTTCATGAGGGTACATGGCTATAAGGCTATGTGGCAAATCAAATTTAAATTCTGAAAGTTTCATTTTATAGACTCCCCAATTCCACTCAAAGTGGAAAATTTTTGTTGATTTCCTTCATGTCTGGGGGTTTTGTTTTCCGGCATGAAGAAATATAGGTAAAGAAATATTAATTACCTTGTATTAATAAGGTCGCAAAGGTAATAAATCGGTATAGGGGGTGTCAAGTGTTTTAGAAGAAATGTTTACAAATAGGGTCAAACAATGATTTTTCCCTTCATATAAAGTTTGCTGTGCCCGGCTATCAGCACTCTGTCTCCATTCAATAAGCAATGTACTTTACCCTTTCGTGTTGAAATCTGCTCAGCTTTTAAATCTTTTTTTTCAAGTTTACCTGCCCAGTAAGGTATTAACTTGGTATAAGCTGAACCCGTTACGGGGTCCTCATCTATCCCAGCAGCAGGAGCAAAAAACCGGCAAACGAAATCCAGTTTCTTAGATTTTGCTTTGGCAGTGACAATTACTCCACGGGTCTGAACCTTTTTCAGGATTCTGAAATCGGGAGTAATACTTTCTATATCGCTTTCCGAATTGTATACCAATAAATAATCCTCTCCTGCCTGATAAACTTCCATTGGTTTTTTACCAATGCCCTCTATAAGTCCAACAGGTGCCTCAATTTGTGAAACAGTTTGTGCCGGAAAATCCAGTTCCAATAATTTCCCCGCTTTTCTTACTTTCAACATACCACTTTGAGAATCGAAAGTGATTATATCGGCAGAATATCGCATCAGGTTAAAAATCACATACGCCGATGCTAAGGTTGCATGACCGCAAAGTGCTACTTCAACAGCAGGAGTAAACCACCTGATATGAAAGCCTGCGGCCGTTGGCACAAAAAAAGCTGTTTCTGACAGATTATTCTCTAATGCAATTTTTTGCATCAACGAATCAGGTAACCACTCTTTTAATGGAATTACGGCCGCAGGATTACCGCCAAATAGTTTATCGGTAAAAGCGTCAACCTGATAAATAGCTAATTGCATACTTGCATGATAATTTAAAACTTAACTTTTCTTTGCAGCTACCTGAAGCTTTGTCAGAAACAGCATTCCGGCTATAAGACTTAGAAAATAAATTATCGTTCTTGAATCAATCAACCCCCGGCCTATTGATTCATAATGATAACTCAAACCTATATAGTCAATAAAATATTGAGTTGCGCCATTAAATAACTGAGCTAATTGGTGCAACCCGTCATAAAACAGGAAACAAGCCAAAGCTCCAATAATAAATGCCACTACCTGATTATCTGTCAGTGAAGAGGCCCAAAGACCAATGGATGCAAAAACTCCTCCTAAAAAGAAAAGACCAATATAAGAACCTACTATTGCTGATGTATCAACATTCCCACGGGTATTACCTAATACATAAACAGAATAATAGTATAAAAAAGTTGGTATAAGAGCAATAATAACCAAAATAAAGGCTGCAAAAAACTTTCCTAGTATAATCTGCCAGTCAGTAAGTGGCTTGGTAAAAAGCAGCTCAATAGTTCCGGTTTTAAATTCTTCCGAAAAAAGGCGCATGGTTATGGCAGGTATCAGAAAAATAAAGATATATGGGGCTAACTGAAAAAAACTGCTCAAATCAGCAAAGCCATAATCCAGCACATTTCCTTCAAATACCCATGTAAAAAGACCTGCCAGAACCAGAAAAACGCCAATAACAATATAGGCAACCAACGAATTGAGAAAACTATTGAGTTCTTTTCTGAAAATTGTAAGCATGTATTAAAAATTCATTTCAGGTTTATCTTTTTTCATCACTGCTGAAACTATTAACGACAAAATGAATCCAAAAAATATGAATCCGAGCACACCAAATATAAATAAGATGCCCGGGCTTGAAAATTTGTTTACCATCTCCATAGCCTGATCTACCTGTTCCTGTGTCATTCCTCTCGATTCCATCTGTTCACGCTGCATATCTGTTATCTGTTGCATGATAGTGGTATCGATAAACGTTATATACAAAAAAGAGAATATAGATGATATTAAAGCTGTTACGGCACTCATTAAAGTACCAACACCTAATCCTTCTCCAAAACCAAGAAAATTGTTGTTTAATGTTTTGTACTCCTTTAATGCCAGAATAATTCCTCCTAACAAAAACAGGTAAGTTACATACGAGGCCGCTGTATTTTTAATAAAAAGGCCTGTCATGAAAGACACAACACTATAAATAATAGTGATTACAGAGGTAATTACGCCCCATTTAAGTGCTACACGAGCTGATGAAGGTTTTTCCATAATATTGAGTAAGATTAAGGTGATAAAAGTTAGTCCAATTTATTGAAAATTTATGAAACTATATACGTATGTCTCCTGAAAATCAATGAAATAATAGTTACGGCAATGATACAGAGCTGTTTTTTAGCTAATTCATCTAAAAATACATACCCTGCTGTTGGTAATTGCCTGGCCTGACCAAGTAAATTTGAAAAATCCTCTTGCCCGAAAGTCTTAATATGGCTTTCCTTTATTTTCATAATTGCGTCAACATTTTCCTTTACCCAAAGTAAAATAGACTCATTGCCTGTAGCTTTAATAAAGAAATAGAAAAAAGTGGCTGTAATAAAAGCAGCAAAAAGATTCGTCAGGAATCCTACGGAGAAGCCTTCAGTAAAAGTAAGCGTTCCTTTATTAGTGGCTCTGTAAGTCCAGATAGCAATTAAAATAAATAAAATATTTATTCCGAAAGCCGGCAGCTTATAACGCCCGAACGGGCTTTTGTGTATACCATAAAACTGAATCATGGCCACAATAACACAAATGGCAGCGGCAATGCTTCCATAATAGAGTGAATGTCTTACTATTTTGTTTTTTAACATAGAAATCTATTTCAAATAAGGCTTAATCTGCAATATAGTTTTTATTTATCACAGCTAAAGCTTTCCCTTTCAGAGTTTGTCCAATAAATGGCGTATTTCTGGCTTTTGAACGAATATCTCTTGCCGTAAATGTCCATTCAATGTCCGGATTAAAAATGGTCAGGTTGGCGGTTCTGCCTTCCTGAATAGAATCTGACGTTAAGCGTAATAATCTAGTCGGATTGACAGTAAATTTATCAATTAACGCTTCCAATGAGAGAGTTCCGTAAGAGTTAGCCACTCCAAAAGTAGTTTCAAGACCAATAATGCCGAAATCCGCCATGTCAAATTCCAGATTTTTAGCTTCTTCATCGTGCGGATTATGGTCTGATACAATCACATCAATCGTACCATCAGCCAGTCCGGCCTGCAATGCTTCAATATCCGCTTTTGTTCTGAAAGGCGGGTTTACTTTCAGGTTGGTATCAAATTCTTTTAAATCTGCATCGGTAAAAGCCAGTTGATGGGAGGCTATATCACAACTCACAGGTAAACCCTTTGCCTTAGCTTCTCTGATTAGCTCTACACCTCGCTGGGTTGAAATAGTTGAGAAATGTAGGACCGGATCTTTTGGCTTTTCAGAAACCTGACTGAAAGCATACTCTAAAAGTTTCAGGTCTCTCATTACAATCAGTTCTTCAGCTGTGGACGGTATCCCCTTCATGCCAAGCAAAGTACTCTCTATACCTTCATGCATTTGCCCGAACAGCGTCAAAGTTGTTTCCTCGGGTCTGTTCATCAGAAGAGCATTAATCGGATAAAGATATTGCAGGGTTTTCAATAAAATGTCAGCATTCCAGAGCGGATGTTCACCATCGGTAAACGCCACAGCGCCTGCATGATGCAGATCAAGCATCTCTGTAAAGTCTTTCCCCTCACAATTTTTGGTAACTGCTGCCGCAGGAAGAATATCTACTACCTGCGTTTTTGAGAAACCTCTGTAATAGGCAATTGATTCTTTGGTCTGTACAGTTGGTTTTGTATTAGGCAAGGTTACAATTCTTGTAAATCCTCCTGCTGCGGCTGCCTTACACAAAGAATTTAAATCTTCTTTAGATTCATAACCCGGGTCTTTAGGCGATACACGCATATCTATCCAACCGGTTGAAACATGCAGATTTTCTCCTTCAATTACCTTATCAGCCTTTTCATCTATTTTATCAGCAATTTTACTGATCACTCCATCATTTATTAATATATCTTTTATCTGACCGTTCGAATCAGATTTCTTGTCAACTATCTTTACAGATTTAAGCAAAGTTTTCATTTTTCTATAAAAATTCAAAAAAAATGCCCTTAGCAGGGCATTTCTATATTATATATCTCAGATTCAAAATCATGTCTTTATTTTCAGATAATATTTTGATAAGCTGCTGAATCAAGTAAGGTTTCGATATCGCCAGGTTCTGCCACTTCTATTTTCACAAGCCAACCTTCGCCATATGGATCTGAATTCAATAACTCCGGGTTATTCTGTAATGCCTGGTTAACTTCCAATACTTTTCCGGCCACAGGCAGAAATAAGTCTGAAACCGTTTTTACTGCTTCTACAGTACCAAAAATATCGTTTGCTGCCAATGTCTGTCCTACTGTTTCTATCTCAACAAAAACAATATCGCCCAGTTCGCTTTGCGCAAAATCAGTAATACCGACCAGAGCAATATTACCACTTTCTAATTTAATCCACTCATGTTCGTTGGTGTAGCGTAAATCTGAAGGAAAATTCATTTCTTGTGAAGGGGTTTATTATTTCGACCGCAAGTTACTAGATTTGTTGTAAACTTGAAAAATTCCAACGTGAAAAAAATAAAATATCAGGTTTAACTTAGCAAAACTCAGATTTGACTTGTTGAACAAACCCTGCTATATTTATCATCAAATAAGATACGATGCAAAAAAGGCTTTCATTACAAGCGTATGTAGACGGAATATTATCGGGCAACCGCATAATTCTGAGCAAAGCTATTACTATTATTGAAAGCCGTTTGGTAGAAGACAAAGTTCTGGCGCAAAATCTTCTTGAACAAATCCTTCCATACACAGGACAATCAATAAGAATCGGAATCACCGGGGTGCCAGGGGTGGGTAAAAGTACTTTTATTGAATCCTTTGGTAAAATCATAACGGCGGAAAACAAAAAAATTGCAGTTTTAGCTGTTGACCCTACCAGTCAGATTACCAGAGGAAGTATCATGGGAGATAAAACGCGCATGGAAGAACTCTCACATGATCCTTTGGCATATATCCGGCCATCACCTGCCGGAAACACACTTGGAGGAGTAGCCAACAAAACCCGTGAAACCATATTGCTTTGTGAAGCTGCAGGCTACGAAATTATTATTGTCGAAACTGTGGGCGTCGGCCAGTCAGAAACTGTTGTAAAAGGAATGGTTGATTTCTTTTTACTATTGATGCTTGCAGGAGCCGGCGACGAATTGCAGGGTATAAAAAGAGGAATTATTGAAATGGCCGATGCCATTGCCATTACCAAAGCAGACGGAGATAATATGCAGGCATCAAAAAATGCCAGGCTCGAATATCTTCATGCGCTTCACCTCTACCCTGCTTCTATCAATAACTGGCAAACACCAGTAATGACCTGCTCTGCACTTAACAATAGCGGCATTATAGAAATATGGGAGACCATACAGACCTATACAAAAAAAATGCAGGCCAGTGGATTCTGGGACACAAACAGACAGAAACAGAACCTTGAATGGATGTATGCATTTATCCGTCAGTCGCTTGAAGATGATTTTTTTAATAATTCAGTCGTAAAGGCAATGTTTCATAACATTCAGGAAAAGATTTTATCAGGCAGAATGCTTCCCATTCAAGGCGCAAAAGCCTTACTAAATAGCTTCAGAGGGATTGAATAGTCTACAGATTTGGTATATATATATGTTTCTTCACGGTTTTTCATTTAAAAAAGCTAATTTTGGGACCTCATTACTACTAAAGGCTAATCACCAAATATGTTCTGGTATAATATTGCGAAAATTATCTTAAGGAATCGTCGAAGCTGGCTGGTATTTTTAACCCTTATGACAGGCTTTATGGCTTATATGGCCTCTCAGATACAGATGTCGTATGAGTTAGCAAGAATTCTTCCTCAGACTGATGACAATTATCAATTATATGAAGATTTTAAAAAACGATTCGGTGAAGATGGCAATGTGATGGTAATTGCCATTGAGTCAGACAGAATTTATCAACTTCCCGTTTTTAACCAATGGTATGACCTTACCAAATCAGTCAAAAGTATCGATGGCATAAAAAATGTAGTTTCCAATGCCAATCTCTTCGAAATTGTAAGAGATGACAGCCTGATGCGATTTGATTTCAGGCCTATTATACCCCAAAAGCCCACAAGTCAGGCAGAAGTTGATTCAATCAGAAAAAAAATTGAGCGATTTCCGTTTTACAGAGGTTTTGTATATAGTACCGAAGGTAATGCTCACTTAATGGCGATTACTTTTGATCAGGCAAAACTTAACAGCAAAGGAAGAATTGCCATAACAAGAGAAATAGAAGCAGAAGCAAGGGCGTTCGGCAAGAAAAACAATATTGATGTCCATTTCTCGGGCATGCCATTTATACGAACCAATTTTATTTCAAAAGTAAGTGCAGAGATGTTTAAGTTTATGTTTCTGGCATTTCTGGTTACAATAGGTATTCTTTTTCTTTTTTTTCGCTCTATACGTACCGCCCTTTTTACTGCCTTGCTGGTCATGATTTCAGTTGTCTGGTCGGTTGGCATCATTGTTTTGCTGGGTTATAAGATCACCATTCTGCTGGGGCTTATTCCGCCTTTAATTATTGTTATTGGTATACCCAATACCATTTTTCTGGTCAATAAGTATC
>CALRLN020000184.1:0-9423 GCA_943368675.1 Chitinophaga pinensis | reverse complement strand
CTTAACCGAACGGAAAATCAGTTTGGGAGTTGAAAATGTTTTTGTCAATACTTGTATCCTGATGCCAGGCAGACGATTTAAAAAATCGTGATAGAGACCGGGCAGTCTCACCAGCGTTTCCTTAAACTCACAACCCTGGCTCCTACAATCATCAGATTACAAAGTGCTACTATGCCTAACCAGATAATTACGCTTGGAGCCATCAGAAAGATACGCTCCCAGCTTAGCACTCTTTTAGCTATTAAAGTTAATAGAGTTGGAATTAATAATAATACAACTAATGGGAGCAAGCGAACAAGATTTTTGCTGATAACTACCCCGGATGGTTTTAAACGATGTTTTGCCACCCACATTTTTAAGTTTCGGAAACGAATAAAAGTAAGGAACAATGTCAGTATTATAAAAGTAGCCATTAGCAGCTCGTAAAGTGGATCAGTCATAAAAGGGAATTCAGCTTCTTTATTTGCCAATATATTACTTACCCCTTCAAGAAAGACATGATAGTCCTGGAAGGCATTGATGCCGCTATTGAAAAGAATGATTATGCCGAAACCCTCTTTCGTCATAATCATCTGCTCTGCCTGATAAGTCCAGAATACCCCGCTATGTGAAACATTCTTTTGCGAATCTACGAACCAACCCAGGCCATAACCACTATTGGCAGGCGTTGAAAACATTGTTTCAATGCCTTTCTCGCTTAGTAACCTCTGTCCTTTATATTCTCCCTTATTCAGATAGAGCATTAACCATTTCGCCAAATCAGAAGTAGTGGATACCATACCCGCCGAGCCCTCTACAAACCAGTTTGGCTCATTGAGTTTTACAGGCTGGCCAAATACGAATATATTACCCTTTGCAACGTGTTTCTGAATTTCGAGTGTGTTGTGATAAGTACTAGTGTGAGTCATCTGTAGCGGAGCAAATAGGTGTTTTTGCAGGTAATCTGCGAATTTCTCCTGACTCACTACCTCAACCAGATGTGCAATTATCTGATAATTGGGGTTGTGATACTGAAATTTCTCTCCCGGGTTATTGTTTAATTTCACATCTTTCAGGTTATCAATGGTATTGCCTGTAGAAGCAGGTTGTTGCTTGAATGCTAGTTCCGGGTATACCATATCAGACAAGCCACTGGTCTGATTCAGAAACTGTCTGACAGTAATTTTATCAGCCCGCGTATCAGCCATTGTAAATGAAGGGATATATTGCCTAACAGGCGCATCAAGATTGATTTTTCCGGCTTCTACCAATTGCATAACCGCCATAGCTGCAAATGCCTTGCTCAGTGAAGCAATAGCAAAAGGAGTACTGCTAATGATGGCTCTATTGTCTCCGTCTTTGCCGTATCCCTTTGAGAAAACTACCTGATTTTTATTGACAATGGCTATCGATAAACCAGGTATATGGTTCTTATCTATATTTTTTTTAACAAATTGGTCTATTATTTTTAGCTGTGCGTCAGTTTGTGCTTTAGCCTGCATAGCGGCAAAAGAAAATATGCAGTAAATCCACGTAGTTATTTTTAATCCTTTCGTCATAAGAGGTAAATAATATTTTTGCAAAGAAACGAATAGATTGCCGTCAAATCTATGCCAACAGGTAAAGAAATTCAGACCATATATAAAAAGTTTGGCAGCCTTGTAAGTTGTCCACTTTACAAAGCTGCCAAAACTAAACCTTAATTACATTTACTATATACTCAATTCTTGTTTCTCACATAAACATTATTACTGATAGACTCAAAACGTACATCCGGGCCACCTCCATACACTTTGCCCTCCAGCAGATAGCCCACTATTGGGTTTTTCTGTTTTTTGTTGGTGAAAGCAATGTCTAAATCAGAGTATACCTCTCCGGTAATGGTTTTCATGCCTATATTCCCACCTTTACCTTTTGGCCAGTTTACCTCTACAAAGCCGCTGATAGTTTTGGCTGTAAGATTATTGCTGATGCTGCTAATCCAGATATTGCCGTTAATAGTTTCCAGATTCACTTCAGCTTTTTTGGGCAGATAAACTTCGTAGTTGATTGTGCTGCACACATAATAGCGTTCTCTGTCACTACCCCACGAAGAACGATGTCCATCTTTGGTATCCGGGCAATCTTCATATCTGCCCTTTTTAATCAGTTCTTTGTCATAATCAGTTTTCAGACTCAATTCATTTGATGTACTTTTAGAATCTACTAAAAGCGCATCATTCAGTCTTCCTCCGTTGATTTCAACGGCAATTTTTACATAGACTTCCGCTTTATCCCAGTACTGTACCTTAATATCATCGGCGAATCTGAGATTCAGGTCTACCGATTGCCCTGCCGAGAAAGGTAGGTGTTTTTCGATAATTTTCTGGGCATAGGTAAACGAGTGGCAAAGGCCGAGTAATAGTAATAATGTTGTAACGAATTGAATTCTCTTTTTCATAATTTTATAAAGGACAAAGGTTGTTATTTCTTACGTACGTAGATATTGCTACTTATGGTGTTCAACTGAAGATTCACACCACCACCGTTCAAATTGCCATTGATATTGTGTCCACCACCAACTCTCGACATACCATCTTTTCCTGATTTTAAATTCAAGTCTAAATCCGAGTAGATTTCTCCTGAGATAGATTTCATCGATAGTGTTGCCTTAGTCGTTGCAGGAAGAGTTATATCTAAGTCCCCGCTTATCAAAGAGATAGAAGAAGGCGTAGACTGATTCAATGAAGAGAAAACCGCAGTGAGTTTGCCACTGATACTATTGGCTACGATAGGTCCGGTTACATTTGTCAATTTTATATCCGAATTATTGGTTTTTATTTCCAGGTCTCCGTCAATATTACTGAAGCTGACAGGTGAGCCACCTTGCCAATTAACCTGCGTATACATAATACTTGCCTTGTTAGGAACCATTATTGTGTACTTAGCTGATTTTCTGGAAGCTTTTTCAATTTTTAATACGCCACCTTCTACATTAACAGCCACCCCCAAACCAGTATTATCAACATTGGTATTATAGAGGGGTTTCAAACCTTTGGCTTGTTCGGGGATCGGCTCAACACCACCACCTTTAATGATTACTTCATCTCCGGCATATCCTTCAATTTTAAGGTTTTCGCCATCCAGTTCAATGGCTATTTTGCTGTCTTTGGTATTGGCTAATTTTGTCTTGAATTCCTGTGCTTGCGTATAGACAGCAGTTAATAAAAGGCAAGCGAGTACGAACATATTTTTTTTCATTGTAATGTGCTTTTAAATAATTCTGAAATTGATTTGTTAATAAGATGCTCAAAGAATAAGGCCTCTGCTTCTCTGATAATCTTTGTTTTGTTAATTGTTTATATTGAGTTTTGAATACAATTGGATTATTTCATATACTTCTGTTTTCCAATGCACGCCCTTCGACTCCGCTCAGGGACCAGCCCTAGCGCTTTTCAAGGGCTTGGTTACTAGGTATAGAAGTCTTTTAGTACTGTTTAGATGCCATTTATAGTCAATCTGAACTAAAGCTAAGCCCGGTGACTGAGCGCAGTCGAAGGCCGCGGCATAAGCCATCCCTACTACAAAGTAATCAAAGTTGCCACGCCTTCCTCGGCTTTCATCCTAACTACATCCATCACGGCTTTGTCTTTGGCAATTTGCTCCAGTGTTTCCGAAGCACGTTTTTCTTTCATCATCACCAGTAATTCGATGAGTGTTATCTGAATAGTCGGGTCGGTCTGAATTTTGAGCGATTGCATCAGCCCTTCTCTTACAGCGGGCTCGCTTTCAAAACGGGCAAGTGCCTGACAAGCCGCAAGGCGTACATTCACATTATCGTCGAAATTCAATGTATTAATTAAAAGTTGTATCAGTTCTTTATCTAATTCTTCCAGTTTTAAACTCTGGTTTACGGCATCAATCCTTTCACTGGCCGAAGTCAGACTCACCTGTTGAAACTGCAAGGTTTCTCTCATCGCCCTTTCCGGCGTACTCTGTGCAATCGGTATCTCGCCACCTTTATTATTATAAATATATCCTGCGGCAAAACTACCTATCATTAAAGCTACACCTGCTGCGATTCTCAGACTTGCTACTCTGAACTGAACGATTCTACCTTTCTTTTCAATTTTGCTGAGAATTGCTTCGTTCAGGTTTTTCGAGGGGGTTTCCTTTGCAGCCTGTTTGTAATACCCAAACTCTGCTATATATGGTTGCAAATGCGCAGGTATATCACTTTTGCTAAAAAACTCTTTGATGTACTTTTCTTCCTGGAGTGTGGTTTCACCTTCATAATATTTCTCCAGTAATTTTTCAATTTCCTGATTCATAATTGTTTGTTTTTTGGTAACTGTCTCTCACACTTTTTCTGGCTCTCGACAATATGACTCTTATATTATTAATGGTCTGTCCTGTAATCTGTTCAATTTCTTCAAACGAATATTCTTCTACGTCACGCAGGTGAAGAATCGTTTTCTGGATTTCGGGTAAATCGTCAATGATTTTCTTCAACAATTCATTGCTATCTGCCAGTTCTGTCTGCTCATGTGGGGTATAGGTTCGGGCGTTTACCTCAACTGTTTCTAAACCCGTACTGGTATAGTTGTAAGCGTGGGACTTCAATTTATCCAGACAAAGATTTTTGGTCATTTGCACGGCCAAAGCCTCTACACTATTATAAGCCTCGAGTTGCTGACGTTTATCCCATAGTCTTAAAAATATTTCCTGAACGGTGTCTTCGGCCTCCTCTGTATTCTTAAGGAAGAGTTTTGCCACCCGAAAAAGCCGGGATTGATGCTGAAGAACCGATTGTGTAAATACTTTTAAATCCATTTCAATAACATAGACGACTGGCCTTGAAACTCATTACAAAAGTTTTTAACTTTTTTTTGAAGAATGATAAAGTTAGTGAATAAGATTGAGATATTACTTATTGAAAGGAGTAGAAAATAATTGTAAAAAATAAATTAATTATTGTTTTATGATAATTAAAAATTATTTTTACTGCATATTTAAAAATTATGGAAAATGAACAAAGTAAAAATTATTTCTAAAATTCTCTTTTACATCACCCGGGTACTGGCCTTTTTTTATCTGTTTACAGCAGCCTACTCGCTTTTCTCTCTCGTGACGGGTGTGTTTCTGGGTTTCAGAGAAAACAAAAAGTATTTTTCGGTCATGTACCCGTTTACAGAAAAGCCTTTTCTGATCGGTGACTACAATGTGTCTTATATCATTTTTGATTTTCTACTGGTGCTTGGGCTATACGGTTTGTTCTTTCTTTTAGCCAGTAATATTTTCAAGGTATTCTTTCAGCCAAAACTGTTCACAGAATTTGGTATCAGGCAGTTGCGGTTTTTTTATTGGGCCAATCTTTTGTTGCCGGGTATAACCATTTTCTTTGCCAGCATTTTTGCAGAGGTTGAAGACATGGCTGTAATTTTAGTTATCTTGCATTTCATTTTAGGCATCTTTGCCTATTTCTTTGCAGCGATTTTCAGACAGGGTTTACAATTACAGAAAGAACAAGATTTATTCATTTGAGATATGCCAATTATAATCAATGTAGATGTGATGCTTGCCAAACGCAAGATGCAAAGTAAAGAGTTGGCAGAAAAAATCGGAATCACCACCGTCAATTTATCCATCCTGAAAACCGGCAAAGCCAAAGGTATCCGCTTTGATACTCTGGAAGCTATTTGTAAGGTACTCAACTGCCAGCCTGGGGATGTTTTGGAGTATGTGGAGGAGTGAGGGAGATTAGGTAAGAATAATTCTTTATAAGTATCAGTAAACGAGCTATAAGGGCAATCTTTTATAAAAAACACCGTTTAATAATTTTTTTATTATTAATTATCTCTTTTTTACAACATTTGCTTAAACTAATTTTCATCTAATTTTAAGGCAAATATGATTTTCAAACCTTCGGATATTAAGTGGGTAAAAAATGTAAAAAGAGAAAATGGCACAGGCTGGGCATTTTTTGAAAGTGGCTCAGATATGGTCTTCTCGCTAACCTTCTCAAAAGACCAAACGAAGGGAGCAAAGGAAGTTATAGCAGGAGAAATAATATTACTGTTTCAAAAGGTAGACAGAATGCCAGGAATAGCACCTAAAACTTACCTAACCCATCTTGTAACACCAATAGATAACATTCTAAAGGAAAATCCAGATACAGACCATCGCTTTAAGTGGGAAAGGAAAGTAATTGTAATTGCAAAAGCCAACCCTAGAACTTCAATCTATACGAATCCGAGAAACTTAAGTTTTTTTAAGCCAAATCGTGGGAAAATATGCTCTGTTCAACTTTTAAGTGAAACTCAATCTCTGGAAGAAATTCAAAAAGAAATATGGAAGTTATTTAATGGGCACTTTAATAATCAAGTAGAAAGTAATATTGAAGAATATAATAATATAATTAATCATGAAATTATAGATGAAGATTTTAGTGTATTAGAGGGTAAAGAAATTGAGGAGTTTCGCAAACATAAAAGACGAGAAAGAAATCCAATTATTATAGAGTTAGCAAAAAAGAGAGCTTTAGTAAACGGGAAAATACTTTGCGAATGTTGTAGTTTTGATTTCAAGGAAACTTATGGAGATTTAGGCACGAAATTTATAGAGTGTCATCATAAATTACCTATTGCAAAAGGCGGCGAGCGAGAAACCAGAATAGAAGACTTAGCGATGGTTTGTTCTAATTGTCATAGAATGATGCATCGTAAAGATTATAAAGATCGGTATCTAAGTGTTGAACAACTTAAAGAGATAATTAAAAATTTAAGATTAAAGAAATAAAGCATATAAGCAGGTTTTTAATAAAATCAAAAATGACCTACATAATCCTAGACTTAGAAGCCACCTGCTGGGAAAAAAGAGATAAACAACCCAACGAAATTATAGAAATAGGTGCTGTTTGCATCAATGAAGAAAAACAGATAATTGGTGAGTTTAACAAATTCGTTAAACCTACTGTACATCCGACGTTGTCTGATTTCTGTACTGAACTAACCTCTATCACACAACAACAGGTAGATGAAGCACAAATATTCCCCATTGTATTAGAAGAATTTCAGAACTGGATATCAAGTTTTGGCGATGATTCTCTGCTTTGCTCATGGGGCTTTTATGATAGAGTGCAGTTTAAAAATGATTGTGAACTACATGGACTTGCTACCGACTGGCTGGAAGCTCACATCAGCCTTAAACACCAGTATGCCAAAATCAGGCAGACCCGTCCGATAGGGATGAAAAATGCCCTCAAAAATGAAAAAATCATTTTAGAGGGCACACACCACAGAGGTATTGACGATGCTAAAAACATCGCCAGAATATTCATTAAG
Organism: Chitinophaga pinensis; assembly: GCA_943368675.1. GTDB lineage: Bacteria > Bacteroidota > Bacteroidia > Cytophagales > Spirosomataceae > Emticicia. The sequence continues at coordinate 2,122 of CALRLN020000184.1, read as the reverse complement.
CTTTTTGATAAGTGGGATTTTGGTGCGAGGAGAGGTTAAGAGAATTATACACCCACGCCATAATCATCAGGCGTTTCGTTTTGTTGTTGATACCCATTATATCCATAATGCAATTGTTCATCCAGAAATTCTTCATAAAAGCTTTCGTTACGGTAAGATAATAGCTCACCTGCCGAGTAACGTTCAAAGGAATGATAGGCATTGTCCCAGTCTTCTTCCAGAACAGCCTTTACGAATGTCGGGAACTTGTCTAAGCCTGCGTTGTAGGTAAAGTCAAACAACATTTCTCTCTGTTTGTCAGACAGGTTGTCCCAATCGGCTGATGCCGGGTCTACTTCGGGATGCTTTTCCAGGAAGCTCTGCAATTGTTCCTGGGCACGGTGTTCGTATTCAGGTACCAGCAGATTATAAAACATATAACGTTGCTGCTCTTCTGAAATATGAATCTCATGGTGAGACATCGCCCATTGTTGCGCTTCAATACCAGTTTTACCTGCTGCTTCCATCAGAACCCGGGCAGTTTCAGGGTCAATACCTGCGGCTGTGAGGTCAGTATAAATCTCCTCCGGAGTCCGATGCCCCATGTCGTAGCCCGGGCCGATTGTAACCCCTGATTTACCTCCAGGAAAATGGGGAACCAGGCTTTGTCCCTGATGTCCGATTTCCTGATTATAGGTAAAATCATAATTGGTCGGAATTTTTAATTCTATGCTATGTTCGTCTCCTGTCAAAGTTTCAGCAGAGAGGTTCCAGCTAACTGTATTATCATTAAGTGATGCTGATGAGTTCTGAAATATATCAGACAACATTTTCTGTGATACTTCACCATAAACCTGACTGTATTGTAAATCTCTTAATTCGTTGTATACACTATCCCAATCCTCCTCAATTACGGACTTTGCTAATTGGTCATGGTTCAGGAGGTCATTATTCGTAACAAAATTAAATAATAGCTGCTTTTGTGTATCAGATAGGGCGCTTGTATCAATGTCCGGAAAATCCTGTATATTTTCTTTACATTTCTCCAGCTGTATATTCAGGTTTTCTTCAAAATCAGGTATAGTTACAAATTCAAAAAGGTTTTGATGCTGCTGCTCTGAAATAATCAGGAATCTGTTTTGTTGTACCCAGTTTTGCGCTTCTATACCAGTTTTATTGGCTGCCTCTGCCAAAGTAAGTACTGTAAAGCGGTCAAAACCTGCCTGAGTCAGATCTTCAACAACTTCATTATATGAATGAGTACTTAGATTATAACCTGCGCCGATAAAAACATTACCGGTGCTATCATCATAAGTAAGCTGATAGGTTTCAGGAACCTGATATCGCTGATAAACAAATTGATATTTATCCATATTGTTAGAAGTTCACTTGTTTAGAATAGGTTTTTCCGGCATAAACGGTTAAAACTTCCTGTATTTTTTCTCCCTGACTATTGGTCAGTACAACAATATATACTTTTGATCTATTCGGGCCGTCTGTTCCGTCTAAAATCAGACTTTTACCTTTAAAGCCAGTCAGTTTTCCATAAGATTTACCGTCAACTGATATATCGCAATCTTCATTAGAAGAAATCACCAATGTGCCTTTATTGCTGCTCTGAGAAGCAACGGGAGCCAGACCTGGGGCAGTTGGTTTATTAATCTCAGGTTTTGATTCATTTTTTGGTGGTTCAATCTTTGCCGGTTCTTTGGTTATCACATCAGCGTCATTCTTTTTGGCCAGGGTATCAGATATTGTGCCGGTATTTTCTTTATTGATATTTTCAACGACTGGTGCAGGTGCCGGTTCAGAAGATACACGAATGAAAAAGTAGACACCGCCTAAAATAGCAGCCCCTGCAAAAAGATATATCAGCCACTTTAGTTTTGCGTTATCATTCTCCTTCTCCTTTTTAAATGAAGTTTTAAGCACAGTTCCCTCTTCAACCGGTTGTTCCTTAATCACAACAGGCTTTGTTGGGGCTTGGGCGACCTTAGGAGATTTAGGAATAATTTTTGTAAGATCATTAACTGCCGCATCGAAACTTACAGGCTCTTTGCCAAGTAATTTAAGTAAATCACCAGCACTTTTAACTCTTTTTTCGGGGTCTGTTACCAGGCATTTCTTTATTATTTCTCTGTAA
>CALRLN020000183.1:0-9496 GCA_943368675.1 Chitinophaga pinensis | reverse complement strand
TGTCAATCTGACAATTATCTGAGGTCGATTCATTGAAAATAGCCTATTGAATTGCTGGACTAATAATTATTTGCCACCGGAGTTGACAAATAAGCTTGCTCTGAACGATTTGTTTTGTTTCAATCTCTCTGGTCTTTTTTTCATAGTCTGCTCAAAGACCTGATGAAAGAAAAGAAACTTTTTCAGCCTGTTATTAATTTAAGAAATCATGCTATGCAAAACAACATAGCATGACCCGGCTGAAATTTATTCTTATTAACCGTTTAAGATACTTTCAATTTTCTGGAGTTCATCGTGCGTGAAATCCAGATTGTGTAAACACTTTAATGAGTCTTCCAATTGTGAAACGCGACTTGCGCCAATCAAAACAGACGTAACTCTATAATCTTTTAATAACCAGGCAAGCGCCATTTGAGCAAGTGTCTGGCTCCGCTCTAAAGCCAGATTATTTAATTGCCGAATTTTGTCAATTACTCCTTCATGTACCTGATTTTCCTGCAAATGACCTGTTGACTTTGCCGCTCTCGAATCCGCCGGAATGCCTTTCAGATATTTATCAGTCAATAAACCCTGTGCCAGGGGAGAGAAGGGGATACACCCAACTCCTTTTTCGCCCAATACATCCATTAAACCACCTTCAACCCAACGTTCAAACATAGAATATTTGGGTTGATGTATCAGACAAGGTGTACCCAGCCGATTCAGGATTTCAATGGCTTTTGCTGCATCTTCGGCGTGATAGTTTGATATTCCCACATATAAAGCCTTTCCCTGGCGCACAATTAAATCAAGTGCCGCCATTGTTTCTTCCAATGGAGTATCAGGGTCAGGGCGATGGCTATAGAAAATGTCCACATAATCCAGCCCCATGCGTTTCAGACTCTGGTCAAGGCTTGCAACCAGGTATTTTTTTGAACCCCATTCACCATAAGGTCCGGGCCACATCAGGTATCCTGCTTTAGATGAGATAATTAGTTCGTCACGATATTGAGCAAAGTCTTTCTTCATCAATATCCCGAAGTTTTCTTCTGCCGACCCTGGAGGTGGACCATAGTTATTGGCTAAATCAAAATGGGTAATGCCATTATCGAAAGCAGTGCGAAGTATAGAACGATAGTTTTCGAAGACATCTACACCACCGAAATTATGCCAGAGCCCCAGTGAAATGACAGGTAGTTTAATGCCACTCTTCCCGCATCTGCGGTAGGTCATTTGTTCGTAGCGGGTAGGATTTGCTATATAATTCATCAGATCTTTTGTTAAAAACTATTCAAATTTCTTTCCGACAGTCAGCCCTTTCCAATCATCAGTTCTGAATGGACTGGCCGGTAAACCATCAATATTAAACAGATTGGCATCTTCCGGTGCATCTGCCCAGGCATATCTCACAGCAATCGGTTTCAATCCTTTCGGATGGTAAACCACCACTTTATCGCCTATTATGTCGGCTTTGGCATAATAAAATGCCTTGTCTTCTCCCGCAATCTCGAAACCTTTCAGATAACCGAATTTATCTTTAGCCATCAATCCCTTGCCTATATGTTTAAATGAAAGTACTGCCTTGCCTTCTTCAAACTTTACGGATTCATACATAGGGCCTGAATGTAAAACATCTTGTCCATAATCAAATTTCAAAGCATTTACTGCCAGCCGATGCCCGACATCCTGCTTATTGGTTGGGTGAATATCTTTAGGATTGCCTACATCGGTCGATACAGCCATACCTGTTTTAGGCAAGCTGAGTGTCATGGTCTGGGCTTCTCTCAGTTCTCCCCAGTTGCTACCCTGATTACTATTCTGGTAATCTCCATAACTGGATAGCTGTACGAAATAGAATGAAAAATCATCTTTCCACTGCTTGCGCCAGTCTTTTATCATTAAAGGGAAACTCGTTCTGTACTGATAGGCTCTTCCGGCATTAGATTCTCCCTGATACCATAAGGCGCCTCTGATGGCAAAAGGAACTAAAGGAGCTATCATGGAATTATAGATAGTTGTGCCGAGATTATTGCTTGAATGTACATACTCATGCTTATCAGCAAATGACGGCATGATTTTCCAGCCATTAGCCAGGCTGATTTTATCTGTTCCGGCACTCACAAACAAATCACTTTCACTACCCATCAGACCTAAGCCATACCATGAAGGATTTACCATATTACCAAATTTTATCATCAGTTGGTTATTGCCGGATTTCCAGGTATTAGCAGGAATACTGATTTTCCTTATGCCATTCTGAGCGCCCTCATAGACTAATGTTCCGTTGATGTAAACCTGGTTCTGGCTATCCTGAATACCAAGGCCTAATGTTGTTTCTTTTGCAGCCATATCAGCAGGCATATCAATGGTACGAGCCATGTAGCCATTTCCCCGGAACATCCAGACTCCTTTCCAATCCCATTGACCCAGCGGACTTCCTGCATTCAACCATTTTGAAAAATCATAGTTTGCTTCAAAGTATTTCTTTTCATCGTCCATAGTAGGGTTAATGCTTTCGCTTCCTAAGATAACCTTTCTGGTTTTTTTGTCATGTATAGCATCGGCATCTGCCCAGTTATCAGGTAAGCTTTGGGCGTAAGTCTTTAATTCATCGTTAGTAAGCATCGCTTCTTTGCTTATCCAACCTTCAATCTGTGAGCCACCCCACGACGAATGGAGTAAACCTACAGGGATATTGAGTTTCTGATATAATTCACGGGCAAAAAAGAAACCTACTGCTGTGAAATTGCCGAAAGTTTCAGGAGAACAGATTTTCCACTCACCTGACTTTAAATCAGCCTGTGGGGTCATGGTTACCTCGTGGTCAACAAAAAAATGTCTGATTTGCGGATAATCAGCATTTTTCTTTTCTTCAATATAATTATTGGCCTGTGATACTCTCCATTCCATATTCGATTGCCCGGAGCATAGCCATACTTCGCCAATCAGAATATCTTTTATAGCAAGATTATCTGATTTTGCAGAAACTGTTAGCTGATGAGGGCCACCTGCTTCCATAGGAGAGAACCGAACCATCCATTTGCCTGAAGCATCAGCTTTGGCAGATTGAGATTGGTTAGCCAGAGATACTTTTACGCTTTCATTGGGGGTAGCCCAACCCCATACAGGAATAGTTTTTTGTCGCTGAAGCACCACATGGTCTGAAAACAGACGGGCTAGTTTTAATTGTGCGAATGCCGCTGAATGCAAAGCCAATAGCAGCAGAACCGACATACATCGTTTCATAGTAAGGTCGTTTAAGGGAGGTTGAATAATTTCTTAAAATTATCACATTTTAAACAAACTCTTATGGAACCTGTTTAAACTTATTTCTTTGGATTAGAAAATGGTATATTTTGACTGCGACTGCTTCATTTATTTTCACCGTAGCTCTGCTACGATTCAAATAAATGAATTGTCTCGTCTAAAATCTACTCATTTTCATCAATAAATAAAAAGTTTAAACAGGTTCATGATAATATTCTGATAACTTCTACAGAGGTGTAAGCAATATGACAGGAGCATACCAAACCTGAAAATAGGATAGTTCACTATTCTGCTCCAGCTAATACTATATTTATCAGCCAGTGGTTATAATAAACACGTATGTAGTAAAAAAAAGCTGATAATGAACCATGTATATTAAAAAATGAAACCCTTACCTGACAATATATGATACTATTCTGACTTGTATAGACATCTTGTATGTAATTGCCTCATTCTACGTTTAGGCAATAAATGTAAGTTCTGTTCTTACAATTCTCTGAATTTCAAAGTTTTATGGAGGTGAATTTGGCTTTTGAATATGGATTTAGATGAGTTATTTGTTGAATAGTATTTCCTGTTATTGTTTATTAAATAAAAGGATGACTGATGCAAAAAACCTGTAACAGTTTGTAACAGATGTAACAAATGTATCAACACTACAAGTGTTACAGGTGATACATGATTTAAATATGTTGCAGCGCCAGTGAATGACATTCAAAAATTATTCAAACTCTTACTAAAGATCTGTAACAGTTCGTAACAGATGTAACAAATGTATCAACACTATAAGTGTTACAGGTGTTACAGGATTTTTGGTAACAAATGAAAATATGTTAATGGAATGAAACGAGGTGTTGTAGATTGAGATTCAAAAACTTATTCAGAATAATTAATGAAAGAACTTAAGATGTTTATTTAATTAATAATATATATAGTATATATAAAATACTAATAATCAATTACTTAATGTAAATAAGCACAAGTATTGTAACACTGTAACAGATGTAACACTATTAGTGTTGTTACATCTGTTACAGAATCTACATCTGTATAAAGGCTTACTCATGTGGGAGCAGTTTATATATATGAGTCTTGTAACACTATTAGTGTTGTTACATCTGTTACAGAATCTGCATCTGTATAAACGTTTATTCAGGTGGGAGCAGTTTATATATGAGTCTTGTAACACTGTAACACTATTAGTGTTGTTACATCTGTTACGAGTGTTACACCTATTTTTGAGAAATGAGCGACTTTATAATCATGATACCATTCAAATGAATAGCATTCCAGCCATTTTGACAGTAAAATTGCTTTGGCAAACTTCTTGACCATCTCCCTGCATATAAAAAAAGGAGAAAAATGTTATCTTTTCTATCGTCTTCTGCTATTGAAGACAATACTTTACACCAATCATCAGATGATGATAAAATACTGGATGCCTATTCACGTACCATTACGCAGGTGGTAGAAAAAGCGAGTAATTCTGTTGTTCAGATTAAAGTACTGAAAAAGCCTGTTCAAACCAATAATCCCCGATTGAAACAACCGCAGGAAGCGGGCGGGTCAGGGTTTATTATTTCAAGTGATGGTTTTGTAATTACTAACAACCACGTAGTCAGTAATTCAGAAAGGGTTGAGGTTGGCTTGATGGACGGAAGGTTATTTGAGGCAACAATCATAGGTACAGACCCTTATACCGATATAGCGGTTTTGAAAATCTATGCCGATGCACTGAAACCTTTACGATTCAGTGATTCCGACACGCTGAAAGTAGGGCAGATAGCCATAGCAATCGGCAATCCCCTGGGTTTTCAGTATACTGTTACAGCCGGGGTGGTAAGCGCTTTGGGCAGAACCCTGAGAAGTGAAACCGGAAGAATGATTGATGATGTGATACAAACCGATGCTTCGCTGAATCCCGGCAATTCAGGTGGGCCCTTAGTCAATTCTCATGGCGAAATCATCGGGGTTAATACGGCAGTTATTGCCGCCGCTCAGGGGATATGTTTTGCGGTTTCGGCCAATCTGACGAAGTATGTGGCCGGGAAACTGATTCTGGAGGGAAAAGTAAAAAGAGCACAACTAGGCATTGCCGGACAGGTGGTGAATCTGAGCGAAAGAATGATTGGCTACAATAAACTCCCAACCCGCACAGGGGTGTATATCAGCGAAGTAATTGCTGATGCCAACGCCAATAATGATGAATTGCGCCGAGGTGATATTATTGTGGGACTAAACGGGAAGCCCGTTGCATCAGTTGACGACCTGCACAAGATTCTGAATGACGAACTGATTAACCAATCGGTTATAGTAAACCTCCTGAGAGGTGGTATCAAAAAAGATGCTAGAGTATTAGCTGGAGAATTGAAATAGGCTTTGTTGGCAAAGAACTTTTCCGGAATGATTAGTAGAATCAAAAGTTCTACTAATCACTACCACTATTGAATTGTGGCTTAGTTTATTCCGATAAAGTTCTTTACCAAAACAATCAGGCAACTCTACGAGTTACATAAATAAAAACCTCTTATGCACTCCCTGCATCGTACACAAAAACTGCCTTTAACTATTCATCAGGCCTGGGACTTCCTGTCGACCCCAGCCAATTTAAAAACCATTACGCCCGCCTACATGGGTTTTGAAATGACCTCACAGCATCATGGTTCTACCATGTATGCAGGTCAGATTATCACTTATGTGGTAAAACCAATACTTGGGATTCCTTTAAACTGGTGCACAGAAATCACGCATGTACAGGAACCCGATTATTTTGTTGATGAGCAACGCTTTGGCCCTTATACATTCTGGCATCATCAGCATAAATTAAAAGCAATTGAAAATGGTGTGCTGATGGAAGACATCATCCATTATAAACTTCCTTTAGGATTTCTGGGCAAAATAGCCAATAGTCTGTTTGTGGTTCGGCAACTGGACGAAATCTTTGAGTTCAGAAATAAAAAGCTCATCGAGCTATTTGGCGAATACAAAGAAGTCTGATTATGGCAGGCGATGCCCTGTTTGGATATTCCCGTTAAAATCAAGGATAAGTTTATTGTAATTTCCTGTTTCATCTTTCTGAAATGAAATTTCGATTGACTCTTGTTCAGAATCAAAAAAACTTGATTCTGTTTTTGGCGTTAGAACAGACCTGGGGCCGTTGACCGGATAGGCAATAAGCGTATTGTTTTCTATTTTAAACTCAATCACAAGCTTTTGCTTTTCTACCTCAAACAAGCCCGTGTATCGTTTCAGCACTGAATCGTCTAATTTTATTGCCTGTTTTGATACTGGTAATTTATAAGGTTGATTATACAAAACAGCCAATATATTGTTGGTAATCATACCAAGGCCTGGAATCTCGGTATTGTTCAATAAAATAATACAGACATCATCTTCTGTTATTCTTACAAAATTACTTCTGTAGCCGGGCAGACCTCCGCTATGAGAAACAGTTCGCTTGTGATAAAGAGAATCTATTATCCATCCATAGCCATAATTCTGCCTGAAAGGGGTATAAGCCTTCTCTGACATAGATTTTTGAATGATCTGGTTTTTTTGCATACCCTGATGCCATTTATATAAATCACCGACAGAAGAATAAATAGCACCTGCCGCAAATACAACAGAGGAATCTTCTAAAGGCGCTTGCTTGTTATAATCTTTCCCTGCATCCGAATAATAGCCAAGGGCCTTTCTTTCATTGGGTAAGTTCACAAAATCGAAACCACTATTTCTCATATTCAAGGGCGCAAAGATGTATTGTCGGATGGCTGAGTAATAGGGCATTCCGGTTATTTTTTCGATAATATAACCTAAAAGAACATAGCCCGAGTTACTATATTTCCATCCTTTGCCCGGAGAAAAATCAAGCGGTTTGTTTTTAAACAATGAAATCATCTTTTGTTCGCTGGCGTGTTTACCTGCTTGCGTATACATAAAGTCATTATCTTCAGTATAATTAAAAATCCCGGCCGTATGCGTCAATAAATTTTCAATAGTGATACTATCTCCTTTCGGATAATCAGGATAGTATCTGCTTAGCTTATCCTGCAAGCCTAATTTCTTTAATTCAACCAGTTTTAAGACTAAAGTTGCCGTAAAGGTTTTGGTAATAGACGCAACAGGATACAGAGTGGCAGAAGTATTGTTTATCTTCTTTTCCAGATTCTGGAAACCATATCCCTTTTCTAATAATATTTTACCCCCCTGTGCTACTAAAACCGAACCATTGAATTCGCGATTTTGTGCGTAAGCGCTCATCAGCTCTTCAAGCTTTTGCGAAGTGCTTTGTGCTGATATTTTTGATGATAGCCCAATTAAAAGGCATAGCGTTGCCATAATCTTCTTCATAAGATTGCAATTAAATGTTAGTAAGTTTTTTGATTTAAAATGAAACAGTAGTTTTACTTAATCAGGCTCTGGAGTTTTGCGCAATGAACTTCCCGACCTCTTCGCTGTAAAAAGCACCAATCGGTAGTTCTTTTTCATTTACCCATACACTACGCTTGTCAATTTTTGTGATTTTTTTCTTTGCTACAATAAAAGAGCGGTGTATACGAATAAAGGCCGATTGTGGTAAAAGTGTTTCGGCCTCACTCATCGTCAGTCTCGAAACTATGGTCTGTTCAGTTGTTATAAATTTCAGGTAGTTTCCTGTGCTTTCAACGTACAACAGGTCTTCTAAGTCTATTTTTACCTGCTCATAACCACTTTTGATAAATAGAGAATGCAAAACAGGGGCAGTATTTTGATAGCTGTTCTTTAAGGTCACCTGTTCATGCGCTTTGTTGCAGGCTTGTAGAAACCTTGCAAATGAGAAGGGTTTTAAGAGATAATCAATGGCATTCAATTCAAAACTTTGTACTGCGTGTTCACTGTAAGCCGTTGTAAAAATTACTAAAGGTGCTTTTGGCAATGTTTTTATTAATTCCAGTCCCGAAATGCCGGGCATTTTAATATCCAGAAAAATAACATCAATCTTCCGGGAGTGAATATATGTTATTGCCTCCACAGCATCAGTAAAGCAGGCCTCAAGTTCTACAAAACTCACCTGTGCCGCCAGAGTTTTAATAATCTCTAAAGCAATTGGCTCATCATCTATCGCAATGGCTTGTAACATATAGTTATTGATTAGGCGCTATTGATAAGGTAACAATAAACTCTTTCCCGTCAGACCCATAGTGTAACTGATGTCTGTTTGCATAAAACAAATGTAATCGTTCTTTTACATTTTCAAGTCCTATGCCCGAATGTTCCTTTTCAGGGTCATTTGTTTGTGCGGTATGAACACTATTTCTGACTTCAAATCTGATGTTATTTTTATCGCAATCCAGTTTGATACGTATCCATGATTTTTCGGTGGAATGAATGCCATGTTTAAAAGCATTCTCAACAAACGGAATCAGCATCATGGGGGCAATCACATGATTACAATTTTGTTCATTAATAGTTTCTTCAATAATAATAGACGCTGAGTTTTGAATCCGTAGTTTTTGTAAGCTGATGTAATTTTTTAAATAGCTGATCTCATTACTCATCGGAATAAAGTCCTGATGATTATCGTGTAGCATAAAACGCATCATATCACCCAGTTTCTGAATACCCTCTGCCGTTCTTTGAGAACCATCAATTAACGCAGTGCCATACAATGTATTTAAAGCATTGAACAGAAAATGAGGATTGATTTGCGAGCGGAGAAACTGCAAATCGGCCTTTGATTTTACCAATGCTTTCTGGGTACCTCTTAATTGTAATAATTTGTCTTTTTGCTGAACGTATACAAGCCATGAGATAGGGCATACTAAAAATAACTGGGCCGCCCATGAACTGAGCCATAATTGTGGCCTGAACATATTATGAGGCAGCCAGCTAAAGAAAAAGGTATAGAGAAAAGTAGAAACAATGGTTATTGTAATAATTCTGATATTAAGCCACGGTTTTGAATCAGATGACGGGAAAATCCAATAGATATTAGTCAGATAAACCAATAGGGCAGGAGCAATAAAAACAACATAGGCAATATAGAACGTATCATCTGTGATTAATCCGAAGGTAGCTGCAAAAAATGGAATTGACAGATAAATAATGACCATTAAAGCAATCTGATTCGCAATCAGACTCAGATAATCTTTTCTAACTGATTTTTTGATTCGCATAATGAAGTATTCTCGCAGACAAGCGTAAATCAGGTAAATCAGTACAATATAGGAAGCTCTCTCAAAGCCAAAGAATAAATTGTCTAGTGGGGCAT
>CALRLN020000182.1:0-9499 GCA_943368675.1 Chitinophaga pinensis | reverse complement strand
GAAATTATAAACTGCTTGAATTGGGCGCTTCGCCAAGGGCATCTATTGCTCTAATGCTGGCTTCTAAAGCGAAAGCGGCATTATCAGGCCGGGATTTTGTGATTCCTGAAGATGTAAAGAGCGTGGCAAAGCCAACTTTGCGCCACAGGGTTATTCTTACACCTGATGCCGAAATGGAAGGCGTAAATGCAGATGAAGTACTAGATAACCTGTTTTCAAAAGTAGAGATTCCGCGCTGATGAATTTCTTTAAATCGTTTTATCTGACACCTAGAACATTCATAGTTCTGGGAATTTGCATCGCTCTGTTTTGCATTGGGCTGGTGCTGAACCTTAGTTTTTTACTTGGTCAATTATTGCTGTTCTTACTTTTTTTAGCAGTTTTAGTCGAGACTATTCTGCTTTACAGCAAATCACAGCTAATTAACAGCCGAAGGACTTTACCCAACAGACTGAGTAACGGAGACATCAATCAGATAGAATTGCAAATCAGGAATTACTCCATGATGGATTTAGCACTGACTATCTATGAGGATCTACCCGATTTACTGCAAATCAGGATATGGAAAATTGAATTGATACTTAAAAAATCGGCTAATCAGAAACTGACTTATGAAGTAAGACCAACCCAGAGAGGGATTTACACCTGGCAGAATACGAATATCTTATGTAGTGTGTCATTTTTAGGTTTTGTTTCACGCAAAATCACATTTGAAGATTTTTCTTCTATCAGTTGTTATCCGTCTTTTGAACAATTCAAAAAATTACCTATCACAGCGCTTGTTAATAATTTTTCTGAGACCAGTACAACCCATATCCGTAAAATAGGGCAGAGCCTTGAGTTTGAGCAGATAAAAGACTACGTTAGCGGCGATAACTATCGGCATATCAACTGGAAGGCAAGTGCCAAGCAGGGGCGGCTGATGCTCAATCAATACCAGGCTGAGAGAAGCCAGGATATTTATATGGTACTTGATATGGGAAGAAGTATGAAAATGCCCTTTAAACAGGAAACACTTCTTGATTATGCAATTAATGGCTCAATAGCCTTAACAAAATCAATATTAGATGTAAAAGATAAAGCCGGACTGATTACTTTTTCATCAAAAAACTGCTCTTATCTGCCTGCCAGAAGTGAATATAAGCAGTTTAGTGTTATTAATGATACGCTTTATAACCTCACAACGGATTTTCTGGAATCGGATTTTGAGAGATTATATAAGTTCGTTCGTTTCAAGATAAGACAACGAAGTTTATTAATCATTTTCACTAACTTCGATTCAATTAATAGCCTGAAGCGAAATCTGGCTTATCTTAAGGCTATTGCGCAATACCATCTGGTGCTGGTAGTATTTTTTGAAAATTCTGAAATTGTAGAGTTTGTGAATCAACCAGCCCAAAATTTAAGAGATATTTATTCAAATACCATAGGCAAGCATTTTCTGAGTCAGAATCAGTTAATATTAAAAGAATTACTTAAATCCGGTATTCAGGGTTTAATTACCCAGCCGCATTTGTTAAGTATTGAGGTCATTAATAAATATATTCAGATCAAGAGAAAACAAATGATATAATTCTTCTTCAACTGAGCATAATTTAATTAACCTAAACCGATACTCTTATGTTTAAAGCCTCCTTTTCATTTGATGGACGTATCCGAAGGACAGAATATGGACTTACCGCTATCATTGTTTTTACTGTAAGTTTTATTGCCAATCTGTTAATTTTTTTGATGAGAGACGCAGGCATTATCATTTGGATTTTTTTCTATATTCCTTTGTACTGGTTCAGTCTGGCTCAAGGCGCCAAGAGATGTCATGATTTAGGCAATAGCGGCTGGTTTCAATTAATACCATTTTATGTCCTCTGGATGCTTTTTCAGGATGGTGAACCGGGAGAGAATAGCTACGGACCCAACCCGAAAGGCATAGGAAATGAAGATAGCTATGACGACCAGATTAATGAAATAGGGAAATCACTGGAATCTTAGCATAATATGGGGAGCCTGAAGATTAAAAAATAGCAGGTTTATTAATTTACCTAAGTTGATACGAATATGTTTAAAACTCCTTTTTCACTTCAAGGCAGAGTCCGCAGGACAGAGTTTGGGTTGAGTATTATTATTAATATCTTTTGTTTTCTATTAATAATGATGTTTATTGGTTACACAAATTCACTCTGGATACTTTTATTGTATTTGCCGGTTTTTTGGTTTTCCATAGCACAAGGCGCAAAGCGATGTCATGATCTGGGTAATAGTGGCTGGTTTCAGCTAATACCATTTTATGGATTATGGATGCTTTTTCAGGATGGCAAGCCCGGTGAAAATAAATATGGTTTTAATCCAAAAGGAATTGGAAACGAAGAAACCTATGATGACGAAATTAATGAAATTGGGAAGTCATTAGAATCATAAAAAAAAGGCGCTATGTCTGTTAACGAATGTATTGAAAAAAACGACAAAAGGTAATTTAATTAACCTTAACAATACAAAAATGTTTAAAGCCCCTTTTTCATTTGATGGCCGTGTCCGCAGGATGGAGTTTGGCCTTAGTAGGATTATTTATGTAATACTTTTTTACGCTGTTATTTTTCTGATTATTTCGTCTGAGTTGTTTTTCTTAGCGATATTATTTATCCCGACTTTTTGGTTTGCCATTGCACAAGGAGCTAAACGTTGCCACGACTTAGGCAATAGTGGATGGTTTCAGCTAATACCATTTTATGGATTATGGATGCTTTTTCAGGATGGTCAATCAGGACAAAATGAATACGGAATGAATCCTAAAGGCATTGGAAATGAAGATGGTTATGATGACCAGATTAATGAAATCGGGAAATCATTGGAGTCATGATAAGCAAAACGGGAGAGCTGACAAATAGATAGCTCTCTCGTTGTACTAGATACAAATCAATATCCTCTCACTAACTCTGCTGCGCCAAATACGCCTGCGCTATCACCCAGTTTTGGCTTTAAGAAAGGTGTCTCTACTACCCGGCTATTGAAAATATAATTTTTCAGTTCCTCAGGGCCTTCTGTATATATTTCGTCAATATTACCCACACCGCCACCGATTACAACAGCATCAGGGTCAATTACATTGATAATATAAGAAATTGCTTTTCCGAATGATGTTGTTAAATACTTAAGGGTAGCCCTGGCATGAGGGTCATTACCTTCCTTGTAGGCCTGATATATTTCTTTCATGGTCAGCGATTTGCCACTGATTTTTTCATAATACCGCTGCAATGACGGGCCTGAGAAAACGGTTTCATTACAACCTTTTTTGCCGCAATAACAGTCATAACCGTCATCTTCCAATACATTATGTCCCCATTCGCCACCAATACCGTGCCGACCATTTAATACCTGCCCGTTAATTACCACACCGCCACCAACACCTGTACCCATAATAATACCAAATACTACTTTGGCATCTGGCACTACATCTTTTACAATACCCATTGTGGCTTCTGCCAGTGCAAAGCAATTGGCATCGTTGGCAATTTCGATTGGCACTCCAATGGCTTTTTCAATATCCTGTTTCATAGTCTGGCCATTCATGCAGGTAGTATTGCAGTTTTTCATGGTCTGGGTGGTAGGATCTAATGCACCGGGAGTGCTAAATCCTACTGCTGTAGGAGAAAGTTTTGTTTCGTCTTTAATCATATCAATCAGCCTGGCAATTTGGCTGATAATATGCTCATAGCCTTTAAATGCTTCTGTCGGAATCCTTTTTCTTAATAATATCTCATTGGTATCGGCATTCATTACAACGCCTTCAATTTTGGTACCGCCAAGGTCTATACCCCAAAGTGTCTTCATTTTTTATGGTCTGATATAAGGGAAAAACGAGATTGAATTGTCATTAACTTGTTATTAACAAAATGTCAGACAACTTTATGCAAACATATAGCATCTAATAGTTAAAGACAAAAAAAACTTAGAAAAAGCTAAAACCCAATTAAAATGAAACGTACACTAATCTTTATCGGTATTATCCTGCTGGGAGTGGCAGGTTTATCTTCTTGTAATGTCTTCTATGAAGAAACAGGCAGCGGCATTATAGAAACTGAGTATCGTCGTGCCGGATATTTTAACCGCATCGAGCTTGACTTTGCTGCTGAAGTAATTCTGACACAGGGTCCGGCCAGGGATATTCAGATTGAAGCAGAAAGTAATATTATTCCTCGTATTATTACTCGTATCAGTGGTAATACACTTATTCTGGATGCCAATGGTGGTTTTTATACCAACAAAAAAATCAAAATCTGGATTCAGACCCCGGATATTTATAGTGTCTATGTAGCCAGCAGCGGTAAAGTTATCAGTGATAATAAAATATATGGTAAAAACATTGAGCTGACTCTATCAGGTAGTGGCTTAATAGACCTGGCACTAGACATGAAAAACGATGTTGATGCACAATTGAGTGGTTCAGGTTTGATTTTTCTGGAAGGAGATACCAAAAATGCTATTTATACTATGACCGGAAGCGGCAAAATCGAATCTTTTGGCTTACATGCAGATAACTCAGACGTTGACATTAATGGTTCAGGACGTTGTGAAACCACGGCTTATTATAATCTTGATGTGCGTATCTCAGGCAGTGGAACGGTTTGGTTTAGAGGTGATCCAAGAATCAGCCATCGTATTTCCGGATCCGGTAGAATTATTGATGCCAACTAAGCTGTAAATTTTCACTTCTGGTCTCTCTGCTGAACCTGCAGGTCTGTTTAATAGATTTGCAGGTTTTTTATGTAAGCAAGACGAGCAAATCCACAAGAAATTCCGTAATTTTGCACTCCTTTTTCTATTGAAGCAACTCAAAAGACAGGACTGACAATAGTTAAATTAGCTATTGCAAAATACATAAAAATTGTTCTTCAGTGAAGAACACCAGATAAGCATGATAAGCAAGACCTACAATCCGAAAGAAATCGAAGACAAATGGTATCAGTACTGGACTGATAACAAGTACTTTAATTCTAAACCGAATCCAGACAAAGAACCATACTGCATCGTGATTCCACCACCTAATGTAACGGGTGTGTTACACATGGGACACATGCTGAACAATACCATACAGGACGTATTGACCCGTAAGGCCAGAATGGAAGGGAAAGAGGCTTGTTGGGTGCCAGGTACAGATCATGCTTCTATTGCTACAGAGGCTAAGGTTGTGGCTATGCTTAAAGAACAGGGTATTAATAAAAACGAGCTTAGCCGTGAGGAGTTTCTTAAATATTGCTGGGAATGGACAGAGAAATACGGCGGTATTATTCTTCAGCAATTACGCAAATTGGGTGCTTCCTGCGATTGGGACCGTACACGCTTTACAATGGAACCCAACCTGTATGATGCAGTAATTGAGGTTTTTGTGGATTTATATAATAAAGGGGAGATTTACCGTGGTTATAGAATGGTGAACTGGGACCCTCAGGCCAAAACTACGGTATCGGATGAAGAGGTAATCATGAAAGATATTCAGCAGAAACTGGTGTATATCCGCTATGATGGAGACGAAGGAAGTGTAACCATTGCAACAGTACGCCCGGAAACTATTATGGCCGATGCCGCTATCTGTGTGAATCCGGAAGATGAGCGTTATCAAAAGCTGATCGGGAAGAAAGTACGTATTCCGCTAATAAACCGTGAAATAAGCATTATTGCTGACGAATACGTAACGATGGATTTTGGTACCGGTGCCTTGAAAGTGACCCCTGCCCACGACCAGAATGACTACGCTTTGGGACAAAAACATAATCTGACTGTGATTGATATTCTGACTGATGAGGGTAAATTAAACGAAAAGGCCCAGATTTTAGTCGGAGAAGACCGTTTTATAGCACGTAAAAAGATTATTAAACTGCTTGAAGAGTCAGGTAATCTGGTAAAAGCAGAAGATTATAAGTCGACAGTAGGTACATCAGAGCGAACAGGTGCAGTCATTGAGCCGAAGGTTTCATTGCAATGGTTCATGAAAATGAAAGATTTATCTGAGCCTGCTTTGAAAAATGTAATGGATGATACCATTCAGTTTATTCCGCCGAAATTCAAGAATACATACAAGTACTGGATGGAAAACGTAAGAGACTGGTGTATCAGCCGTCAGCTTTGGTGGGGGCATCGTATTCCGGCCTATTATATGCCTGATGGAACCTGTATTGTAGCGACTAATAAACAAGAGGCATTGAAAATAGCACGCAATAAATACCAATTATTTGCGCTGAGCGAGCATGACCTTACGCAGGATGAAGATGTGCTAGATACCTGGTTCAGCTCGTGGTTATGGCCGATGTCGGTTTTTGATGCATTCAAAAATCCGGACAATGAGGATATTAAATATTATTATCCGACCAATGATCTGGTAACGGCTCCTGAGATTTTATTTTTCTGGGTTGCAAGAATGATTATTGCAGGTTATGAATATCAGGGTACTTATCCGTTTAAAAACGTTTATCTGACTGGTATTGTAAGAGACAAACAGGGCCGTAAGATGTCAAAATCTTTAGGTAACTCTCCAGACCCGCTTAATTTGATTGAGCAATATGGCGCAGATTCGGTACGTACAGGTATGCTTTTCAGTTCTCCGGCAGGTAATGATTTATTGTATGACGAGAAACTTATCGAGCAGGGCAGAAACTTCAATAATAAAATCTGGAATGCTTTCAGGCTGGTACAGGGTTGGGAGGTTTCAGAGACGTTGGCACAGCCTGCTTCATCTGCTAAAGCTATTGAATGGTTTAAATCAAAATTGAATAAAGCGGTTGCTGAAACCCTGGATCATTACAGCAAGTTCAGGATGTCAGATGCTTTGAAAAGCACGTACATTCTTATATGGGATGATTTCTGTGGGCTGTTTCTTGAAATGATAAAACCGGCTTATGTAGATGAGAAAAGTTTGCCAATTGACAAACAAACTTTTGATGCTACCCTTGAATTATTTGATGAATTGATGCGATTAGTGCATCCGTGGGTGCCGTTTATCACTGAAGAAATATGGCAGAATATCAAAACCAGAGAAGCCAACGATTCTATTTGTATTGCGCCATTCCCAACTGGAGGAGTAATAGACGAAGCCATTCTGGCTGATTTTGAGATTTTAACTGAAATCATTTCAACGGTACGTAATACACGTAATGTGAAGCAGATTTCACCGAAAGAGGCTCTGCCATTGGCCATTAAAACAACTAATCAGCCACGATATGAGGTCTTATCAGGTCTGATTCAGAAACTGGCTAATATTTCGGCCATACAATATGTTGACGACAAAGCAGATGGTATCAGTTTTGTGATTAAAGGAGATGAGTTTACGATTGATTTGGGCGCTAAAATTGACGTAGAAGCCGAAAAAGCCAATCTGCAAAAAGAACTGGATTATATCACTGGTTTCAAAAAATCAACAGAGGCTAAGTTGGCAAACGAGCGCTTTGTACAAAACGCCAAGCCTGAACTAGTAGAAAAAGAACGCCAGAAATTGGCTGATGCAGAAGCCAAGATTAAGGCATTAGAGGAGGCCTTGGAGAATCTGGGGTGATGCAATATTTGTTTTAAGATTAAGGTAAATAGTTGAGATAATATTTTTAATATTGCGTTAACTAGTTACCTTTTTTATTTTAATAAAGCTGTGTTGCGATACCTACGCTAATCTCAATAATGAAAACCACTACTATTTTACTACTACTGTTTATCAGTTCTTTTACTGTTCTTTCACAGGATAGTAATAGTATATGTTTACTAAAATATCAGCTTGGTAATAATGCCGGATTATGGGAAGATAATACCGTGCAACAAGTCTGTAAGGGAGGGCGCTTGAAGATAACCTGCTTCAGGATGGCTAATGTAACTTACCAATGGAAAAAAAATGGTGTAATTATTCCCAATGAAAATAAGGAAATATACTATGCTACTGAAGAGGGTGTCTACACTGCAGAAGCACAAACAGGTGATTGTTTATATGTTACGCCAAAAATTACGCTGAAGCACTCAGGTACCTTTGAAAATCTTGGTATGGAAGTCGCTTATGCCTATGAAAGTATAAAAAAAGATGAATTTACTATTTGTGATAGAGGAGAGTTCTTTAATATTAATATAAATAATTTTCTGTATCAAGGAGAAATACAATATCAGTGGCAAAAAGACGGAGTTGATATAGAAGGGTCTACTGCTGAAAAAATCTTCATTAATAAAGAAGGCGTATATAGCGTAAGAGCCAGACAAGGAGAGTGTTTGTCTCATGCCCGACCGCTGAAGATAAATATTAAAAATGAAAAACTCATTAACCCTATAAGACTTATCAGGTCTATATATTTCGGTAATCTTAATCCTAAAGATACTTTATATATGTGTGAAAACACAAAAACAGGTTTCTCTAGTATTTATTATAATTCACTTTATCATAAATGGTATAAAAATAACAACTTAGTAGACCAGGGTCTCAATAAAACGACTTTTGTTGTATCAGAGTCTGGGGTTTATAATTATGAAACAGTTTTGCCTAATGGTTGTGAGGTGGAGTCCGAGAAAATTGTCGTCTCTTTTGGGAAGAAACTAATCAAACCCGCTATACAGCTTGCAGAAGATAGCTGGGGCTGTTTAAATAACCGTTTATCGATTTATGATAATTACCCTTTTAATAGTTACTTACAGTCTACAGTTGGAGAATATAAAATTAGCTGGTTTAAGAATTCTGTTTTTAAGAATTCCGGCTGGGAGACTTACCTGTCTCCAAATGAAAGCGGTTTATACAAATTAACTGTTAATATAGGAACCTGTAGTGTAGAGGACACTTTCAGAATTGATGCAAATAAACCTGTAGTAATCAAATTAAAAAATACTCTGATAAGGGATGGGAAAATAACTATGTGTCCCGGGAATGTGGCTGCTTTAAGATTCCCTACTTTATATGGCAGATCCATTAATAATTATAAACTTCAATGGTACAGAAACGGAATACTGCTTGACCCGGATACTACTTCTTTAAGTGTGAATACAAGCGGGCGTTATTATGCTATTTACAGAGATATTAATAACACTTGCGTGCAGTATTCTGATACTGTTGAGGTAAAAGTATTGGAATCTCCCGCCATACAATTTGATAAGCAAATGCTTAGTACGTGTTCTTATCGCCTGGTAACTAACGGAGGCCTCGGCTCAACTTTCGCCTGGAAAAAAGACGGCAAATTTATACCAGGGGCTAATTCTTATGAATTTTTTCCGAAGGAACCCGGTAATTACTCTCTCGTATCAAATCAGGGTTATTGTTCTTATGAATCCAGAGTGGTTTCGGTAGAAATGCTGGAGAAGTCTGCTTTGACTGAAAAGACCTCATTTTGCGAAAACGATACTTTAAAATTAAAAGCACCGGACACATATTCCTATTTATGGAAAGGACCTGATAATTTTACTTCTAATCTGCGTAATCCTAAAATCACTAATCTTTCTGTGAATAAGTCAGGAATTTATAAGCTAACGGCTTTTATAGGTGATTGCGAAT
>CALRLN020000181.1:0-9535 GCA_943368675.1 Chitinophaga pinensis | reverse complement strand
AGGATTAATATTATCTTCTTTAACACCTTGACTATAAATATCTTCAGAAGCCGGATATAATGGATAACCAGGGAATTCAGGCTCTTCTTTCTTCTCTTTAGGCTTTTGATTAGTTTCCATATTCATTCTCCTTTATCAATCACTATTACAATAAAAGTATTAAAAGCAAAATTACAATAAGGGCACCTGCAGAAATATAAACACCTCCACCAAGTTGAGCAGCTTTTGTTTTAAGCGCTCTTACTTCTTTACGCAATTCTCTTTTTTCTTTAGCGGTCATCTCTGACTTATCCATGGCTTTAATTTCTTCCAATCTTGCTAAAACGGCTTTCGCTTCTGGTGATTCAACTTTTTCTTTTTCAGCGATTGTAGCAGCTTTTTCATCGGCAACAGGCGGAGTAGCAGCACTTGCATTGAAGCTACTGAAAGACAAAATCAATAAAAGAGTGGCGATTGATGCAAAAAAATTCTTTTTCATGGTTTTAAATTATTTATAATGGATATTGATTAATTACGTGTATGTTTCTTGATTTCGATTCTGACTCACCAATCTATCGTTACCAGATATACAAAAAAATTAAGCCATAGGCCGAGATTTGATTTTTTATATACTTAAGATAAATAGTGTAGAATAAATTACACAATAAGAAGAATGAACCAGTATAAACAGGTGTGGAAAAAGAAGAAAACAAAGAAGCCTTTTTGAGAATAAAGGTCTCCGTCTAATTTAGCAGATCGGGTCTTCTGTCCTGCGTGCGTTTAATAGATTGCTCTAAACGCCACTCGTTAATTTTTTTCTCATGACCTGAAAGCAGAATATCAGGTACTTTTAAACCTTCAAATTCGGCTGGTCTTGTATATACAGGTGGAGCCAGTAGATTATCCTGAAAGGAATCGGTTAAAGCAGAAGTTTCATCATTGAGTACACCCGGAATTAATCGGATAATGGCATCTGATATGACCGCAGCGGGGAGTTCACCTCCTGACAATACATAATCACCTATCGAAATCTCTTTAGTAATAAAATGCTCCCTTACCCGTTCATCTATTCCTTTATAATGGCCACAAAGAATAATCAGATTTTTTGTCATAGATAGTCTATTGGCTGTCTTCTGATTAAATACCTCTCCATCTGGGGTCATGTAAATGATTTCATCGTAGGTCCTGAACGATTGCAGATGGCGGATACACTTAGCAATAGGCTCAATACCTAATACCATTCCTGCTCCTCCACCAAAAGCATAGTCATCAACCTGACGGTGTTTGTTCTCAGAATAATCTCTCAGATCATGGATAACTACCCCGGCAAGATTGGCTTCCTTTGCCCGCTTCAGAATAGAATGGTCAAAGTAGCTATCCAGCAAACGAGGCACACATGAAATAATATCAATATGAATTCCATCTTTGCCTGTATCTTCAGTACTTGTTGTGTTTACCGCTTCCATATAAACTTACAAAGATTCATCTGCATCATCTGGCTCCTGCGAAGTAGCATCATTCAGATATACTTCTAACAGACCATCCGGCAGACTTGTATAAAGCTCCTTTTTTTCTCTGTCAACTGTCTTCACAATGTCATCATCAATCGGAATCAGTATTTCAGTACCTTCATATTGCATAGCTATCAGGTCCTGGCGTTCAGACGTATAAACCGCAAGTACTTTCCCCAGTTTACCTTTTACTTCATCTATTATGTCAAAATCAATAATCTCATGGTAATAAAACTGGTGATTATCTTCTAACTCAGGTAAATTATCCTCCGGAAGATAAATATCACAATTTACCAGTTTCTGCGCATCCTCAATGGTATCAATGTCTTCAAACTTAATAATTGATTTATTAGGTCTGATCTGAATCTCTTCTACAAAATGAGGAACTAACTCTCCTTTTATTTCCAGTAGTACAGAATCCAGTTCTTCATAATCTTCCGGATAATCCACATCAAGCCATATAGCTAATTCTCCTTTCAGCCCGTGTGTCTTTGTTAGTTTGCCTAATAGGTAACAATCCTCTTTGGTCATATCTTTATTTATTTCAATGTAAAAATCCCCGCTTTAGGGCGAGGATTTTCTATCATTTAATTTAGAACATCAATCTGAAAACTGATTATGCCTCTGCTGATTCTTCAGTAGCTTCAGCTGCCGGAGCGTCCTCAGTTGCTTCTGGTGCCGTTGGATTAGCCGCTGCCTGAGCATCTGCTAAAGCTTTTTGCTGAGCAGCTTCCATGTCAGCACGTTTTTTACGCTCTGCTTCAAATGCTGCTTTCTTGATAGCATCTTTGCCTTCTGAAAGTTTAGCGATTCTTGACTCACGTTTTTCTTGTCTGTCTTTCGACCACTCGTCAAAACGTGCATCTGCCACTTCCTGAGTGATTGCGCCTTTATCAACTCCGACTTGTAAATGTTTTTTAAACATTATACCTTTTACAGACAAAATTTTGCGGGTTGTGTCTGTTGGTTCAGCACCAACCATCAACCAATACAAAGCTCTGTCATCTTTCAATGTGATACCCGCTGGGGTAGACTGAGGATTATACTGACCCAATTTCTCAATAAACTTACCATCACGTGGTGAGCGAGCGTCAGCTACCACGATATCATATAATGGTGCTTTCTTACGTCCTCTTTTTGCTAATCTGATTTTAACTGCCATTGTTTTTGTTTTTTAGTGGGGAACCCGTCCCCTTTCCGCATTTTTTTTGGGACTGCAAAATTAAAAAAAAAGCTTATGAAATCAAAGTTTCATAAGCTTTTTTTAATAAATACCACAATCTGGCCGTATTTTTTTATCTATATACTCAAAAAAAATAAGAAGTAAGCCTGTAAGCCGAATTCTGTCATTTAATGTTTATCCGAAAACAAGCATTAAAGTCTTATCATTTATCTCGAATAACAGTCACCTGTTATTTCTATCAACCTACCCTCCGACTCAGGCGAGCAACCTTTTAAACAACCCGAAGATTGCTTTCGTCGGTTTATTTGGTCTTTCAGTTCATGAGGTTTACCATGCCTTGGTTGTTACCAACACAAGCGGTAGGCTCTTACTCTACCTTTTCACCCTTACCCTGAGGCGGTATATTTTCTGTGGCACTGGCTGTAGACAATCAATCGCTCGATTATCCCCTACCCGTTAGGTAGCATGATGCTCTGTACTGTTCGGACTTTCCTCAACTTATAGGGTTACCCCTTAAGCAGCGATAAGAAGGCTTACCTCTCGGGTACAAAAGTAGTTCTTAGGGCTGTAATCTGCAATGTTTTTTCATTAATCCTGAATCTTGACCCCTTTAATTTAAATGTGCGTTGTCTTAGTAAAACATTCGCTATTAATTACATATCTAATTTTTAAGCGAACCTATAACCCATCCACTTTCAATTCTACCTTACCTTTTGCCAATACTACTGCGATAATACTTGAAGGGGTAAGATAAACACTATCAGGCGACACACTTTCAATTTTTCCTTTTAGCTTCACTCCTCTTCTATATTCACTGTTCATGGCAGCTTCAACATTTTGTTTGGCATAGGTTAGTAGTTCATCTACGGGTAAGCCATATTCTTCTTCAATCATTTTTACCATTTTCCCCTCCAATACCCATGCAGCTGCTTTGGCCAGTATATTCTTGGTTTTAATATCAAAATGTGTATTACTCAATACAATACTTTTTCTGGCCTGATTATATACAGGAACGCCTTTGATATAAATTGTGCCTTTAAGGTTTCCTTTTACATCAGCCTTGATAACAAGAAACTCATTGCTCCCGTATATATCCAGATCTGTGATCTCAATTTTGTATTTCCCGTCTCTAAAGTCATAAGTCTTGCCTATGAACATTTTTTTCGCCACCGAAGCCGCCTCTGCAAATGGCACATCACTCATCAAGCCAACCTGAAATTCATTAGGTATCACAGAAACCAATTTAAGGTTAGGTATAGTATTTACCAAAGAAGGTACAATTGGTTTCTCGCCTGTTATTGTTTCTGTATAGGCTTTTATACCTAATACAGACCTAACGCTTCTTCCGGCTGTAACCAGAGGAGTCATATAAATCTCTAAGGGTGTTATTCTCACCCATGTTCTATATTCTTCTGAAACCAGATAAGGCTGTAAGGCTGCATTCCATGCCTGCACTACATAAGGTTTTATAGAAAGGTTTTTCGCTACCGCATCATCAATAGATTTTGCAAATCTTGTATGATTATTATCAATTATTTTTCCTACAATAAAATCAATCGGTACATCAAAGCCTATATTGACTTTAGGCTTGGTTATCCACTCATATCCGTTAGGAGTTGTGAAAGTCTGAACGGCCCAATCTGTTCTGATAGTAAACCTGGTGGAAAACTTTAAATTCATTTCGAACTCAATCGGAATATACTTCATAATTCCAAATGCGCCGATGCCCTTTTCTGCCCAGACCTTTATCGGAACTGTAAAGTCAAATACATCATTTGTGGCAGCAGTTATCAGAATATTAGACTTCTTCCAGACCTTACATTTGAAATTATCATTTCCTTCATCTGTATAACTATTATCTTCATAAATAAGGCCTGTGATAGAGGCATTGATTTGTCGTTCGATGTCATTCATCGAAATATCAAAGGGGATACTGATATTTGAAAATACTTTTTGCACGCGAACAGAATCTTGCAGATATTTTTCCACCGGAGCTTCCGGGTTAGCCTTTTGGGCTTTAGCGTTAAAAAATGAACTAAAAAAAACGATTATAATCAAACAAACAGAAATTGTTACTTTTTTCATTACTAATGTATCAATTGAAATCTTGTGCAAAACGCACCAGACAAGAAAAAATTATCAATTTTTATAACGAATTTTATTTTATCTTAATTTTTGTAGCTCCATAGCCAAACTTCTCTTTCTGTGCGTCTTCAAACCATGCTACATTTTTATGTCCTGATAGTTTCCTTTGAATCTCTTGTCTTAGAACCCCATTGCCGACGCCATGAATAAAAGTAATTTCGTCCATGCCACTAGCGATAGCTTGTTCAAATTTATTCAGGAAAGTATTCATCTGTAATTCAAGCATATCTGCATTACTCATTGAATAGTGATTTTTTGTTAACGCTTCAATATGTAAATCAACAAGACTAGCTGGCTTTTCATATGTTTTAGTCAAAACCTCCGGTTGCTTTTTCTCCATCATTCCTTCTTTTAGCTTTGCCGGGTCAATAACGAGTTTTTTATCCTGCTCTTTAGGTTTATCCTGCACAAGTTCTATTTCATCAGAATCAAGTTGATATAAATAAGCTTCCTGCTCCAAAACCGGTGCCTTTTTCCTGGCATTTGACCAGGTGCCTGCACGCACCCTCATTTTTTTTGTTAATGGTGGGCGCTCATCAAAAGGGCCATCGAGGTGATAGAAAGCCCTGAAAGTAAAACTACCCCATTCTTCCATATCTTTTATTGATAAGTCCAGATTCGATTTTTGGGCACTTCTGGCCTTAAGTACTCCTCCCAAAAGCCCGACATGGATTCTCTCTGTATTCAATGTCAAAGAAAAAGGCAAGCTCCAGTCAGAATTATTAACCAGATAAATCGAAACGCTTTTATCATTGATTGGTAAAAAAGCCAGAAAAATTCCTTTGTCAGCTTTAATAGTGGGTTTGATTTCTTTTTGCTTCGAGACTTGGTTTTGTGGTACTGCCTGAGCTGTTTTAAAAAATTGATTCTCTGTTTTTGAAACAACTGCCAGTTCCCTTCTTAATACAGGTAGTTTAAAACCTGCTTCAATCTCAACCTCTACTACATTGTCTTTTAAAAATCGTGTAATAATACCTTCTTCTTTAGAGTGTATTAGTCTTACCTTATCTCCAATATTCATTATCTATAGTCATTATTAAAAATATTCTTTTGCCTGCAATTAACAGACAAATCTTATAACAGCATAAAATCTGAATTAATTTCATTCACACCAATAAGACCTCTAAACTTTTCTAAGAAAAATACTATTCTGATAAAAAATAAAATCTAACAAATATCCAAAAATATATTAGCGAAAAGCCCGAAAAAATATGGCGGTATAAAATTAAGAAAAAATAAATCAGCACTAAAAGCAGAACTAGAAACTTTAAGAAAAATTTATAGAAAACTTCGCCTTTAAATTTTATATTAAGTAAAACGAGAAATAATTGATAGAGTCACAGATAAGGCCTCCATTTTGATAACCTTACTTTTGGCTTGCTCTCAAGAAATAAGCGGGAAAAAATTCTGAGACAAAATTACTATGGAGAAAAGTGTGCTTAGAAAACAATCAGAGTGAGCTTCGGATGAATAGCGGACTAAAAAAAATACAATAAATTCTTTATTTTCATATCAGCAAAGTACAAAAAAGCCCGATTTTGCGAGAATGAGTGGTAAAATGCTACCGTTAATTCACCAAATCGGGCTGAATTTTCGCAATATAATTAAACATTCTTTTTATTACGAATATTAAAAGTAGTACAAAAACATTTAATTAATAACTTCCAAGGTATTTTCTGGTTACCCATTCAACAGAAGCTAAAATGAGTAAAACGAAGAATATCCACTTCAGATTAATGAATTCATTCATCTCCTCAACGCTCATTAGTTTGTCCGGGCTTTGATTTGATGACAAATATTCTTTCAATTTCTCCAGTTGGCTGGCCACAAAAAACTTTCCGTTATTTTGCTGTGCCAGAGTGCGAAGCATATTGAAATCTGCTGTATTGGTTAGTCCTTCAAGATCTGCATTTCTGACTATAAATTGCCCGTCTACCGCCTCACTTTTTCCCAATACCTGTGTTGATGCCTTATACCGATATACGCCCTCGCCCAGACCAGTTATTTCAAAACGGGTGTTCTCCTGACTGATGGTATAATTATAGCTCTTTGTCGTGCCTTTTTCGTCTGTAACTTCCAGTTTGATATTCTGATTGTAAATCCGTTCGTAAATATCATTGTAAGCTTCATTTTCAAAAATAACCTTATCATCAATTGAGAACTCTGGTGAAATCGGATAAACCCTTAATTTACGTTTATCATCTTTTAGAGAAATCAATTGTAAGGTTTTCATCAGTACCTCATCAACTACTTCCTGTTTATCTGTTAACGCAAACTCTTCTAAACGCCATTGCCAGATACCCTCACCTGCCAGCACTGCAGACTTATGCGCATTTGCCGTATTAGCTATTAAAAGTGGTTTAGGAGTTACGAGTGAGCCTATTCTCTGATAAAGTATAATTTCGCTACCAGTCGCAGGTCTGTAATCACCGAATGGGGATAGCACAGGTGGTAGTTTTTCCAGAATGTTTAATTTTTCTCCATCCAGATTAAAAAGGTTAAAATTGCCATTAAACTTTGCTGTTACTTTATCTGCTCTTCCTGCCTGAGAAATAATAGTGAGTGTTTGCTGCATACCATTGAAACTCGCAATATTAGACTGATTGCCTAATATAAACAACGTTGGTTTCTGCTGTGCAAGCAGGCGGGTCAATACGCTGCCTCCTGCGCCATACAGGTCTGGCAATTGGTGCAGTATCAATACATCAAAGGGTTGGGTACCTATTTCGTTTAAATTATCGCTCTGAACTATCTTTACAGTGAGCTCATATAATTCATTTTTTTCAATGATTGATTTAATAGCCTTTACATCAGGGTGTGGAGCAAGCGCAACCAGTAAAATCTTTTCTTTACCATCAACCACGTCAATATAAACATCTCTTGAATTATTTCTTGTCGAAAACTCTCCTGCGGCCGGTACTACTTCGATAGTAAAACGCTGCATGCCTTTTTGCTCAGCAGTGGTATAAAAAGTTATCTGCTTTAAATCTGTAGCCTTATCAAAATTTACAATCTGCTTGTCTAATACTTTACCTCCCTGTTTCAGCAAAACCGAAGTTGATTTACCCTGAAAACCAAAACTGGAAATTTCAGCTTGCACAGGAAATTTATTACTCAAATAGGCTATTCTATTAGTATAAACTGCGTTGAGTTTAATATCTTTCTTTAAGGTAGTATCTCCTAAGCCTATTGAATGCACATTAAAATTATATTTTCCGTAGGTTGGAGAAATACCTGCATTGGCAATCCCATCAGAAACTAAAATCACATCGGTAAGATTTCTACCTTCATAATTATTCTTCACATTAGCCAGTAAACCTGACAAATCGGAAGTTTTTTCTCCGAATTTTATATCATTAATGTCTTTATCACCGCTATCTTCATCAAAAGTTTTAATCTCAACACTTGCTCCCTTTGATTCAATATCTTCTTTCAATTTCTGAAGACCTCCTTTTAATTGCGACAATTTCTCCTGACCACCCTGGGCCATAGACGTAGAGTTATCAATAGCAAATACAACAGTAGGTTTCTCAATAGTTGTTTTATTACTTCTTAATAGCGGATTTATGAGCAGAAAAGCCAGCAACGCAACTAACAAGCCTCTGGCAATAGCCAGAAGTCTGTTTTGCAGTACTGAAAAATTATTCTTTTTTTGGTATAATACCACAGCATAAAGCCCTCCGGCGAGTAAGCAAAGTATAATAAACCACGGTGAAGATTGAAAGATAAGTTCGGATTTCATAAACCCCTGATTCCGTTTCCTAACGGGAATTTTTTATTTAAAAATAATACTACTAAAACAACACCATAAGCGAACAAATATTTTGCCAAGATACAAAAAAATATCGTCAAGGTTAATCATTAATCTCCCTTGACGATAGAAACTATCACGCAGTATAAAGAATATCCGACAGACGCTTACATCAGCATACCACCATCTACCTGTAAAACCTGCCCTGTAATATATTTTGACATATCTGAACCTAAAAACACACATGCATTGGCAACTTCATCTCCCTGGCCTGCACGTTTCAGCGGGATATTTTTCAACCAGTCTTCCAATGCTTTTTCATTGAGTTCGCCTGTCATTTCGGTTTCGATAAAACCCGGAGCAATCGCATTTGAGCGGATGTTTCGTGAACCTAATTCTTTTGCTATTGATTTGGTAAAACCTATGATACCTGCTTTAGAGGCTGAGTAATTGGCTTGTCCGGCATTACCCATTAAGCCTACTACCGAAGTAATATTAATAATTGACCCCTGCTTTGCCCGCATCATAGGCTTAGTAGCAGCCTTTGTCAGATTAAAAACCGACTTCAGGTTTACACGCATTACCTCATCCCACTGATCTTCAGACATACGCATCAGGAGAGTATCCCGGGTAATTCCGGCATTATTCACCAGTATATCTAAAGTTCCGAAATCACCTACAACATCTATAACCAATTGCTCTGCAGCTGAATAATCAGAGGCATCTGAGCGGTATCCTTTTGCTTTTACCCCATAGGCGGCTAACTCTGCTTCTAATGCCTGACCTTTCTCTACGCTTGATAAGTAAGTAAAAGCAATATTAGCTCCCTGTTCTGCAAACTTTTTAGCGATTTCTCTCCCGATTCCACGTGAAGCTCCTGTTACCAGGGCAACTTTATTTTCAAGTAATTTCATGTATGATAAGAATGGTTAATGTTATACTGATTCAGTTAAGGTTTTTTTTGTG
>CALRLN020000180.1:0-9596 GCA_943368675.1 Chitinophaga pinensis | reverse complement strand
AAATGACTACCCACAAGCAGCCTACTTTTAGGAAATATGATGTAACACATTATTGTGTACCTAATATTGCCTCTCGTGTGGCACATACAGCCAGCATTGCCCTGAGCAATGTGTTTACACCATTTTTATTAAAAACAGGCACATTTGGTGGCATTGAGGAAATGATTTTTGCCAAACAATGGTTTACTAAAGGCGTATACTGTTACAAAGGCAGTTTAACTAATCTGCCCATTGCACAACGCTTTAACCTCCGCTATAAAGACCTCGGGCTTTTGATTGCAGCGAGATTTTAGAATATACTCTAACGATAAAAATTTAATCATTATAATAAATTTTATCATCGTTCAGACTAAATCAACAATTTTATGATTAATCATTCAAACGAAAATACAATTTTAGATGATGCTAATTCTCCGGAATTAGACAAGAAAATGATGGGCAGGGTGTCGGAAGATTTTGTGATTGTTGCCGACCATCTTAAAGAAGCGTCTTATCAGATACGCAAACGCGGATTTTCAGAATATCCCATTTTTGTTGTTGCTAAAACACCTGTTGAGGTGGGTCAGCTACTTTTCAGTTATAAAGATTTCAATACAAAATTTGAATATAAGGCATCTTTTCTCGATGAATTTGTGCAACGAAAACTGATAGGTGAAGAGTCAATAGAGTTATTTATAGAAAACTACAAAAATCCGGAGGAATACTGCTGCCTCTTTGTAATTGAAAACGAATTTGCCGGATTTGTGTTCGTGCCATTTCCTGAGGATTAGTCTACTCAGAAAACGATATTATCAATCAGCCTTACACCACCTAAAAACGCAGCAATACAAATAGCTGTTTTGCCGGGTGCATTAGCTTGGCTAATAGGTGCCAGAGTATCAAAATCAGCAATTTCAAGGTATTCAAGCTCAAAATCAGGATAGTTTTTGAAGTAAGCCATTGCAAAAGCCTGTGTCTCTGCTGATGTAACACCGCTTTCCAGTTTTTTTCTGGCTAAAAGCAATACTTTATAAATATGCGGTGCCAGAGCGCGGGCTTCAGCAGATAATCTCATGTTCCGTGAAGACATCGCCAGACCATCTGTTTCCCGCAGAGTCGGGCATGGAACAATCTGTAAATCGAAGCTTAAATCATTTGTCATCCGGCGTATAACCGCCACTTGTTGAAGATCTTTCAGGCCAAAATAAGCTTTGTCAGGCTTAACAATATGAAACAGTTTTGATACAACAATACCTACACCATTGAAATGGCCCGGGCGAAACTTCCCTTCCATCACTGTTTCTAAAGTACCAAAGTCAAATCTGAGTGAAGGTAGTGAAGGATACATTTCTTCGGCTGAAGGAGCAAATACCGCATCACAATGGGCAGCTTCCAGCATTTCGCAGTCTTTTTCAAGTGTTCGCGGGTATTTCTTCAGATCTTCCGGATTATTGAATTGTGTAGGGTTCACGAAAATACTGCAAACGGTCAGGTCATTTTCTTTTTTTGAAGACTCTATCAAAGAGATATGCCCTATATGTAATGCACCCATTGTAGGCACAAAACCTATGGTTTTTCCGGCTTTTTGTTGGGCTTTAAGGTAATATTGCATCTCTGCAACGGTATAAAAAATCTGCATTTTGCTGGTTGAATTATCCGGTCTATCGCTTTAATCCTGTATTTAAGCACCAAATGTAGCAAATTCAGTTTATTTCTTAACCAACATCTTCAATAAGTCGGCAGTTATAGGCTTAGAAATATAGCCAATGATAATTGGATACTGCTTCGCCTTTTCTTTATCAACCGGATTTGCCGAAGACGACAGAATGACCACCTTGGTATCTGGAAATTGAGGATATATATTCTCCACAAACTCATCCAGAAACTCCCAACCATTCATAACCGGCATGTTCAAATCCAGAAAAATCAATTGCGGATAATCTTCTCTCTTATCCTGAGGTTCTTTTAATAGGTTATGATAATATTCCAGGCCCTCTCGGCCATTCAAGGCTGTTATTACATCTTTGGCGAAAGACGCTTTTTCTGTTACCATTTTAATCAGCATCAACGTGGTTTTGTCATCATCAATGCAAAGTAGCTTTTTTATCATTTCTTAATTTGAATTTTAAAATGAACTTAGTGCCGACATCAACCTTACTTTCAATCTCTATGCTTCCTCCCAGACTCTCGAGTTGAGATTTAATCAGATACAGGCCCATACCTTTGCTGTTGGGTCTGTCATGGAATTTCTGATAGAGTCCAAATATTTTTTCTCTGTGTCTTTCAAGATCTACTCCTATGCCATTATCCTCAAAGGTTAATACCACAAACTCACCCTGATTTCTGGTGCTAATGCGTACTTTCAGGGGTCTTGTATAAGATCTGTACTTAATAGCATTAGTAAGCAGATTGAGTAAAATACTTTCCAGATAGGTTTCATTAAAAGTAACTACCGGTGCATTTTTAAAACGCACATCGATAGCCGCCTCTGATTCTACTATCAGGTTTTCTACCTGAGTCATTACCTGACTCATGATTTTAGCGAAAGAAATTTCTTTAAGTTCTATTGAATCTGTGTCTCTGATAATTAATATTTGTACCAGGTCATTGATGGTATCATTCAGCAGATTGGTAGAAGTTCTGAAACCCTGAATAATCTGGCTGAGTATTGGATTCTCAACAGGTATTTCATCAATAATGTTTAGAAAGCCTATCAGATTTGATAAGGGAGCTTTGAAATTATGTGAGGTTATATAAGAAAAATGCCGAAGGTCTTCATTACTGTTATTTAGTTCCTTGATCAGTTGCTCTCTTTCAATTTCTCTGTTTTTCCGCTCTGTTATATCTCTTAGAATGGCTATCCAGTGAGTAAAAACTCCGTGACTATCAGCCATAGGCGCAATAGACATATTTACCCAAAACTCATCTCCGTTCTTTTTATAATTGATTAACTCCATTTCGCAACTCTCCCAGTTGAGCAAAGCGGCTTTTAAACGATCCAAATCCGCTCTATTGGTATTTTTGCCTTGCAAAAACCTTGGATTTTTGCCAATTACCTCTTCCCGCGTATATCCTGTGGTTTTTGTAAAAGCATCGTTTACATATATAATTGCGGGCCCGGGTTCATCAAGCGGTTCAACTTCAGTGATTAATACTGCGTCGGTTGCATTCGTAATCACTGACTCCAGCAATCTCAGGCGGTTTTCTTCCTCTTTCTTACGGGTAATATCCTGCATAGCACCGATAATCCTGATAGGATTATGGTCATTATCTACCATAATAAACCCTCTGTCTAACACATATTTATAAGTCCCGTCATCACACCTGAACCGATATTCAAGCTGAATATTTGATTGTTTTTCTTCAAAAACATTGTTTAATGTTTCTGTTACTTTCTGTAAATCTTCAGGATGAATGTTCCGTCTCCACCAATTCTGCACGTTTTCTACAAATAGATTTTCAAGCGGATACCCAAAAACCTTGTGAATGCCTTTGTTATAAGTGATTCTGTCTTTAATAATATCCAGATCCCAGATAGTGTCGCTGGTTGCTTTCATTACAAGGTCATATCTTTCCTTTGCCTGCCTTACCTTCTCGCCTGCTTCACTATTCTCAAGTAATACACCTACCAGATTGGTTGCACGCTCAATAAAACTGATTTCATGTGGTTTAGGTGATTTCTTAGTTTGATAATAAGTAGCAAAACTGCCGATTACTACGCCATCACTTTTTTTAATTGGAATAGACCAGCAGGCCTTAAAATGACATTCTGCGGCAATATCACGATAACTACTCCACAATGGATCTGTTTCAATATCTGTAACAATAACAGTCTCTTTCCTGTACATGGCAGTACCACATGACCCCGCTGCAGGGCCGATGGCTATACCATCAATGGCAATACCGTATTTTTCAGGGATTCGGTCTCCGGCTATATGATGCAAAGTTTTTCCTTCACTTAGCTGCACGATAGAGCAAAGCGAATGCGGAATCAAATCTTCTATATCATCAATCAGTTTTTCCAGTATATAATATAACGAAACTCCTGCTGTGGCATTAAGCTCATATATTTCTTTCTCAATCGCCAGAATACTCTCCTGATATTTGCGGGTGGTAATGTCCTGCATCGCCCCTAAAACCCTTATTGGCTTTTGATTTTCATAAATAATAAATGCTCTGTCGTGCACATAGGCATATTCGCCATCAGCTTTTAGAAAACGATATTCTGACGAACATTGTGTTCTTGACTCTGCCAACGCCTCTGCCAGTATCCCGGCAGCTTTCTGTTTGTCATCAGGGTGTAAATGCTCTTCCCAGAAATCCATATCCAGGTATTCATTCACAAAAGGGTACCCGAAAAGTTTCTGATAGCCATTACCTGATATAAATGTCCTTTTCTCTCTTAAATCACAATCCCATACGGCATCACTGGTTGCCTGAGCCACAGCTTCATAGCGCTCATTGGTTTGCCTCAGCTTTTTTTCGTATTCTATTCGGTTACCAATATCTCTTGAGTTTGACACAATACCACCAATGGCTGAATCATTCAGCAGATTAGTAATGGTAGTTTCCAGCCAGATCCAACTGCCGTTAGCATGCCTGAACCGATAGGGTGCTATGCTTACGCTCTTGTGCTGATTAAGACCACTGGTTGCTTTAAGCATTCGCCCCGCATCATCCGGATGTATAAAATCAAATACTTTTCTATACAAAAGTTCAGCCGGTTCATAGCCGACAATGGCATCATGATTTGGACTAACATACCTGAACTTACCACTTTTATCAATAATTGTCATCAAATCAGCACCATCCTGTACCAACGCTTTAAACCTTTGCTCGCTTATTTTCAGCGCATTCTCTACTTCCAGTTTCTCGGTTATATCCGTTGCCAGGATAAGACGGGCTTTTTTCCCGGCAAAATCAATTATATTTCCTTCAATTTCAACATAAATCAATTCACCGTTTTTCTTCAGATGTCGCCATATTCTTTTGATACTCTTACCGTAATTTTTAATTTCATGGATGGTTTCTATCACCTCAGGCACACTCTCTTTCGGACGGATTTGCAGAATATTCATTGTCAGAAATTCTTCTTTCGAGTACCCGTAATGCTCAATAGCTGATTGATTGACATCCAAAAATTGCAGTGTGTTAATATCATAAACCCACATCGGCACCGGATTCAGATGAAATAACTCCTTATACCTTTTTTCAGACTCGCGTAATGAAATATTTATTTTTCTGCGCTCTATGCTGTAGGCTGTACTTTTGGTGAGTAAAGCAGAGTTCAATTCATCTTTTAATAAATAATCGGCTACTCCTAAAGATAAACTTCTGATACCAAAATCTCTGTCGGCATAGCCGGTCAATACAATAACAGGTATCTCATTGGCAATAGCCATTACCTCCTTCACCAGAGTTTCTCCGCTGCTATCGGGTAGAGACAAATCGAGCAAAATAATATCAAATGCAATATTGGTAAGCAGTTTGCCCTTCAGTTCTGTCAAAGTTCTGACGTGAAAGATATTATGCGACAATACCTCATCAGAAAGATAATCATGAATCAGGAAATAATCTCCCGGATTATCTTCTACGATCAGAATGTTTAACTGTTTTGTAAAAACTGACATTTAATTAGCGGGGACTTTAGGCAAAGTGACAATAGAAATCCAGAAATTTTCGATAGAGCTGACTACTTTCAAGAAGTCGCCTGCATCAATCGGTTTGGTTATATAACAATTCACGAAATTTTTATAAGATTGATAGATGTCTTTTTCTGATGAAGATGTAGTAAGCATAATAATAGGAATATGCTTTATGCTTTCATTAGATTTTACGGCCATTAATACTTCATGCCCATTCATTTTTGGCAAATTTACGTCCAGCAATATTAAATCGGGTCTTTTTTCCTGTGCATACGAGCCTCTTTTTTCTAAAAACTGCATCGCCTCCCAACCGTCTCTCACAATGCTTAGCCGATTTATAATTTTACTTTCCTGCAATGCCTCTGTTGTCAGAAAAATATCTCCTTCATTGTCTTCAACTAATAAAATATGTATTGGTTCCATAGATTTGATAGGTTAAGAGACTGTATATTCAGATTTCAGAAATTACTTATTAATGATAAAATGAAATGTACTACCTTTTCCAAATTCCGACTCCACCCATATTTTACCGTTATGATTCTCAATTATTTTCTTACATATTGCTAATCCTATACCAGTGCCTGAGTATTCTTCTTTATGATGCAGTCTTTGAAATAGTACAAATATTTTTTCAAAAAACTGTTTTTCTATTCCTATACCGTTGTCTGCCACGGTAAACTGCCAGTGTTTATGGTTATCGGTGGCAGAGATAACAATCGTAGGTGTTTCATCAATTTTCCGGTATTTGACAGCATTTGAGATTAAATTCTGCATTACCTGATATAAGGGGAGTTTTGCTCCGTAAACAACCGGTAAATCGCTCCATTCTATCTTTATCTCTTTCTCTGACCAGATGTTTTTTTCTACAATATCCTGCACAAGATCATTCATATTTACCCAGTCGAGTTCATATTCTTTCCTACCTACTTTAGAATACTCCAGTAAATCAAGAATAATAGTTCTCATCCGGCTGGCACCATCTACCGCAAAATTTATGTATTGTTTTGCTCTGTCGTCCAACTGCTCCTTATACTTTTTGTCTAACTGCGTCAGAAACCCCGTGATCATTCTCAGCGGCTCCTGTAAATCATGCGATGCAATGTATGCAAATTGCTCTAACTCTGCATTGATGGCAACCAGTTGTTCGGCCCTCTGATTAAGGCTTTCATTTAAACCAATCAGGTGCAGTTCGTCCCGTTTGCGTTTAGTAATATCCTCTATCTGCGAAACAAAATGTAAAGGCTCTCCAAATTTATGTTTTACCAGTGAGGTGGCAAGGTGCACCCATACCACATGTTTATTTTTATGTATATACCTTTTCTCTACCTCATAAGCCTCTTTCTTACCGTTAATTAATTCCTTTAGTAGTTTTGCGTCGTTTTCAAGGTCATCCGGATGAGTAACATCCCTGAAGGTCAGTTTTTTTAATTCTTCGCTGGTATATCCTGTAATCCGGCACAGACTATCATTGACAGCAATATATCTGCCATCTAAACCAACAATAGCCATGCCAATAGCAGAAAACTGAAAAGCCGCCCTGAACTTTTCTTCGCTCTCAGTCAGACTTTCCTGCAATTGTTTTTGTCTGGTAATATCTCTCGAATAACAGGCCAGCCCAACAATCCCCTCGCTGGTCTCAATCTGGTTAATACTTATCTCCTTCCAGCCGACCTGAACCCCTAATATTCCGGCAATATATATTTCTTCTTTGATTGACTCCCCTTTCAGGCCTCTCATGTAAAGTGACCGCCAGAATTCTATAAATCTATGGTCAAAATACTTATCCATCAGCAAGTTATCTCCTGGTACCAGGATTATTCCGGTAGACAGCCGCATGGACTCCGTAAAAGCTTTATTACCGGCTATCAGCCTGAAATCCTTGCCTACACTCCAGATCAGGTCTTCAGTATTATTAATCAGGGCTTCTTTATCTCTCCGCTCAAATTCTTTCTCCTGCTCTGCCAATACTCGGGTAGTAACATCTCTGAAATTATTGACAATGCCCTCAATGCCCGGCTCATTCAGCATATTTATCAATATGCCGTCTATCCAGCGCCAGTTACCATCTTTATGCCTTATTCTTGAAATCTCCCCATGCACCGGCACACCCGGATTTTGTATCATTTCCTGCCAGGCAGCCATTACTTTAGGGCTATCCTCAGGATGAGTAGCAGAAAACAAATCCAGTTTTAATGATTCTTCAACTGTATAACCCAATACGTTTTCGATAGAAGGCGATATGTATAATGGTATCCCGACGGTTGACAGAATTGCAACCCCATCGGCACCATGCTCTACGAGTGAGGAAAATCGCTTTTCTCTTATTTCTAATTCCCGCTGTATTTTCTTCCGTTCCGAAATATCGTTGATAAAAGTACTGATTTTCCCATCTCTATGCCCGTTGCTACCTTTATAGAAAATAGAAGAAAACTCACACGGAAAATGCCGCCCATTCTTATGTATACCTGTTATTTCACCTCTTACCCTACCATCCTTGTCGCGCTCTTCAATATATTTTCTGATCATCTGTTCTTCATAAACTATTATGTCATGCCACTTCATTTGCCTGAACTCATCCAGCGTATAGCCAAACATTTCGCAGGAAGTCTTGTTTGCATCCAGAATTGTGCCGTCGTTTTCACTGAATAGAAAACCATGCAGGGCGTTTTCGATGATATAATGGTATTTTTCCTCACTCTGGCGAAGTGCCAGTTCTGTTCTTCTTCTGGTAGTGATGTCATAAGAATAGACAAAAACACCTTGTATGCTATGGCTGCTATCGTATAAAGGTTTAAACTTGTTCAGAAAAAAACAAACTGACCCATCAGGTGCCGGCACCTCAATTTCAGTTTCCTGTGTTTCTCCTTCCAGTACCTTATGATAAATTTGCTTTAAAAGTTCAATCCGTCCGGACTGAGCATAAGAGAGTACGCTCGCCCCCCTTTGAATGTCAATGCCGAAATAAACACTATATAATTGCCGAAACTTATAATTGCAGGTGATTATATCCAGATTTTTATCAACTGCCAGCAGACATTCATCGGCATTGACCATCAGAAGATTTAATTGCTCTTCTAATTCTTTCAGACTATGCTTCTGGTCTGAAGAATCTAAAGATGGCTTTTTATCAAAGCTTTTCTTATTATGGTTTTCATTCTGGGCTATTTTATTCATCATCAGCGTTCTTGTTTCATTCAATAGCAAATGGTTTTAACCAAACCAGTAACTACCGAATAAATAGGTGCAACCCGAAAAACCCTGATAAAGTTTTTCGCATTAATAAACTCATTCCTATTCACTCAGAGCCTTGTCAGTCTTCATCTGTTGTATGAATGTTACATTCTAAACAGCAAACAACGCATCTGTAATCTCAAAAAAATTGACAATCTATAACAGAAACATAAGTATTACGATAAGATAATCAGCCAGCAAAAAATAACGCTGTTATCTATATGTAAATGTTTGATAAAAATACTGATTACAAGGTAGTAAACATAATTTTATTTATCAACAAAATTTTTCAACAATGCCAGATCATCAGTGCCTATAAAATCAACATCAAGTTTTTTTAAGGTCTCAAAAGCAAGTGTCGTATTAGGTGTTCCCCAGATTCTTACCCGCTTCCCTTTAGCATGATTAGACATCACAAAAGCCCTGATATTCTGATAAGTTTCTTCAGACAGTTCCTGCTTTCCGGGCCAGTATTTTCCGAAATCCAGAAAACTTGCACTTACCATATCCACCCTTTCATAAGCTTTTTCCGAATATTGGGTATTTCTTCTGCCATCAAAGAAAAAATGCTTATCATATTGCTCAAATTCCTCCGGCCTGGGCATATCGCCACTGATGGTGATGTGCACATTTCTAAGTTCTTTTTTATGGTGCTTAACCAGTTTTCCCAAAACCTTCATTATTTCCTTGCCATCTTTTTTCAAGTCGAGCAAAAGGTATAATTTTTTCTGGTCAGGGTAT
>CALRLN020000179.1:0-9620 GCA_943368675.1 Chitinophaga pinensis | reverse complement strand
TGACAAAAATATAATAGAGAAAACGATAAAAAATAGTGGGTTCTATATCTTCTAAATCATGTGAGCCGTCCCAGGGAATGAGTTTTTCGATGGATTTTTTGGCTAATGGTGATAATTCTTCGGCAAATATAATCGGGATAATGTCTTTTAACAGGCCTTTGTAGTTTGGCGAGGTTACGTCATTTATTACCTTGCGTACTTCTTCCTGTGTCCAGTCTTTTTTGTCTGTCATTATTAACTGTTCTATTCGTTTGGCGCGGTCGCCGGGTACGTAATACCCTGGTACCAGGCCGACACCCATGTCAGAAGGCTGGTTATTGGCTGTGTACAAGACACCTTTTGCAGGGTTCAGAATCTGTGGATTCTGTGAGAAATCATACCAACCCAGAGGGTCGTCGTTACCGGTAGACCCGTCTAAAATCAGCATCGGGTTTACATGAGCCGGGCGTTTAGGCAATTTAGCTGCTGCCCACCAGGCTATGTTACCTTCGGTATCGGCCCACATAAAGTTTAAACCCGGCGATGTTAAGGTGCTTACCGCTTTACCAGCCTCAGCGGCCGTGTGGGCGTGAGCCATATTGTAGAAAATCTCCAGCAGGTGGCTCGGGAATTGATTAAAAACCCACCACATGGCAATGGGGTCTTTCTGGTCGGCCATTTTATCAAAACTGTCGTTCATCAGTATGCCATGACGGGAGCTTTTGACAGGGAGCTTTACATCAGCGGCATCTTTTACTTTAATGGTTTCTTCGTATACTTTCAGGTTTTCCCAATGGTCTTTGTACCAGACCTGATCCGGGTTCTGAGGATTGGCTTTTTCTCTGAAAAAGTCTACGTCGTCGTTTTCGAACATCGTTAATCCCCAGCCTCCGTATTGTGAATGACCCAATGCTGCCAGGGGTGTGCCTGCCAGAAAATTGCCGTAGAATTTAAAATCGGGGCACTCAAGATGTGCTTCATACCAGACCGAAGGCTGCGAGAATGCTATGTGGGTATCGTTTGATAAAATAGGTTTGCCGGATTTGGTCTTAGCACCACTAAATACCCAACCATTAGAACCATGAAATGGCGGGAAAGGGGCGGATTTTTCAATAACAGCTAATTGATTGGCCATTGAGGCAAGACTTTGCGCGACTTTTGCCACGGAATCTTTTGCCTGTACAGGTATGGCAGGCTCTCCTTTGGGCCATTGAGACCAGACATCCTTAAAATAGGTATCGCCATATTTATTATGAATATAAGTAGCGATAGATTCAGACCGGAAGGCTTCGGCAAAGGTAAAACCCATGTAGCCGGAAATAATGTAGGAGTCTTCGATGGTAAAAGGCGTGGCAGGAATACCCATGATAGAAAACTCAAGGGGCAATTTGCCTTGTTGAATATATGCGTTAATGCCCTTGATATAGGCCTGCGATACTTTTACAAAAGGTGCATCAGGGTTTTTATTTACGAGGGAGTCAATCGTCCATTTGGCATGTCTGCGAAAGCCCATTGTCCGGAAAAATTTATCTGACGGCACCGCTTTTTCGCCGAAAAGCTCTGCTAAGCGACCATCAGCCAGGCGGCGTAAAAGCTCCATCTGAAACAGGCGGTCCTGTGCGTGAACATACCCGAAGGCATA
Organism: Chitinophaga pinensis; assembly: GCA_943368675.1. Taxonomy (GTDB): domain Bacteria; phylum Bacteroidota; class Bacteroidia; order Cytophagales; family Spirosomataceae; genus Emticicia. Next base: position 7,999 of record CALRLN020000179.1, on the reverse strand, counting down.
AAACAGATCTTCTTCGTTTTGCGCATAGATGTGTGGTATGCCGTAGTCGTCATATAATACCTCAACAGGGCTTTTGAGTCCTTTCAGGTTTAATTCAGTGTTAAGGTCAGGTTTGAAGCTATTGAGCCAAAGCCAGGCACCAATGCCAGTTAAAACAATGAGAATTAATAGGCCAAAAAGTATTTTTTTGAAGAGTTTCATATTGTTCAGGTTAATTGCGTGCTGTACTTGTATCAGGCAGGCAATTTAAAGAAAATCTTTTATATGAGTAGGTATGAGAGAGATAGATTATTCAAATGGCTAAAGCGGGGAGGGGGATAAAATGAAAATATTATCAGAATAGTATTGGTTTTTTATGGTACTAAAACCCAGAGACATGTCATATCAGCTCACACCGATGGGCAAAATTGACGATACTGGCTACATTGCGGGCATTGAGTTTGCGGGTAATATTTTTGCGGTAAGTATCTACTGTAAACTCGCTCACACAAAGTTTATGGGCAATTTCGTTAGAAGAAAATTCAAGCGCTATGAGTTTTATCACTTCTACCTCACGATTGGTGAGCCTGTATTTGCTTATGAGTTCCTGCTGAAGTGGCGTTATTGAATAAACGTACTTGTTCCGGGGGGAAGAGATGTGTTTTTTGCTCTGATAAATCTCCTGAATTTTATGGTAAAGGTCGGTGCTGTCAGACACTTTTGATAAGAAACCATTCACATCTGTTTCTATTCTTTTTAATTGAGAAAGACCAATGGAATCGTGCAGAACCAGGATTTTATTATGATAATTGCGCTTTAAATCCTGAATAAAAGGCATATTGCCCTGAAAAAGCAGATTGTAATCAATCAGCAGAACATCGCACGGATTGTTCCTGAGGGCAGTTAATAAATCCTGCTGATTACGTGCCAGACCTACTATTTCGAACTTTTCGGATGAGGTAAGGATAATAGATAGCCCTTCCAGAAATAAGGAATAGCTATCTGCAAGAAAAAGTTTGATTTTAAAAGTCATAGCAAGGGCCATTTTGGAACCTTCGGGAGTAACACCACAAAGGTCATATATACTGCCCGTATGTTCAATACTCTTCTGATAGTATATTATCTACTGTCCTGACAGTATTTTTTAGTGAAAGGATGCAGAAAGATCAGATAAAAATCACTATTTTCCGTGCGAAATCATTATAGCTATTGACTAAATGAAAAACCTTGCCCTCCTGACCTTATGCTGGCTGTTAATTATTGATGCTTTTGCTCAACCCAAAAAAGGTGTGGATAGTCTGCATGTAGCTTTATCCGGTTTATCTCTACAGAAGCCATCTTTTGCCAAAGATACGACTCTGGTAAGAGTATATTGTGACCTGGCAAAAGAATACATTAAACTAAAAAAAGATTCTGCCATTTATTATCTGCAAAAGGCTTTGTTTGTTTCAAAAAGAGGAAACTATAAACAAGGTTTACTAAATACTTATATACAATTCGGCAGGGCTTATGCCGTGCAATTTTTACCAGCCAAGGCAATTGAATACTGGTATAAGGCATTGGCGCTGGCCGAGCAGCTGAAAGCCTCTAATGAGACAAGATATATATTATCACGCTTAGGGGGTACCTACATAATTATAAACGATTATGCCAAAGCCCTGGCTTTTTACAATAAATATTCTGATTTGTGCAAGGCAAACGGAAGTGCAGAAGATTATCTTTTGAGTCTGAATAATATCGGAGTGCTATACTTTAACAAAAAAGAGTATGGTAATGCTTTACGCTATTTTAATATGTGCGATAGCCTCAACAGAACAGTGAAGAGCGCTAAAGCCCAGACATCTGCTTTGATTAATATAGGTAAAACAGAAGTGGAACTGAAGAACTATGATAGAGCGCTGGAGAAGTTTAAAGCTGCCATTAATATTGATGATTCATATATTGACAGAACCGCCTTTGTATCAAACGAAATAGCAAAGGTTTATCTGTTGCAGAATAAGAGTAGTGAGGCACTCAGGTATGCAACTTCAGCCCTAGATAACGTGGCCGAAACCAATGCTGAGATGAATGGTGAAGTGGCGAAAACGCTTTCGGAAATTTATGAAAGGCTAGGGCGCTGGAATATGGCCTATAAGTATTACAGGCAGTATTCTAATATGAGATTAAATGAAGACTCTCTCAAAAATACGCAACTTATTCGTCTTGTTCAGTTAGATTATGAAAATGAGAAAAGTATTGAAAGAGTTACAAAGCTGAGCCTGGAATTAAAGGAAAAACAGGCGAGTGCCAAATTACAAAGGCTAGGTTTGTTATCTCTGCTAGGTCTGGTCATTATTATAGCAGTGTATTCACAATCGCTTTCTAATAAAAATAAGCTTATTGAGTCACAGAAAGCTGATATTCAGAAATTGAATAGTTCTTTAGAAAATAAAGTCGAAGAGCGAACGAAGGAATTGACTATTGCAAATAAAGAACTGAAAAAGAAAAATAATGAGATAAGGGCCGCACTTTTGAAGGGGCAGACAATGGAGCGGGAAAGAGTTGCATCAGAACTGCATGATAATATAGGTGGTACGCTTTCTGCTTTAAAATGGCGTCTTGAAGCGCTGGACAGAGATAATTTACTAGAAAAAGAGCAGAAAGTTTATGACGGTATATTAAAGAATATGCATAGAGCCTATGGCGAGATCAGATTAATATCTCATAATATGCTGCCTGCCGAGTTTGAAGAACAAGGACTGGTAGGCGCTCTTGAAAAGTTTTTGTCAGATCTGGATGCTACTTCGTCAAAAACGACTTTCAGACTTGATACGACTCAATTGCATAAGGCAATCAGGCAGGAGGTGGCGCTCGAAATTTATATATGCTGTTTTGAAACAGTCAATAATATCATTAAACACGCCGATGCTACAGAAGTGGTAATAAGCATTGAAGAGAAAGCAAACGGAGACCTGGAGGTGCGTATAGAGGATAATGGTAAGGGCTTCAGTCCGGAGTATGTCAATAATGGCAAAGGGCTGACCAATATTGCTAATAGAGTGAAAAAGATAAATGCTAAACTTAAGATAGACAGTAAAGTTGATAAAGGAGCAAAAGTCAGCATCAGAGTGCCCGAATTACTTTGGGAAGAAGTGGAGTTTTCCTGAGCAGAAAACCCAAATTAATCAATCAGAACATGGTCTGGTTGATTAGTTTTAAAAAGGCTTCTTCAGCGAAAGAGGCCTCTAAGGTTAATAACTCATCTGTGTTGTTTTCGTGAAGTGCCAGAAGAATCAAACCAATGGCTGCGTATCCTTTATTAATAATGGGTTGTGGGGCTTCATTCCTGACGGCTGAATAAGTATTGGTTTTGTGCAGTAGAGCGTCAATTTTATCTTGCAAAGCCGCTGCCTGTTTAGCAAACAAATGGTTTTGTGCTTTTTTTGTTACCGGTTTTCCGGCTCCGGCTTTCAACCATTGTTGTATCTGACAGATATAAGTACAGGCAGGGACATTATCAGCCACTATATCAGACAATACTATTTCACAAATATCTTTAAGAATGTATTCGTCCGGAAAATAGCTATAAAGCTTGCTCAGAAAGTAAACAATGCCTAATCTGCCTTCATCAAAGCTATTATCTGTTAATCTGTACTCGGCCTGTTGAAACTCATCTTCAATAATACTGAGCCAGCAGGCATTTACTCTATTGTTTTGCTCAATAATAATGGCTTGTTTACAGATAAGTTTACCGGCGTTAAGCGCCCAGGTGAGATATTTGTCAGTGAGGCAGGCCGAAGTGTTATGTCTGGATATGGTCTTCTTTTTAAATAATGAAAAATCATAAGGATAGTTTGTATGCGGATTTCTGAAAAAATCTTTGGTACTGAATCCGGCTTCTATCAGTCTTTTATGAAAGAAATGATTTAAGCCTCTTGTCTTTTTATTGTTTTTGAGGTTTTTATAATAGTCGATATAAATATCAGCCATTATATCGGCTCTGTATCGACCGAAACTTGAACTCCGTACGGGCGGTTCTTCTCCAAAGCTTATGCCCTTTAATGACGTTTTTTTGGTAAAAGCCAAAGTGGATTCGCAGAATAAATCACCATATTTTTTGTCTGATACTATCTTTTTTACAATATAGAACACAATATAATAGTGCTCTCTGGATGTGTAAAGGACACCCTTATCATACCTTTCGGTTTTCCGTGTGGCAAATTTGTACTCGAACGGGATAAACCAACGATTCAGTTCGTCGCACAGGGTTCTGGAAAATGACACAACTTTTTCAAAATCGTAATTGAAATTGAAATAGAGACGGGTCAGAAATGCAGTTCCTAAATATTTGTTGCCTCTGAAATAAAACCAGGCATTATTAGTGATTTCAATTCTTTTTATTTTCAGATCAACGTATTTGTGCTGATGGTTGGTGTCGGACGAAGAAATAAATTCTTCAGGAGAAACTAATTTAAGCTCACCGCTTTTAGAGATGCAGAACTTGCCGAATCGTCGGGCATATACAGTGGAGTTTTCATCGATTGTCCAGTTCTTATCCCAATACGCAATATTTTCTTTTGATTCATAAAACTGTTCAATTAACCAGTCAAGTGAGTCTTTATAATCCTGATTATGATTCTGCTCTTTCTCATCATTGGCATATAGGCAATAAATCCAGTCGCTGATGGCATATTTTTTCTCATAGAGATCTTCTTCTCTGTTTGATTTTAACATCACCGTGTGATAGGTATTGTCTAGGCTGGCGATAATATGCTGAATTTGTTGCCGGGTTGCAGAACTCATGTTACAGAATGTCTTATTTTTTAGAATTCAAAAATTTCAAATCGTTTTTCGGTAGAATGATAGATTTGAGCGATGTAAAAATCGGTTTCCAGAAGTAGTTTTCTGATCACATCCAGGCTTTTGAGGAAGTAATTAAAATTACCATCATACAGCCTGAATTTTTCCAGTTTTCTGATTGCCCAGAATTTTAAAACCCTGCGCAGGAAGTGCCGATGCTCTGCTTCACTAAAATTCATGTGTTCACAATAGGTATTGAGGTATACAGCAAAGAAAAAGAATCTTTTCATGAGTGATTCCTTGTGTTTTTCGGTGGTTGCGGCTCTTCTTAAAGGTAATTGATAAAGAACCGACTCTACGAAACAGGCAAAATCCCAGGCGTTGTCTCCGGCACTTACGTTTTCAAAATCAATGAATTTCAATATCTCCTGGCCTTTTTCCTGCAATAGATTTTCAATTTTCAAATCTCCATGCACAAGGTATTTATCTGTCCATTGGTTAGATAAGTCGTTTATCGATTTAAAAATAAGCGGATTGCTCAGGAAATGATGTAATATGGCTCTTGTAGGGGCAATATTGGCCAGGGCAGGAAATGCCACTTCATCAAGAAACAGTGGTCTGTTATAGCCCCTTTGCAGAATACTTATGAAATTGCCATAAGTAGACGCCGAATATGAGCAATTAGCCTGTATGTATTTTCTGACGGCAGGGTTGTTTGCTCTGTCTAATGAATGGTGCAGCAATGCCAGGGAGCAGGCAGTCTGCTGGGCGTAAGCCTGCAATTCTGATGAGCAACCGATTACGTCATCGAAGGTTGGCAGGCTATAGAGATAAGGCATAACCAGCACCTTGTAATGCTCGTCGAACGAGTATTGCCGCGACTTTACGGGTAAATCAGGAAAGCTTTTATAGAAATGATATTCGTTGCTTATCAGCCATGTGCCGCCGTTTGTTAAAAATCTGGGCTGTTTGAATACGAAAGACTGATGCCCTGTGGTATACTTTAATAAGGTATTGCGAGGATTGTTTTCATCAATGTTTTCGATCAGGCAGGTATTGCCAGCAGAAAAGATGTTACTCAGCATATAGAACTTCTTGTCTGCTCGTTTTTGCAGAATGTAATTAGGAAGATTACAGGCAGTGAGTAACATCTTTCAGTGATTAAAAACGGGGATTAATACTCGTGACCATTAGGTGTATACGTAGGCATGTATTCCCTGAATTCGCGGGCTTCTTTAATCGGCATTTTGTGGTATTCGTCATGTCTCTTTTTAATAGAGCATTGCGCATCTTCAAATACCTCTACATAAACAGCAGGATATTTGCCGTTTGCATCGGCTTGTGGTTGTGCGCAGTTGGCCAGGGCGTCGCTTTCCATGTAGTAAGTTTTTGCTTTACCGGCCGAATCGTTGATTTCGATAAGTGCCAGAGGGTTTTCCATACCCAAAGCTCTTTTGAGGGTGTCTTTGGTGATTGGTTTTAATTGGCCGAAAAGCGTAGTAACTCTGGTTTTGTCAATACCAAGCGAGGCCAGGAAATCGGTGCCGGGGTTAATTGTTGTTGTCATTTTTTTTAATAAAATAGTGAAAGGTATGATTAACTAAACCACACATAGGGCATACCTGATTAATCAGGGGCAGAGCCTGCACCGAGCCTGTTTATCAGTTTTTCGCGATATGTTACTCCCGCAGCAGGGCTGATAAACGTTTTTCGGGCAAACACTGCCCTGATTAATTCTGATATAATTCATTGTATGATTTCTGTTTCGTGGGCCACTGGCGATAACTTCTCTTTCATTTCATATGATTAAGCACTTGTGCTAATACCGTTTTATCGCCCGGCTCTTATCCGGGGTACTGCTGAGTCTGGTCTCTGATTACTTTTTACGGAGACCAAACCTGACTTTTTAAACTACCTACTTATAGTGAATTTTCGGTTTTTGTGTGGAGGATGTTTTTATTATTAACAGAAACTGTTAATATTTATGTCCGGCTGCGGATCTTTGGTTTGCTGAACCGTCCTGTGATTTGCTGTTACAAATTTACGCTATCTGCACAACGTTAATCCACGGTATAAATACGGTAATAGCATGGGGTTTTTCTCTTTTGAATAGGGGAGAAGCACGGGTTGCATAGAGGAAACTATTGATATAAAGAAAATCCTGAATTATTGCCTGAATTTCTTATTGGACTTATATTGCGAGAAGTGAATTTTTATCTGACCTGATATTTCTTAACCCTTAAATGTTTGTTGATTATGAAAAACTGCATTAAATATTTTTGCTTTGCCTTTTTGGTATTACTCAGCTTTTCTTGCAAAAAAAAGATAGAGGTAGAATTAGTTAAACTAGAAACTGCTAAAGAACATGTTCAGAATTTTTATCATGCGTATCCTGATAGTGTTGGTTATGACTCTATAGGTAAAAGACATTTATACCCTGTTGGGGTATATTATACAATTTATGCAGTAAATTTTAAGAGATTTTTAGATGAAGATAGTTCGAAAACAGGGAAAAGTGAGCTTGAATTGTATTACTCTGATTTCGATTTTAGTTCATTATTGAGTAGGATTCCAGAAAAGGCTGAAGGAATCAGAATATATGAGGCAATACGCTTAGATTCTACTAATATCATTGATAAACCTATTAGCCTAAATTATATAACATTTACCGAACCAGACGCAACGGATATAAAGTTACCAGCTAATGATTTGCATGAACAAGTATTTGTTTTAAAAAACCACAAGTTTGATTTGCGTGAATTTAGAGAAGAAAGAAGTTTGAAATTCTCCTCAACTATACATTCTCATTTGAGTTGCGCCCCGAATTGCCCGAAAGGCCTTTCATTATTGAAAGATTGATTATGGAATTATTTGATTTAGTTACTTATTCAACCTGGGTAAGTGTTGCTATCGGGATTATCTTTTTTAGAAAAATAGACACTTTAGCGCTAAAGTTTTTTATAGTTTTTCAACTAATAGTAACTATAGCCGAGTTTTTTTTAATATATGTTCTGCCAATGAATGATGGATTATATGTCCGGATTGTCTATTGTTCATTAAAGCCGATTGAGTATCTTTTATTTGTGTATCTGTTTAATTATCTGAAAGCGATAAAGCGCCTGAAGTATTATTATTTACAAGGGTCTGTTGTGGTCTTGTTTTGTTTCGCTATCTATAATTTAACGATTAATATTCATTCGGAGTCAGCCGCTACGAATGTTATACTTCTAGGGGGGTGTTT
>CALRLN020000178.1:0-9632 GCA_943368675.1 Chitinophaga pinensis | reverse complement strand
TGGATTTTCTAAGAAAATTTGGTGTAGAAGTAATAGAATTTGGGTGCAATCAATGAATTACACCCCCATGACCATGTACGTGACCATGTGCTAGTTCGTCAGGATTAGCATTTCTGATGGATAGGATTTTACCTTTGAAATGTAGCGTTTCTCCGGCAAGTGGATGATTGAAATCAAGCATCACAAAATCAGGGTGTACCTCTACTACCCTGCCATTCATCCGGTGACCCTCTTCATTTGAAAAAGGAATAAAGTTACCAATATCTAACATGCCATCAGGCACTTTGCCGTTATCAATTTTAAAATTTTCTATCGGAAAATCAACCAGTGCTTCGGTATCAACATCGCCGTAACCTTCCTCAGCACTAACCGAAAATTCAAAAGTATCACCAACACTCAAACCGATTAAATTTCTTTCAAAAGCTTCCGGTAGTCCGCTCATGCCATGTATAAATACAATTGGATCCGCCTCATCAGAAACCTCTATTATTTCTCTGTCATCTCCGTCTCCAACATATAATTCATAAATTGCGGTAACTACTTTTTTTGCTTCAATTTTCATATTCTTGCGTTTAATTTATTGCTTTGAGATAAATGTAATGTAAATAAAATATTATATTATCTCTTATTTTATAACTTTGCCACAAACGTACAAATTCTACTTTTATAAATGAATTTTTTAGCCCATTTATTTCTATCAGGGGATAACGACGAAATTGTGGTCGGTAACCTGTTAGAAGATTACGTAGTTGGTAGAATTGAACACCCTCGTAACCAGCATTTTTCTGATAAAATTAAAGACGGAATTTTGCTTCATCGATTAATTGACACCTTTACTGACACTCATCCGGTTATCAGTACATGTAAAACTGTCTTATATAAAAACTATCATAAATACGCTTCAGTTGTAATAGATATATATTTTGACCATTATTTAGCCAGACATTGGTATTCTTATTCTACAGAGCCATTTGAAGAATTCAGAAAAAGGGTTCACCAGTCGTTTCTGAATCATTGGCATGTACTTCCAGATAAAATGAAACCAATGATTGAATCAATGATTAAATATGACTGGCTAAAAAACTATGGTGAGTTCTGGGGAATGGAGAGAGCTCTATCCGGTATAGCACAACGAACAGCCTTTCAGTCAAATATGGAGCAAGGTGTCAATGACTTAAAGGAATATTATGATTTTTTTGAAGAAAATTTCAAAATATTTTTCCCGCAGATGATTCAACAATGCACGGCATTCTTGATCAATAAAAACTATACACATAACCACATTATTGTCAGATAAAACTATGTCAGAAATCCTGAAGGCTATAAAAAAGGACGCTATTAAGCCACTCTATTTTCTTCATGGAGAAGAGCCTTTCCATATAGAGCAAATTATTGAAAAAATTCAGCGCGTAGCCATTCCTGCACATGAGAAAGGGTTTAATGAGTTTGTTCTGTTTGGCAAAGACCTTACCACGGGCAGTTTATTGAATTACGCCCGTAGGTTCCCGATGATGGCCGAAAGGCAGTTGATTATTGTAAAAGATGCCCAGCAGATTCAAGGTATTGACCAAAAAGAAAATCAGAAATTATTGGAGGATTACGCCCTACACCCATTGCCGTCAACTATTCTGGTGCTTTCTTTCAGCAATGCACAGGATGAAAGAAAAACATGGGTTAAGGCATTTGCCAAAAATGGGGTTCTTTATAACTCAAAGAAGTTTTATGATAATCAGCTACCTGAGTTTCTGGCAGATTATTGTCATGCAAAGGGTGTAAAAATAAGTATGAAGGCTATTCAATTGCTGATAGAACATATTGGTAATGACCTAAAAAGGCTTACAGGAGAAATAGACAAAGTGGTGCTGAATGTAAAACTCGGAGAAGGGATTGACGCAGACACGATTCAGAAATATGTGGGTATAAGTAAAGAATATAATGTATTTGAATTACAAAAGGCCTTGATTCAAAGAGATGTAGTAAAAGCGAACCAGATTATCATTTACTTTGGAAATAATCCAAAGGATAACCCTATCCAGCCGATTCTTATCATTCTGTATAATTTTTTCAGTAAAGTACTCTTAGTGCATGGATCGACAGATAAATCTGAAAGTAATATTGCATCCTTATTGAAGGTCAATAGTTTCTTCGCTAAAGATTACCTGAATGCGGCAAGAAATTACTCTTTATATAAACTATCATCAATAATTCATTCAATAAAAATTGCTGATTTGAAATCGAAGGGTGTTGAAACGGGTGAAGAAACAGATGGAGATATTTTGCAGAAATTAGTCTTCGAAATATTGCATTAACATATATTAGCATTGTTTTGCTTAAACTGGGAAGTATCTAATGGAGTAATGTGGTAATGACTCTAAAATATTCGCCCATCAAAAATGAAAAATATTGAAAAATGTTTCTTCCGAAAATCTGCTTTTTATATCTCTGGTATACCTGATTTTCTGATTTTTTCTACGCATTTTTTGTTGTCTTTTTAATTTATGCATTAATAAATTGCAATAAATTGATAAATTTTTATTTTTATTTAGTATAATTCGGGAATGTTAGTGAGGTTTCACAAAAATTCACTTTAATTTTCTGACTGCCGGTGGAAACTAAGAAACGAAAACTGACCTTTTCGAACAACCCAGTTCAAATTGACTCGCTGCCTAAATATAGTTGGATAGAGAGAGATACCCTATTACTTCATATTGCATTCCAGATTTTCATGGATGCCCTTGAAAAAGATAAAGTACTCGAAGTAATTGATTGGGAATGCAATGAAGAGTACCGGACTGTAAGGCGATATATTATTCAGCTAAGAAACTGGTGGCAGGTAAGAAAAGACAAAGACCGCTTAAAAGAAATTGATTATTCAGACGAGAGTCAATATGAAGAAGATAGTAACTACCTGCACATGTTGATGTTAATCAGAAAATACCTGGTTGTATAGATTATCAAACATTTTTTTCTCACACCTGTTCCTTAGACTCATTTCTAGTCTTTAATCCTGCCGTTTCTGGCACGTAATCCAGGACTTTCCAATAATATTACTCTGCTAATTATTAACACTCATTAGGACAGAATTTTAATGAGGAGAATCTAATCAAAACTTGCATTTTATTATGTAAAAACCTCATTTATTGTGTATTTATTATGTCCTACCATAATTGACATTATAAATATTTGTTTGGCTATTATTGATTCGATAAATTTACTTAAACCTGAATAATAAAGCCAAACACTATAAAATGAATGCGAATTTTTCTTCAAACGATTTTTATCGTTAAATCTGCATCGCCATTTTGCGCTTTTAAGTTAACTTTTTTTAACCAAAAGAAACATATCAGCAAATGGAAAAACATTGGGCCAAAAATATATCATTGCAATTATATACCTCTGATCTGTTAGAAACACGTCATTTCTATTCTGTGATATTAGGAATAAATTGTGATAACATTTCTACTTCACAGGTAGTATTTTCTTTTAATTCAACCACATTTATTTTTACTAACAACTCAAAATTTATTAATAATTTCCCTTATCATATAAATTTTGAGGTACACGATTTAGACGAACTTTGGGAGGCAATCAGGCTGAAAGTTGACATAATTGCACCAATAGCCGATACGACAGACGGGATTTACAGAGAATTTATCATTCTTGATAACAACGGTTATTATTTAAGATTCTTTGAGGAAAATGAGACAAAACAATTAAGTCTTAATTTTTACGATTATGCTATAGGTCAGTTTGCACTTGGCTAAAAATTGCCAGAACCTTAAACGGCCCCTAAGAAATAATCTATTATTAGTAAATTATGGAGGGAGATAAATACTACTTCCGGCTGAGAGTTTTATTAGATACCAGAAAAAATCCTGAAATAATGATGAAATATATTGGTAAACCAAGAGGATTATCCGCATTGCTTTCTGACGTCGAACTCAATACAAGTCCTGCTTTGCATTTCCAGGGAGTTGAAAATATTGATATATCATTGATAAGGGTAAATCCGCATCAACCAAGAAAAGAATTCAAGGATACTCAAATGATTGAGCTATCCGAATCAATCAGAATACATGGTTTAATTCAGCCTATTACAGTAAGAGTTGTAGGCAATCATTATGAATTGATTGTTGGAGAAAGAAGACTGCGTGCCTGTAAATTAGCCCGGTTATCGAAAATCCCTGCTTATATAAGACATGCTGACGATGAGGAATCGGCATTAATGGCCTTGGTTGAAAACATTCAGAGAGAAAATCTCAATGCCATAGAAATTGCTTTGAGTTTTGAAAGAATGATAATAGAATACAATCTAACTAATGAAGAACTGGCGGCAAATGTCGGTAAAGACAGAAGCACTGTTAATAATTATCTAAGACTGCTAAAGCTCCCTTCCGAAATCCAAAAGGCTATAATTGCAGGAAAAATATCTATGGGCCATGCCAGATCTCTTATTTCACTGGAAAACTCCGAAACACAACTCTCGGTACTTCAAAAAATTCTTAAATATAATTTATCTGTGCGGCAAGTTGAAGAAATGGTAAAAAGCTTACCTAAGAAACTTCCCTATAAAATTAACGAACCCCAATCCTCGTCGCTTCAGCAATATTTTAAAGAGACTGTAAAATCTTTAGAAGGAAATCTTATATCAAATGTTACTATGAAATCAGAAAATGGCGAAAATGGCGTTGTTATTCTCGAGTTTTTCAACCAACATGATTTAGAAAGGATAATGATCCATTTAGAGAAAGTATTCAAAAACTCTTTAATTTAATAGAATTAATTCTTACCTTTGTGGCCTTGAAATTTATAAAGCACTTATCTAATACATCTCCGCCCTGTTCGGGTTATTAAAATACTCTCCTCCGGCGTTTATTTCTTTTTTTCGTTTTAAATCCGTTCAAAATTCAGAAATCAATTATTATTAAATTTTAATGTCTTGAATATCAACTAATTACGACCTTGTTAATGAAGTTAGTTTTTTGCTTGATTCTTCACTCATTTACTAAATATTATTAGTGATTAATATGCATTTATTATGTCATGCTACAATTGACATAATAAATATTTGTGTTTAGTATCCTGATTTAATAGTTTTACTCACTTTCTGATAATGAAAACTAAAATATAGCCATAAAAATGAAGTCACTCCTACCTGAAAATAATTTATTTTGTTCAATAAAACAGGCATAAGCACTTCATTATCAGGAGCTTAGTTTATATTAGTTTTATGCTAATAACTTTAATATTTAATAGCCAGTAGCTTTATACCAAACCTTATAACGTGCTTAACATAAATGAATTTACTATTAACTGGAAAGTTCTTCAACGAACGTGCTGATTTCTTACTATGGTTAAGAAAAAACCATGCCATACATATCGAATTAGACCCGGCTATTGTTTTTAATTTATTGGATAGCCCTACTAATGATTTTGATGCCATTGTTATAGATGAGCACATTTTCTCCTCTACCAAGCAAAGTATTGAATTTGCCTGGGGACTTCATAGGAATTTCCCGGAGATTCCTACAATAATGATTATCTCGCCCAGAGATAACTACGAAGATATTTTTAGTCTATATCAAAAAGGAGGATTGTTTGATGTTATTGAACGCTATCAGATTGACGCAAAAAGTCAATTTTCCGCATTTAAGGCGATTTTATTCCGGATTGAGCAGTGTTTAAAACGAAATGATTTGATAAAAAACAAATATGAACGTGAGGTGACCAGTCTGAAGGAAGAAGTCATTCTGGCAAAATCTGAAGCATCAAAAAGTTTAGAAACAAAAAAACACGAGACTATTAATTACTTGTTTAATTGCCTGAAATCCGAGCGAGAGATATTTATTCAGGAACGAGAAATTTTCCGCTCGTTGTTTTTCAAAGATACCGATATACACGATGAAGATATTCTGAAACGTATACCCTATTTCGAAAAATCTTTTCTAGGCAAAAGCGATAAAGCAAAGGCCTTTTTTGAAGAGACCACAAAGGCTATATCATCTGGGAATAATTTACTCATTTATGGGAAATCCGGCCATGAAATTAAGGACCTATCCACATTTATTTACTTATTCAAAAACCTTTCTTACGAGGTACCGTTTATTGAACTCGATTGCTCAGTAATATCTAACGAAAATTTTGAAGCGGAAGCTTTTGGACAGTTTAAGAGAATTCTCAATAACAGGTATGTACCTAGTCAGGGAAAAGAAAAAATAGGAAAACTAGAACAGGCTAACCAGGGATTTCTTTTCATTAATCATATAGAACAGCTAAGCATTGCCAATCAGGAGCTTTTGTTCAATGCGCTTAAAAGCGGATATATTGTCCCGGTAGGTAGTTCGTGCAGAGAACATAGAGTTGAAATTGATTTTAATTTAATTGTAGGCAGTACGAAAAACCTTCATACACTTGTAAATAAAGGTGAATTTAAATGGCACTTGCTAAATTATTGTTTACAGGGTCAGACTTTGAGAATACCTATGTTTCATGAACGTATCGAAGATTTTAAATTTATGCTGCATTATACTCTCATAAACTCTGGAGCAAACGTTATTTTAGACAAATCTGCAATTGAGTTTTTATCAAAGCAGGAGTGGCCGGACGGGGTGCATTCGCTAGAACACTTTATAAATGGCTATCTTTTGGATTTATTAAAACCTGATTTCTCTATTATTGATGGTTTTGAAATAGAACATCTATTCAATAATTATAAGAAAGGCTTTGTGGTAAAAGAAGACAATCAAAAATCGACATTGTATCAGCTTCATCTTAACACCAAGACAGTTGGCACTGTACGAAAGAATCTGGATTTTTTAGAAACTGTTGCGAACGATTACTTTACTGATTTTGATGTTATCAAAATTATAGATCTCGACAAATTGGCTCATCAGGAATTCCATAGCAATATTGCAGCGAAAAAGTCGACCCGCGGAAGGAAACGAGTCAATGAATGCCTTACCACCACTCGATACAAGGCACATGCAAGGGGTAAGGTAAATCAACAAAGATTAGCAGTGAAATATTTGCTCAACTTACATCCTGAAAAATGGGCAATGCTCAGAAAAGTTACATTTTTTAATGAAATGCTGAATGAGAATACCGAATTGTTTACCGGGTCGGATAAGCGGATTCCGGTTCAGAAAAATGTAATGCTAAACTTTACCTCTCAATAAATGTAAGGATAGATATTATTGGGTTTTCATCAATTAATCAGATCTATTATTTTCGGTTAATTGTTTGGCTATTGCCTGCCCTCTTTCCGTTAAATAATAATATCCATTTTTTAGTGCACCTCTGAATTCAATGAGGCGATATTCTTTCATTATTTTTACTTCACGGGCAATGGTTTCTCTTGAAACACCAAGTTGCTTAATTAAAATCTGTGTAGTGCCATGTTTAGCCTGATTAAGGAATAATATCATATTAATCATTCTTTCTCTTTTTTGTTCGCTTAAATCGTCAAAAATAGAAAGTAGACTATTTGAAGTTCTTTCATGCGTTTGATTGTCCTTAATTACAGGCAATTGTATTGGTAGTTGAGTTTGTTTTGGATAAATATTAGTTGACCCAATACTGTACTCATCCTTTTTTATTGCTTCCTCTTCTGTCGTATTCTTTTTTGTTATTGGCGGTATAGAAGTTAAAAAAGTTGGGCCATCGTGAAACTGAGGTTTTTCGTCGGAAAACTGACTTACAAAGGCAGCTATTTTTTTCAAACCGAAACCTAGTTCTTCTGCCAGACCTAATTCTCTCAGAAAGCGTCCGATAATCGGGTTTTTAGGAATAGGCTGGTAGTTATTCGGGTCAATATTCTTATTAAGGCTTGATCTGTTGCTATTCGCCGTAAATGTTCCATCCACATGAGTAATAGCAAATTTCGCAGGTAGCCCAGAGCTATAATCCTGATGGGTTAGAAAATTTATAAATACTTCACGGTACATCAAGTCCCGTATACCGACCCTGGTAGTATTATTTATAACAAAAAAATCAGGAAGATGCTTGTGGACAAACTCCATCAGCTGATAATAGGTATCAATCAGGTTTGTAGAAAAGGTTTCTCTATCATAATATCCATCGAAACCATCTTTTTCGCGCAAGGCATCTATTCTGAAACTCGGAAAAATGGCCCTGATTACCTCATCTTTACCAAAAAGAAGTATTGCAGCTACAGTATATCCACTCTCTTTAGTTTCTAATTCAACCCGCCACAAACCAGAGCTTTTCATTACCTGCTCAAAGTCCATGTTTAACCATGGGTGAGATGGCCTGGTCTGCAAAATCATCTTCATTGCTTTATTGTAGACCTCCATATTAAAATGCTCGGCCTCAATATACTTTATTATTTTATTGTCAGGATAATAGAATCTTTTCCTTTCCTGAATTCTTAGCTGATCGGAAACTTTCTCAACAAGGACATTTGAAGCATCTCTCCGCTCATAAATATAATGCCCACTATTGGTTGTATGAACCGACTGGCTATTCGGGATTTTTAAGTAAAGGATTCTTTCCTGGTGATAAAAAATAGTTTTTATCACAATTCTGGGTTTGGGATGAATTTTATTGGCGTTATTAATACCGCTTATAATATTCTTTTCAAGAATATTAAATTCATTTTCTGTCAACCCCGTAATGCCATTATCATATGAATACGCAATGAGGATCTCACCTCCATTCGTATTCAAAAATGCACATAGGGTATCAAAAAAATCAATCGGCAGTTTTTTTACGGTACTCAATAATTGTGTTTGTTCATCATTACCTCTTTCAATTAAATAGTTAATGTAATCGTTTGAAAACATGTGAATTCTTTATAAGTGTATCGATGTAAGGCCATAGGAATACTTTACTCTAATTTTCAAGAGAATAATTTTCAGTAACTATTTGTAACGATGGTTAGGTGTTCTGGTTCAGATTCCAGCAGTATGACGACGTAAGCAAAATTAATAATTCAATTAAGAAAATTAATTATTAAATATATTGTCTTTTTATTAAAAAATTTAATAAATCTTATTTTTTTTAATATTTTTATTTAACGGTCTATATTAAAGTGCGCTAATTCTAAATTAATTAAACTAATATAACTGATTTAGTAATAGTCAGACAAGCTATTTTAATCTTAATTTTTTGTTTAAATACTAAAGGAACATCAAAATTCTTCTTTAGATTTGCTTAAAATTAATAAATAGTACTTATCGGGATGAGTTATTATTCATTGTTGCTTGATAAAATACAAGTTCAGGCATCATCAAAAGAATTGAGTTGGATTGAAGCAAAAGAAAAGGGTAATATGCAATCTCTGCAAACCTCTTTTGTTATTACTCCGAGGTTTATCAGTAAAAATCCTGTTCAATCTCAGGAGACTATTAATGGAGTTTCATTTGAAAACTGGATGTTTGACAGGCTAGTAAGAGTTTACCTACTCACAAAACTTGACAGTTCTGATAAAGATACTTATACTAAAGCTATTGACACCTTATTTGATACTGCCGAAAATAATGAAGCCGTAGCTCTGATTTCTGCCCTACCCTTTCTGGCATTTCCGGATTACTGGCTTCTCAGGGCAACAAACGCAGTAAGGTCGAATATTGGTCTTGTATTTGATGCTATCGCTTTCGGTAATCCATTTCCCA
>CALRLN020000177.1:0-9665 GCA_943368675.1 Chitinophaga pinensis | reverse complement strand
TGAGAAGGAAGGCGTATTAAAAATAATGGTTTTTTAGAAAAAATAACCTATATGTAAATTAGTCGTTATAGTTATTCTACTAACAAACCTACAACTCCAACAAAATGAAAAAGCGTAATTAATTGAAAGTCAATTAATTATAGCATCTTACTACTAAAATGTATCCATATCCAAGGCGACTGACGCTTGTTAGGAAACCACTGCAAACAGTACCTCTACAAAAGGAACTTTTATTTGTTGAATCTTAATCATTCTTGGGTGAATGCAGTGAAAATAATCTTAACCAAACTCTCTCTATTAATAATAATTCAAACCCCTACCCACCAATCCTCATCTTTATCTCCTCAATACCTTTACTAAGTCCATTCATCTGTTGGAAAAGATTTTCAAGGGAGTATTCATCGGGGGCGTATTCTTTGGTGCTTATGTAGCATTTAAACTCCCATAATTCAATGACACTGTCCAGCGGAATTTCGTAGGGTTGATACACCTTGTTATCTGATACCATCATCAGAATGCCCTCCTGTTTTTTTACATATATCCGCTTATAAGCAATACCCGTGGTTGAAACAACAATGTAGGTGTGTCCGTCCCGTACATCGCCCAGATGCTCAATAAATTTCCCGATAATAATAGAATTATCCGGAATCGGTAGCATAGAATCTCCTGTCAGCGGGAAGCCCCGGTGTGTACCATTACCAATAAACGGCAAGGAAACCTTCGGCAGGGTTTCTATAAATTCGGGGTCTGCATAGCCGCTCAGATAGCCCGCCGAAGCTTTTACAGGCACTACCTCAATGCTTTCAAACTTACCGTCGTCTTTAATCATGATAGGAAAAAGCAGGCGGTTTTCTCCTATTTTTATCAGACTTTTCAAATCAACCTTGCTCAGATCATACTTCACCATGGCATCCAGCGCAATCTTGAAATATGATGAGATAGACAGCAGTGTATCTATCGGAATCGCCCTTGTGCCTTGTTCATAATTGGCATAGCGGGTGCTCGGAATAGCCAGTGCATCGGCCAGTTGCTCTTGTGTAAGCCCTTTACCAAGCCTCAATAATTTTACATTCCGTGCTATTTTCAGTTGACTGATTAATTGATTTTCCATTAACTACACAATTTGTATAGACAATATTACACAAAATGACAATACATTTATTGCAGAATCCCAAAAAATATTTATCCACAAATTAAAAACCCATGGAAAAAGCCATAGTACACTATGACCTTGATTCCTTTTTTGTATCTGTCGAAAGACTGAAAAACCCATCACTTATCGGTAAACCTGTTGTGGTTGGTGGCTCAAGCGAACGGGGCGTGGTAGCCTCGGCCAGCTATGAAGCCCGCCAGTTCGGCATACACTCTGCTATGTCTTCTCAACTGGCTAAGCGCCTATGCCCCGATGCCATATTTGTGAGAGGCGACCACCACTCATATACAGAGTTTTCTAATATAGTTACCGAAATTATAAGCGGATCGGTACCCGTACTCGAAAAAGCCAGTATTGATGAGTTCTACTGTGATTTTACAGGTATGGAGAAATTCTTCGGTTGTTATAAATGGGCAAAAGAAATCAAAGAGAAGATTGCCCGGGAAACCCACCTCAATATCACCTTTGGCCTCAGCACCAGCAAGACCGTTAGTAAAGTAGCTACTAACGAGGCAAAACCCAACGGGAAATTACAGGTGCCGATGGGCTACGAAAGTATGTTTCTGAAACCATTGACTATTAATAAGTTGCCAATGGTGGGCGATACTACTGCTAAAACGATGCGCATGATGGGTATACAGAGCATCGGCACGCTGGCAGCTATGCCTGTAAGATTATTAGAAGCTGTATTCGGGAAGCATGGCAAGTTGTTCTGGGAGCGAGCCAATGGTATTGATGATACGCCCATTGTACCCTATCATGACCAGAAGTCGTTCTCAAAAGAAATGACTTTCGATAAAGACACAACAGATGTAGCCAGGCTTAAATCAATATTAGTTTTTATGGTAGAAAGCCTGACTTTCGACTTACGGCAGCAGGTAAAATGCGCAGGTACTATTACTGTAAAGATACGCTACTCAAATTTTGATACCTACACCCGGCAAACCCACGTCTTTTATACGTCAGACGATCAGGTAATCATAGAAAAGGTGATGAATCTGTTTGATAATCTGTACGATAAACGATTATTAATCAGGCTGATAGGTGTGCGGTTGAGTAAACTGGTGCAGGGGTATTCTCAGATAAACCTGTTCGATAATTCGTCTAAACTGGCTGCTTTGCATCAGGCTATGGATAAAGTAAAGCACAAGCACGGCGAAAAAATAGTAGGCAGGGCCTATGGTATACAGCAGATAAAGCCTCCCATAGTTAAACCGCAAAGGCTAGCATTGACCCAGTAAATAGCAAATATCCAAACCTTTATTATAATGTATTTAAACTGCCACAGTTACTTTAGTTTCAATTACGGAACCCTCAGTATAAAAGACCTCGTTGCCAAAGCCGCAGAAGCCGGGTGTGAGAGCCTTGCCCTTACAGATATTAATAATGTATCTGGCATATTCGACTTCATAAAAGAATGCGGTAAGGCCAAGATAACCCCTATCGTCGGAATAGAATTCAGAAACGGTAATGATCTGAAATACATAGCATTGGCAAAAAACCAGAAAGGTCTGAACGAAATCAACAGGTTTTTGTCTGAATATCTGGAGTCAGGCAAGCCATTCCCACAGAAAGCGCCGCCATTCAGGAATAGCTTTACGATTTATCCGGTCAATTATTTTGAATCGAACCCCACCCTTGATGAAAACGAGTATATTGGCATACGTTTCTGGGAAATAAACAAGCTTTTTAAATATCAGAAACATGCGGCAATCAAGAAAGTTCTGGTGATGCAAACAGTAACTTTTCATGACAAACTTACCTATAATCTGCACCGTTTGCTGAGAGCTATCGGCAAGAATGTATTGTTGAGTAAATTGCCGAAGAGCGAAGAGGCTTATCCTGATGAAATGTTTATTGAGATGCCCACACTGCTTGGGAAATTCAGCAATTGTCAGTTTTTCTTAAGAAATACAGAAGCAGTGATGAACGCCTGTAAGTTTGAGTTTGACCCTGCAACAGATAAAAACAAAAAAGTTTTTACTGATAGTAAAGAAACCGACACCGCCCTGCTTCGTAAACTTACATTTGATGGAGCCGTTAAGAGGTATGATGTGTCTGACGAAAAAGTGCTTGAACGCATAGAGCGAGAACTGAACATTATAAAAGACTTTAATTTTGAGGCTTATTTCCTGATGACCTGGGATGTCATTAATTATGCAAAAAACAGAGGTTATTTTCATGTAGGCCGGGGCTCAGGAGCTAATTCGATAGTAGCTTATTGTATAGGCATTACAGATGTTGACCCGATTGAGTTAGACCTGTTTTTCGAAAGATTTATAAACCCCCAGAGAACGTCACCTCCTGATTTTGACATAGATTTCAGCTGGGATGAGCGCAATGAGATTATCGAGTATTTTTTTAAAAGATATGGCAAAGAGCATGTATGTCTGCTGGCAACCTATAATACGTTTCAGCGTAATTCGGCCATACGCGAGCTTGCTAAAGTATTCGGATTACCCAAAGCAGAAATAGACACCTATCTGAAATATCCTGAAAAGGCACAGGAGAACGAATACATGAGGTATATTCTGAAATATGCACCTATGATGGACGATTTCCCTCAGAATTTATCAATCCATGCGGGTGGGATTCTTGTTTCAGAAGAACCCCTGTTCAATTATACAGCCCTGCAACCTATGCCTAAAGGTTTTCCGATATGTCAGTGGGATATGTACATAGCCGAAGAAATAGGCTTTGCAAAATTCGATGTGTTGTCTCAGCGGGGGCTGGGGCATATAAAAATGGCGGTTGATATAGTACGTGAAAACCACGGAATCAACATTGATATTCATCAGGTGCAGAAGTTTAAGACAGATGAAGGTATAAGGAAAAGATTGCTGAGCAACGAGACCATGGGTTGTTTTTATATAGAGTCACCGGCTATGCGGCAGTTGATGTGGAAACTCAGATGCGATAATTACCTGACACTGGTGGCAGCGAGCTCTATCATACGGCCCGGCGTAGCAAGCAGTGGTATGATGAAAGCCTATATTGAGCGGCACCATAACCCATATAATATTAATTATCTGCACCCCAGAATGAAGGAATTGCTGGAAGATACCTATGGGGTAATGATTTATCAGGAAGACGTAATAAAAGTAGCCAATGGGTTTGCCGGTATGACCCTCGGAGAGTCGGATATGCTTAGACGTGCCATGTCGGGCAAATACAGGGCAAGGATGGAGTTTGAAAAAATAGTAGATAAATGGTTTATCAATTGTAAAGCACTGGGGTATAGTGATGAACTGGCAAAAGAGGTATGGCGGCAGGTAGAGAGCTTTGCAGGCTATAGTTTTTCGAAGGCTCATTCGGCCTCCTATGCTGTAGAAAGTTATCAGAGTCTCTTTCTGAAGACCTATTTTCCTCTGGAATTTATTACGGCTGTTATCAATAATTTCGGAGGATTTTACCGGACCGAATTTTATATACATGAGGCCAAGCGTTGCGGAGCCATAATAGAAGTGCCGGATATTAATGAAAGCCAGTTCCTTACCAGCATTAAAGGGAAAACCATCTGGCTGGGCTGGGTGCATGTCAAAAGTCTTGAAGTAAAGATTTTAGACAGGATTCTGAACGAAAGACACAAGAATGGGCCTTTCTCATCATTTTCTGATTTTGCTCATCGTGTTGCTTTAGGCCTTGAACAACTCATTATTTTAATCAGACTGGGAGCTTTCAGAAGCTTTGGCGTATCGAAAAAAGAATTGTTATGGGAAGCCCATCTGCTGCTTCATAATAATTATAAGCCTTCGGTCTATAAAGAAGCATTATTTGAATATCTGGAGCCTGAAACCAATCTCCCGGCTTTATCGTTCGACCCGCTGGAAGATATCTATGATGAGATTGAGTTTCTGGATTTTACCATCAGTTCTCCTTTTGAATTATGTGCCGAACCTCTGGCAAGTACGCTCACCTCCGATAACCTGCATGAAATGTTTGGCAAGAACATAAGTTTATACGGCTATCTGGTAACATGGAAATCTATCAGAGCAAAGAATGGCAAGATAATGGGCTTTGGCTATTTTTATGATTTATCGGGCAAATTTTTCGATACCGTTCATTTTCCTCAGACTTTAGAGAAATATCCGTTACGCGGGTCGGGCATATACTATCTGAGTGGTAAAGTAGTTGAGGATTTCGGGTTCTATTCAATAGATATTGAGTCTATGCGAAAAGTAGAATTAAAACCTGACCCACGCAGTGTATCAGAACCCACCTCTGATGCTTCCTTAGGTTTTCTGATAAGTGATTGAGTTTCAGCGTTTACCTGTTTTCAACCCTCCGCTCAATCCACCTGGAGCAATTAATCAATAACTGACTCGTGCCTGCATAAAATAAGGTAAGGAAAATAATCTTGAAAAAGCCTCTTCTGAAAGTAAAAGGAATGTTGGCACCTTCAATATGTAGCACAATGAGCATAAATATAATATGCACACCCATTACCCAGCTTAGTTTGAGCAGCTCGGTTCTGGTTCGGTATAGACTGATATTGATAAGCAGAAGTATAAAAAACAGAATAAAGCTATAGTTCCAGTAAGCTATATCAAACATGATTTTGTGAGTGCCTGCCAGAGTGGCCCAACCACGGGAAAAGTAATGACTGAAATTAAAGTTAATAACACCTAAAGGAACAGCTTTGGGTACTAGAACACCTAAGAACAAGTAATTCCAACCTATAAACAAGGCCAGAGGAATGATACTGTAAGATAAAGTTTTTTGGATGAATCTTTGCCGGGGCAAAAGCAGCAATACAACAGGTAGAAAAAGAATAGTTTCGGTGCGTGTCCAGCAGGCCAACCCAAAAAACAGGCTTGATAGCCAGAAATCAGCTTGTCTAGGTATTTTGTCTAGGTAGTATCGGTACAGGCAGCTAAAAGCTATGAATAAAAATATAGCATTCGGATAATCGGTCTGTACCAGATAAGTATATGAATAGAGTTCAGGCATGAACCACAGGAGGGTCAGCAACCACCCGGCTAGTATCGGGTGAATATAGTGTCTTAGTTCGAAATAAAAGTATAAGAAAAAAGCCAGTACCATCCCTGAAAGCCAGACCTTGCCAAATAGTGACCCCATGCATAAGTAAATAACCTGCATCAGCATAATGAATGGTGCATAATAAGGCTGATTACTTAGCGGATAGGTTTTCGTTAAGAAGTCGGTATACACACTATTCCGGAGAGTGCCCTCAAAGAAAGTGGCTTTGGCTATTAGTTCCGGCCCAACAATGGTATCAAAGGGAATATTCGGATAAAAATAGCATTTCCAGAGGCTGATATACATAAAATAGACTGTGATCAGAAAAAAGGGAATTTCATAAAGCCGGATTTTCAGATTCTCCATCCTGATTAATTCCTTCAGAAAGTCTCTATGAATAATACAACTGATAATACCTGCCACTGCTACTATTACCAAGCTACCTAGAACCGAAACTTTATCGATACGGATATGAACCAGTTCTAAGACAAAAGGAATGAAAGAAGCAATACCAATACCCAATAAAAAGGCTAAAGATACAAAAGCAATGATATGCCTTTTTATGCGAAAGAGACTCAATAACCCTGCCCCGGTAATGATATGTGTAAAAATAGCTATGGCTTCCATTGAGTCTTATTTTTCTGTTTCAGATAATCAACGGCTGTTTGTGGGATAAAAAAGCCAAAAGGCCTATAAGTCCTGAGCTTTTGAATAATTGCCTCTTTTTGTGCCGAAGAATACGCATTTAAATTAACTAACTGGAGCCCCTTTTTTCTGCTGGCTATAAAGGTATACGTGGCTTTTTGTAATACAGAATCAGGATAAGTAATTTCAATAAAATTCACCTTGCCCATGGCCAGATTCTTAAACTTGCTCGGGTATGTCCAGGTATAAGGGTCAGTAGAACCCTTCGTTTGATAAGCATTTTCTACCAGATAATATTGCGGAGGTAAAAGAAAAATATCGTCTTTTTGTAATACTGAATCTAGCAGATGAATAATGGCAACTTCTTTGGCATAAGTCAGCTTATATCGGGCAAGGCTATCTGAATCAGCACCTAAACGTGCTTTGGTAGCATAAAAGCTATTTACTTTAAACTGAATGAAAGAAGCATTTTTAGGCAGAATGAAAATGATACCTATACCTATCAGATTGATAGTCATTAATAGGATTGTTTTATTGACTACTGATTGCGACCGATTGACGGGGTCTTCAGGCTCTTCTTGGACTAAGTATGTTTTTTTCATAAGCAGTATGCAATTTGAACGGATAAGATATTAACCGTAATAGCTCTGAGAAGTTTATAAAAACTTCTTTTATCCGATAAAGACATGAGAAAAACCCTATTTAGCTACGAAACGTCGCCAGCCTATATAGATAAGAATGAAAAGCACTGCAAAAATACCCAATAAGTATTGGAAAGGCAGATAGGAGAAAACGACAATGTGTATTTTCTCTAAAAGCCACATCAGAAACATGGTAGCAAAAAGCATAAACCATAGACCCGAAATCTTATCAAAACCGGGAATTAGTGATAAGTCAACGTTTCTGCGGATAATAAATATAGTAACCAGCATCACAACAATGGGGAGAATCTGCATATATACATCGGTCTGCATCACATCACCTTTCTGAAACAGAAAAAAATAGATATTCAGAGCAACTGCAAAGATGCCAGGTACACTTACCAGATAAATCAGGACAGCGTAGAGGTATTTCCAGGGTGAAAGATGCCCTTCGCCTTTGCCTAAAAAACCTGCTATAATGGCTGCGACAGGAATAATCAGGAAATAGAAAAGCAGGAAATTAGGGTTTTCGCCAATTCGCTGAAAAAGTTGTTGTAAAGTCATTGTTGGTTTCTGTTTTGGGCAAATGTAAAAGATTTTTCAGAAAAAAAGCAATAGGAACTGATAATAGGGTACCAGACCTGATTATCGTGCAAGCGCAGTGATGGCTGATAAAATCAATCAAAAATAAAGGTGCCAAACTTCTCAAAATCATGAAAATTGGTTCTTGTCAGTTGCCATGACCACGCCGAGCTTTTCTTATCATAGTCTATGCGGTACATATTGGCCCGCCATTGATTACCCTTTTGGGGAGGCACCTTATTCAGCGGTTTCAATAGGGCATAAGGAATAAAAAACTCGGCATTCCAGCCTATAACTGCATTATTTTGGGTTTCAATATGGGCGGCATGGCGGGTTTTTCTGTCGCCTTCATAATGCCAGGGACGCCAGCCTAAAAATGCGCCTTTCATATTTGGCACCAGAATAGGCAATTCATAATTATAGGGTGATAGCTCATATTCAAAATAAATTGGCATGCTTTCATCAGTCCATAGAAAAACCTCTACTACATCTTCCAGATACAAATTGGCAAAATCTTCTTTCAACGTTGAGGTTATCAATGAGTCCTGACAATGAAACAGAAAGTAGATACCGGTTTCTGAATATAATACTTTGGCATCAGTCGTATAAACTTTGCCATCTTTTCTGCGTTGGGGTAAAGAAACCCAATTGGTTTTGCTCCAATGCTGGCTTGTGCCTTTACCATCGACTTCAAAATCCGGTGTTTTCAGTATAATCAGTTTGCCATTATCAGAAGCCTGTTGCGTCTGGGCAGCAATACACCAACTGAGCTGAAACAGCAGGTAGAAAAAAGAATATCCCTTATTCATGAATACCAATGTTTTTGTGTCTTGAATAGATTGTAAACGATGTAAAAATATTATATTTTTAGCGGTAAATTGAGAGGATGTTTAAAAAATAGGTCACAATAACAAAATTTAACCATGCTCTAACAAATTCAACCCTTTAAACAATTCAACTATGTTAAGACGTATATTATTAATGGCTTTTCTGCTGGTAAGTGTAACGACTTACAGCCAGACACAGAAACCCCT
Organism: Chitinophaga pinensis; assembly: GCA_943368675.1. Classification (GTDB taxonomy): domain Bacteria; phylum Bacteroidota; class Bacteroidia; order Cytophagales; family Spirosomataceae; genus Emticicia. The sequence continues at coordinate 630 of CALRLN020000177.1, read as the reverse complement.
GAGAATTATTATGATTGGTGCTCACCCCGATGACTGCGATTTAGATGCAGGTGGTTTAGGGATAATACTCTCAAAAATGGGTCATGCTGTAAAATTTGTTTCAGTAACCAACGGCGATGCCGGGCACCAGAGTGAGGGAGGCGGTATGCTGGCCAAAAGAAGATTTGCTGAAGCCAAAGAAGCAGGTAAAAGATTCGGGGTAGAATATGATGTATTAGATAACCATGACGGAGAGCTATTACCTAATCTGAATGTCAGGTTACAGATTATCCGTAAAATCAGGGAATGGGGAGCAGATATGGTCATTGCCCCACGCCCGAATGATTATCACCCCGACCATAGATATACAGGCGTATTGGTTCAGGATGCTGCTTATATGGTTGGTGTACCAAATGTAGCGCCTGATAGCCCACCATTGAAAAAGAACCCGGTTTTCTTATATTTTCAGGATAATTTTCAGCGACCAAACCCTTTCAGGCCAGATGTAGTAGTAGATATTTCGGCTGTATATGAGCAAAAAGTTTATGCGCTTGATGCTCACGTGTCGCAGGTATACGAATGGCTACCCTGGATTGGTGGTTACCTGGACCAGGTGCCGAAGGGTGATGCAGAAAGAAAAGCATGGCTGGC
>CALRLN020000176.1:0-9712 GCA_943368675.1 Chitinophaga pinensis | reverse complement strand
AAGGCAACTTTAGAGCAGGATCCGGCTTATAAATAATTATTGAGTTATTGTTTTAGAAAAAAAAGTTTAATTTTACAGAGATGGTAGTTTTACCATCTCTGTTTTTTTAAGAACACCACTACCTGTTTTTTTACTAATGAAACCTGATTTTATGTACTATCAGCTCCGAAAACTATTATTGTTAATTCTGATTCCTGTACTTTTCTCCTGCGATAAAAAGGTAGAGACTGTATTTACTAAACTACGTTCTGACGAAACCGGTATTCAGTTTTCTAACAGAATCACAGAAAACGATACCATGAATATTGTAGCCTTTGAATATGTATACAATGGTGGTGGGGTGGCCATGGGCGACTTTAACAATGATAATAAAGTGGATGTATATTTTACCGGAAATCAGGTACCTAACAGGCTATATCTGAATCAGGGAACCGATAAGAATAATGAATTGAAATTTACCGATGTTACTGCAGATGCCCATGTAGACGGTGAGGGAAAGTGGTGCAACGGGGTAAGCGTAGTAGATATTAATAATGATTATCTACTGGATATTTATATTTCTGCTTCGGTGAAAAAAGTTGCCGGCCAAAGAGCTAATTTGTTATATGTGAATCAGGGCGTTGGACGGAATGGGATTCCGTCTTTTAAAGAAATGGCGGCAGATTATGGCATAGCAGATACCACACATACTACGAACTCAGTTTTTTTTGATTACGATAATGATGGAGACCTGGATCTTTATGTATTGGTTAATCAGATGGAAGACGTCAATATCCCGAATATGTATCGCCCGGCACTAAAAGACGGGTCTTCTAAACGTACACACAGGCTTTACCGGAATGATTGGGACGAAACTAAAAAACATGCGTATTTCACAAACGTATCCAAAGAAGAGGGGATTCTGGTAGAAGGCTTTGGCCTGGGAGTAAATATCACAGATATTAATCTGGATGGATGGAAAGATATCTATGTAACCAACGATTTCCTGACCAATGATTTGCTTTACATCAATATCCACCGGGACGGTAAACATATTGGCTTTGTTGAAGAGGCAAGAGATTATCTGAAACATACTTCTTATTCTGCGATGGGAAATGATGTTGCTGATATTAATAATGATGGCCTTGCCGATATAATAGCGGTTGATATGATGCCATTTACTAATAAACGGAAAAAGATGATGACTATGGCCAATAATTATCAGACTTTCCAGAATAATGACAAATTCAATTATATTTATCAATATCCACGCAATACACTTCAGGTAAATCAAGGTAAAAATCCACTAACGGGTAAGCCTATTTTCAGTGAAATCGGCCTTGTATCCGGCGTAGCTCAAACAGATTGGAGCTGGGCGCCGATGGTAGTTGACTTTGACAATGATGGCATGAGGGATATTATTATTACCAATGGTTTTCCGAAAGATATTACTGACCTGGATTTCATGGCATATCGACAGACGGTAAATAATCTGGCTTCACCCACATATCTTCTGGAATTTATCCCTTCTGTTAAAATCAAAAACTTTGCGTTTCGCAATAAAGGCGATTTTCAGTTTGAAGACGTAACTGAGAAGTGGGGTATGGCGGAACCCTCGTTCTCAAATGGTGCTGCTTATGCTGACCTTGATAACGATGGAGACCTGGATTATATCGTTAATAATATTAATGACTCTGCGTCTGTTTATCGCAATAATTCGATGCAGATAAAACCACAGGAAAGCAACTATCTGCGAATCAGGTTTAAAGGTAATGTGCCGAATATAATGGGTTTAGGTGCACAGGTAGAGATTGATTATAATAACGGGCAAAAACAGGTTTACGAACATACACCATACAGAGGATATTTGTCCTCAGTTGAACCTGTGGCACATTTTGGCTTAGGTAAAATTCAGAAAATTGATCAATTGAAAATTGTATGGCAAAGCGGAAAGACACAGGTACTGAAGAATATCAGAACCAATCAGATATTAAGCCTGAAAGAGAGCGATGCCACTATTCAGATTTCTGTTGAGCAGGTATCTGCTCCGGCTTTGTTTTCAGATATCAGCGCTCAACTCAAAATACCTTATGTGCATGAAGAAGATGATAATATTGATTTTAATGTGCAGAAACTCCTGCCTCATAAACTATCACAATATGGCCCGGCCATAGCAGTTGGAGATGTGAATGGAGATGGTTTGGAGGATATGTTTGTGGGTGGAGCTAAATATAGAAAAGGTAAATTTCTGATTCAGAATAAAGAAGGCAAATTCAGCATAAAAGATTTACTGTCAGGAGAGGATGGTTTTAAAAAGGAATCGGAAGACATGGGAGTACTACTTTTTGATGTTGATAATGATAAAGATCTGGATTTATACATTGTAAGCGGTAGCTATGAATTTACACCTGATTCTCCTGCCTTGCAGGATAAACTGTACATTAATGATGGTAGCGGGCATTTTCAATTGACCGAGCAGGCTATTCCTGCTTTTTTGAAAAGCGGGTCATGCGTGAAAGCTGCCGACTATGACCACGACGGAGATTTGGACTTATTCGTTGGAGGCAGGGTAGAACCCAATGCTTATCCTAAACCTGTATCAAGTTATATTCTCAGAAATGATACCTCAAACGGTCAGGTGAAGTTTACAGATGTTACTACTCAGATTGCACCGAAACTACAGAATATAGGCCTGATTTGCGATGCGTTGTGGTCTGATTATGATAATGATGGATGGCAGGATTTAGTATTGGTGGGAGAATGGATGCCAGTTAGTATATTAAAAAATAACAGGGGCAAACTAGAGCCACTTACACCAAATGGAGCATTAGCCGGTAAATCAGGCTGGTGGACAAGTATTACTTCAGGAGATTTTGATAATGATGGCGACATGGACTACATAGCCGGTAACCTGGGTTTAAATACCCTGATGCAAGCAACTGACAATCAGCCGGTAAGCATATATGCGAAGGATTTTAACAATGATGGTTTTTATGACGCTATTCCAACGGTGTATTTCCCTGATGAGGAAGGGAAATTGAAAGAGTTTCCTTATAATACCCGTGATGATCTGGCAAAACAATTTATTCAGACGCGCCAGCGGTTTCAGAATTACGCCAAATTCTCGGAAGCGACAATTGACCAGATATTAAAGCCTGAAGAACTAAAGGATGCCCTGATTGTGAAAGCAAACTGGATGAAAAGCAGCTATATTGAGAACAAAGGTAATGGACAATTTGAGATAAAGGAGCTACCTATGCAGGCACAATTTGCACCGATTTATGGAATGGTAGCGCAGGATTATGATCAGGATGGAAACCTGGATGTGCTCATATCAGGTAATGATTTCGGGACAGAGCTATTAGTAGGTCGGCATGATGCACTTAATGGATTGCTACTGAAAGGTGACGGCAAAGGGAATTTTACTCCCGTACTTCCGGAATCAAGTGGTTATTGTGTGATGGGCGATGCCAAGAGCCTGGTAAGATTAAAAAATGCAAAAGGAGAACTGGTAATGGCAGCATCACAGAATAAGGGAGATTTAAAATTCTTTTCTTACAACAAACAGGTGAGAAGTGTAGATGCATTACCTAATGAAACAGCAGCTATACTGAAGCTGAAAGGAGGTAAAAGCAGAAAAGAGGAGTTGACTTATGGTTCATCCTTTTTATCTCAATCATCGCATAATTTAGCCGTGCCTGTTGATGTTGAGAGTGTTGAATTGATAGACAATCAAGGAAAGAAGAGAATCATTAAACCATAATTTTTTTTGACATAGCTTAAACCAGTCAGCAAATGGTGAGTTTGCGGACTGGTTTTCAATCAAAACAGATGTGCTTTATGTTTGCCGCATGTTATTTTCTTATCTAAACGCCTCCTTCAAAAGAGTCAAACTTATCAGCTTTTCATCTGAACCTGAACTGCTCAAAAAGAATGGAAAATTTGCAATGTATCCGTAATGTTTATATTATTGTTACGAATTGATACAATGACTTAGATTGGTATAATACAATATCGAAAAAGTTATAGAACAAGTAACTCCATCTTCGCTTCGCCCGAAAAATCGCTACAAAAAAGCAATAGATAGGCTGATACAGACTATAAGTCGATTCTTAAAAAAGTAAAATCACGGTTGTTGTAGATTTAGATATGATTTGGCTTTGCTACTCCTTTCGACTTCGCTGAAGCATAGCCATCTAAGCAGTAAATAGTTATTAATCACGCATTCATGTCATTAATTACCCAAGTCTTTCAACCTTTTTTACATATATTTTATGAAATCTAACAGACGTAATTTTATTCAGACACTTGGCCTCGGAGCCGCTGGTGTTGGTATAGGCAGCGCAGCGCCTTTAACTGCAAATGCCCACGGTTTTGGTTATAAAGAGAAAGAGGATGAGCAGATACTGTTTGTAGGAGATAATATCGCAGTAGCTAATACGGGCTATGGGAAAGTTCGCGGGTATATTCTGAGAGGTATTCATACTTTTCTGGGCATTCCGTATGGCGCTGATACCGGAGGAGCCAATCGATTTATGCCTCCACAGAAACCGCAACCCTGGTCAGAGGTAAAGCCGACTGTATGGTGGGGTAACAGTGCACCACAAATTATGGACAAACGCTATGCCGACCAGTACTCTTCTTTTGTTGACCATTGGAATTATGATGATGTAAGTGAGGATTGTCTACGAATCAATGTCTGGACTCCGGCGCTGGATAACAAAAAAAGACCTGTGATAGTATGGCTGCATGGTGGTGGGTTTGTAAACGGTAATGGCATTGAGCAGGATGGATATAATGGCGAAAATATCAGCCGCCTGGGTGATGTGGTCTATTGTTCATTGAATCATCGCCTGGGTACCTTAGGCTTTACCAATCTGGCAGGTGTAGGCGGTGAAAAATTTGCTGCTTCGGGTAATGTGGGTATGCTGGATATAGTAGCGGCTCTTGAATGGGTAAAAGAGAATATTGCCAATTTTGGTGGCGATGCCAATAATGTAACAATTATTGGGCAGTCTGGCGGAGGCGCTAAAGTAACTACCTTAATGGCAATGCCGTCAGCCAAAGGGTTATTCCATAAAGCAGTGGCCTTAAGCGGGACTTCATTATCGGGTGTACCAAAAGAGTATTCTGAAAAACTGGGTGCGGCTGTATTGAAAGAAGCAGGCCTGGGACCTAATGAATTGGATAAATTACAGCAGATTCCGTGGAGACAGTATATCGACATTGCCAATAAAGCAGTTGCCGCTATGGCCGATGAAGCTAAAAGAATGAATCTACAAAGGGGTGGTTATGCTCCGGTAGCAGATGGTAAATTTCTTAGTGATAAGCCATTCTTCTCTGATGCCAATCATTTTTCTGCGGATGTGCCATTGATTATCAGTACAACCTTTAATGAAATGTCGCCAAGCAGAACTAGCGCGGCACTTGAAAAAGTATCATTGGATGAAGTAAAGGAAAAAATTAAACCAAGATTCGGCGAAAAATCAGGTGAAATTGCAGATGCTTATGCGAAGGTTTTCCCTAATAAAAAACCTGTTGAAATCTGGTCGATGATTATGAGCAATCGCAAAAATGCCATTGCTGCGGCAGATGCCAAAGCGAAACAAAAAGCGCCAGTATATGTAGCTTGGTTTGGCTGGCAACCTCCGCTATTTGATGGTAGAATGCGGGCTTTCCACTGCGATGATATTTGTTTCTGGTTTTATAATACCGACCTGATGCTGACACACACAGGGGGTGGCGCAAGACCTCGCCGTTTGTCTGAAAAAATGGCCAAATCATTCCTTAATTTCGCCCGCACGGGTAATCCGAATGGGGGAGGGCTTCCCAATTGGGCGCCTTATACCACAGCAAATGGTGAAACAATGATCTTAGACGATGTATGTGTGATGAAAAACGACCCTGATCGTGAGGCCAGAAAGGCGATTGTTTGATTCTAAATAACCCATCTAATATGCGTTTCACCGAATAAATTCGGTGTCTAAATTAACAAACGAGTCATCGTATATGTGAGCCGGACTTAAGTCCGGCCTTGTATAAAAAAAACTTTGTTGTCTTAGACGGCGAATTTATTCGCTGTCCTACGGTTCAAAGAGATTGCCGGAAAATGTTTGATTAGAAATACGACCACCTATTACTATGAAAGACGCACTATTATTAGGCTCACTGATACTGGCTACTCTGGGAATGGCATAGGTCAAAATGTGATTCCCTTATATACAGGCAAAGCACCGGTTCAGAAAGCGGCTATACAGATAGTAACAGAGAAAAATATATAATTCCCGAGCCCAGAAAGCAAAAGTCGTCTTTCCTCATTTGAGGAAAGCGACTGGAGCTATTTTTTGTAAAAGCATAATCATAAAGTCTTTAAATTTGGATTTAAAGACTTTATGATTGTATATTTACTACTTATTCACCTTTAACCTGTACACCTGCAATGAAACGCATTTTTAATGTACTGTTTTTATTGGTAACTTTTACTACGTTCGCCCAGAAAGGTATTGTAAAAGAAAGCCTTACTATCAAAAGTAAACTCTTAGGAAAGGACGTAAAATACAATATTTATCTTCCGGCCGACTATACTACTTCTAACCGTTCTTATCCTGTTCTTTATTTATTACATGGTTTTGGCGATGATGAAACAGGTTGGGTGCAATTTGGAGAAGCCAATGGCATCACTGATAAATTAACCGAAAGCGGGGAAATTGCCCCTATGATTATTGCCATGCCTGATGGTGGCGTAAGCGGCTATGTGAATAGTTATGACGGCAAAGTGCCTTACGAAGATTTCTTCATTAAAGAGTTTATTCCCTATATAGAGTCTAATTACCGGATCAGGGCACAAAAGCGATACAGAGCTATTGCCGGGCTTTCGATGGGGGGCTATGGTACATTGATTATGTCGACCAAGCACCCTGAACTATTTGCCGTCTCGGCTCCGCTGAGTGCAGGGGTGCGTACTGATGAAGAAGTACTGGCAATGCCGGACGCACAATGGGCTACATCTTATGCGCAAAGATACGGCAAAGATTTAGTCGGTAATGCCCGTTTGACAGACCATTATTATAAAAACTCTATCCTGAAAATTATTGAAACGGCTAATCCGGAAGACATCAAAAAAGTGAGGTATTATATTGACTGTGGTGATGATGATTTTCTGATTAAAGGCAATATGGCATTACATGCACTGATGATAGACAAGAAGATTCCGCATGAGTTTCGTGTTCGTCAGGGAGGCCATACCTGGACCTACTGGCGTACTGCCTTACCGGAGGTTCTTAAATTTGTAAGCGAAAGTTTCCATCAAAAATAACCGTTCATGAAAAAGATAAGTATACTATTTCTGCTATTTATATCAACACTCAGTTTTGCGCAACAAGGTATTGTAAAAGAAAGTCTGAAACTCAACAGTAGTACTTTAGGCAAGGAGGTGAAGTATAATATTTATTTACCAGCCGACTACGAGAAAAACAATCGTCTATACCCTGTATTATACTTATTACATGGTTATACAGATGATGAAACAGGTTGGACCCAGTTCGGGCAGACTCCTGAGATTGCAGATAAAGTTATCAATAGCGGAGAAGCACCTCCGATGATTATCGTAATGCCGGATGCAGGGGTAACGTGGTACATGAATACATTTGATGGTAAGACGAAATTTGAAGATTTTTTCATTAAAGAGTTCATTCCTTATATCGAAACTACCTACAGAATTCGTTCTAAGAGAGAATTCAGAGCTGTAGCTGGTCTTTCGATGGGGGGGCTTGGGACGCTACTCTACGCAACAAAACACCCGGATATGTTTACTGCCGCAGCACCTCTGAGTGCAGCGGTATGGACAGACGAAGAAATCGTAACCGGCAATCTGGATCAGGCGCGTTACGATTATGTTTTCGGAGATTTATATGGCAAAAACCTGAAGGGGAAAGAACGCTTGACAGACCATTATTATAAAAATGCGCCGATTAAGATAGTGGAAACTGCTGATGCTGAGCAATTGAAAAAAGTAAGATTTTATATTGATTGCGGCGATGATGATTTTCTGATTAAAGGCAATATGGCCTTACATGCTATGATGATTGACAAGAAGATTCCGCATGAATTCAGAGTAAGAGATGGCGGGCATACCTGGACATACTGGCGCACGGCCTTGCCTGAGGTATTGAAGTTTGTGGGGGATAGTTTTCATAGGTAATCCAATGACGAATTAGTGAATGGTGAATTAGAGAATAATTGTGATAAATAGACTGGGCGTCCCCGTTCGCCTTTGTTTACGTAGTGGCAAATTATTTTATTTATTCGCTAAATCACTAAATAATATATTAAACATTATCCATTTTATTAACCTTATCAAGAATGAATCGTAGAGAAGCTGTTCAGAGATTGTCCCTGTTAGTTGGAGGGGTATTATCTCCACCGGTGATTGCTGGTGTAATGGGGCAAGTACTTAATACAGGCGAAAGTGTTCTTACTACCGCCGAACAAGAGGCCCTTATCGCCGAAGTTGCCGACATCATTATTCCAACAACTGATACACCCGGTGCAAAAGCTGCCGGAGCAGATAAGTTTATCATCAGAGTGATGCGTGATTGTTATGTAAAAGACGACCAGGATAAATTCTACGCGGGTCTGGCTAAATTGGATGCTGACAGCAAATCTAAATTTGGTAAAGGCTTTATGGAATTAAGCACTGCTGATAAAAATGAAATGGTAAAACAAACCATGACAAACGATAAGCCTTTCTTCCTGAGAATGAAAGAACTGACAACAGTAGGTTATTTTACTTCTGAAATAGGTGCTACACAGGCATTGGAATATTTACCGATTCCGGGTAGATTCGATGGCTCGGCCCCTTACAAACCAGGACAAAAAGCCTGGGCTATTTAATTTAACCTATTCACAGATAAATTTACAGACAAAAGATGAACTTAAATATAGATGCAATTAAAGCCCAGACTTACGATGCCATTGTGATTGGCTCGGGTGTAACCGGAGGTTGGGCCGCAAAAGAATTGACAGAAAAAGGATTACGTGTGATAATGCTCGAAAAAGGCAAGCAACTGGAACACGTAACGGGTTATGAAAACGCCATGAAAGACCCCTGGCAGATGCAGTATAACGGACGATTGACGATTGCTCAGAAAGAATCTCATCCGAAATTATCACGCGACTATCCGTACAATGAAATGACAGAGAAATACTGGATGAATGATTCAGATTCGATGTATAAAGAAGACAAAAGATTTGACTGGTTCCGTCCGGGTATTGTGGGTGGTAAGTCAATCATGTGGGGACGTCAGTCGTATCGCTTAAGCGACATAGATTTTGAAGCAAACTTAAAAGATGGTATTGCCGTTGACTGGCCTATTCGTTATAAAGACATAGCTCCGTGGTATTCTTATGTAGAGAAATTCGTAGGTATTTCAGGTGAAAAGTTGAACCTTCCTCAATTGCCGGACTCTGAGTTCCTGCCTCCGATGGAGATGTACGCTGTTGAAAAAGAAGTTCGCAAGCGTATTGAGAAAAATTATCCGGGCCGACACATGACCATTGGCCGCGTAGCTAACCTTTCAGAGGCTGCTAAGGCACAATTAGGTATCGGTCGTGCCTCATGTCAGTATCGTAACAAATGTTCGTTGGGTTGCCCGTTCGGTGCTTATTTCAGTACTCAATCCTGTACACTTCCTCCGGCAGCTAAAACTGGTCGTTTGACACTTCGCCCTGATTC
>CALRLN020000175.1:0-9778 GCA_943368675.1 Chitinophaga pinensis | reverse complement strand
AAAATCATGAAGAAAATAACAATAATAGTTTTGTTTCTAGGTATCTGCACTATATCTCATGCACAAATAGAGTTAAAAACACCTCCACCAAGTCCAGAAGCTGAATGGAAGCAAAAAGTAGGATTTACGGACATTAGCCTTAAATACGAAAAACCTTTAATGCGTGGTCGCAAAATATTTGGAGAATTAATTCCTTTTGATCAAATATGGCGTACAGGTGCCGGAGAAAGTACACGAATTCGTTTCAGTGAAGATATTATTTTTGGTGGAAAAGCAGTTAAAAAAGGTTCCTATTCCCTGTTTACCATTCCTAATCCAAATGAGTGGACTGTAATTCTGAATACAGACACAACAGGACATGGTGCATTTAGTTATGATGAAAAAAAAGACTTGTTCCGCATTAAGGTAAAGCCTGAAACGACCACACGGACTTATGAATCTTTCTCTATAACTATAGAAGATATTAAGCCAGACCACTCGGCAAATCTATATTTAAATTGGGATAATACCCAAATCAAAGTTCCTCTGAAAAGTAATGCTGATGCCGTGGTAATGAATGAAATTAATCAAAAAATCATTGTTGAAAAATTAGAAGATGCAAAATTCTTTAATAACTCAGCACAGTATTATTTTGCTAATAAAAAAGATTTAAAGCAGGCCCTGATTTGGTCAAAAAAATCAGAAGAAATGGCTGATGATAATTTCAATTACGTCAATCTGACAACAAGAATTTTAGAAGAACAAAAGGAATATGCGGAAGCGATGAAATCAGCTCAGAAAGCGATTGAGTTAGGTTCTAAAAAGAAAATGAAAGGAGCAGTTGCCAATTTGCAGAAAAAAGTAGAGGAGTGGCAAAAAATAACAGGCATAACCGCACCAGCAGCAAGTCTAATGACTGCCGATAACCATTCTGAACACAATGGGCATGACATGACTTCGATGAACAGTGACAAAACACAAACTAAAACTTCTTTACAACCAATATTAGATGCATATTATGCTATAAAAGAGGCCTTAGTAACATCGGATGCGAGTGTATCTGCTAAATCTGCAATAGCATTGGTAGCTGCTATGAAAGCCGTCGATATGGGTAAAATGGAAATGAAACAGCACATGGAGTTTATAAAAGTAAACACCAAAATTATTGCTGATGCACAGAAAATTGCTGATTCAAATGATTTGAAGAAACAAAGAGAAATTTTCCAAAGCCTTTCTGATAATTTCTATGTGATGGCAAAAGGTGTAAAACTATCAAGTGAGCCTATTTACCAGCAATATTGCCCAATGAAAAAAGCCGCTTGGTTGAGTAATGAGTCCGCAGTAAAAAATCCCTACTATGGAAGCTCTATGCTTACTTGTGGCAAAGTTACGGACACTTTATAATAATTTCAGACTGCCAAAAACCATAAAAGGTCCAAAAACGATAAAAGGGGTTTGCCAGGAGCAAATCCCCCCTTTTCTTGGCAAAAGCGATAATCTTATAACATTAATATAAAATTATGTAACAAGGACATCAGAAAGACGAAGTACATTTATATAGTATAAACTTAAAATTAGATAAAGAAAATGAAAATTTTAAAAAATACAATCGCTTTGCTCATTGTAGCAATTACATTATTTCAATCTACCGTAATGGCACAAGATGCAAATTACAAACATCAGATGATGAGTATTAGTCAAAAAGGAGTAATTAAAAAAGGTGGCGTTACCGTTGGTCAAATTACAAAGGACAATGTAATTAATGATGCAAAAGGAAACAAAATTGCGTATGTAGATGGACAAGGGAATTTAGTCGATGCCAAAGGAAACCTAATGGGTCGCATGGGTAAAGATGGGAAAACCTATCATAATGCTAATGGTGATTTGACATTTAGTGTAAAAGACAATGGAAAAACTTGTAACGTATTTGATGCCAATGGCAAGAAAATAGGCAATATTCATTCAAGTTATAAGGGAATGGCTTGTGTTTTATATTGCTTTCAAAATGATATGGACATGAAAGACCATGCAAAAATGACAGCAGATGCAAAATATGCTTGTCCTATGCACCCAGAAGTTACAGGAAAAGAGGGTGATAAATGTACGAAGTGTGGCATGAAGTTAACTAAAGTTGCTAAAAATTAACAAAATGGCAAATCCAAAAAGTGTCGTGGCAACTTATGCTTGCCCAATGCACCCAGAAGTTACAGGAAAAGAGGGGGATAAATGCCCTAAGTGCGGAATGAAATTGGTCAAAATTATTGAAAATTAATAGCAATGACACATAACTATCAAATAACAGGCATGTCATGTAATGGTTGTCGCACAAAAGTAGAGAACACCCTTAATTCAATTGAGGGTGTTTCTGCTATTGTAACATTAGTCCCACCAATGGCAGTTATTACAATGAAAAATCACATTTCTACCAAACAGTTTCAGACCTCTCTTTCAGCGGTTGGAAATTATACAATAGAGGATGCCAGTGCTGTGAAAATTACTTCGCAAAATGAAGATAAGAAAACAGCCGTTTTAGCCACTGATGAAACAAAAAAATCACCCAATAATGGGAATGGCAAATTCTATTGCCCGATGCACTGTGAGGGTGAAAAGTTATATGATAAAGCAGGCGATTGCCCTGTATGTGGGATGGATTTGGTACAACAAGTAAGCATTTCGCAAAAAACCGAATACACTTGTCCTATGCACCCTGAAATCATACGTGATGAAGCAGGGGCTTGCCCTATTTGTGGAATGGACCTAGTGCCAATTGCAGCAAGTCAAACAGAAGATAACAAGACATACAACGACTTGTTAAGAAAAATGAAAATAGCAGTAGCTTTTACTGTTCCGGTATTTGCAATAGCTATGTCAGAAATGTTGCCAAATGACCCATTAATGAAAATAATGGGTCGTGCACAATGGAACTGGTTACAATTTATATTGACCCTTCCCGTAGTTTTTTATGCGTGTTGGATGTTTTTCGTGCGTGCCTGGAAATCTATTCTCACATGGAATCTGAATATGTTTACCCTTGTGGGTATTGGTACCGGTGTCGCTTTTTTGTTTAGTGTTGTCGGAATGTTATTTCCCAATCTTTTTCCAAACGAATTCAAAAGTGAAACTGGAACAGTCCATCTTTACTTTGAAGCTACAACTGTAATCTTGACTTTGGTTTTATTGGGACAACTATTAGAAGCAAAAGCCCACAGCCAAACAAGTGGAGCCATCAAAGAATTACTAAAATTAGCCCCAACTGAAGCTACTTTGGTGATAGACGGTAAAGATAAAATAATTTCAATCCACGATATTAAAAAGGGAGATTTGCTACGCTTAAAACCTGGCGATAAAATTCCTGTGGATGGAAAAATAACAACTGGCGAAGGTGCTATTGACGAATCAATGATTACAGGTGAGCCAATTCCGGTTGATAAAAAAGTGGGCGACTCTGTAAGTTCAGGAACAATCAACGGTAATAAATCATTTGTAATGATTGCCGAAAAAATAGGCTCTGAAACCTTGCTTTCACAGATCATTCAAATGGTAAATGATGCCAGTCGCTCAAAAGCACCCATCCAAAAGTTAGCAGATAGCATTGCGAAGTATTTTGTGCCAATTGTTGTAGTTATCGCTATCCTTACATTTTTTGCTTGGGCAAGATTTGGTCCGGAACCAGCCTTAGTTTACGGTTTTATAAATGCTATAGCTGTTTTAATTATTGCTTGTCCCTGCGCATTAGGTTTGGCTACTCCAATGTCTGTCATGGTTGGAGTTGGCAAAGGTGCATCCTCAGGCGTTTTAATAAAAAATGCCGAAGCCTTAGAAAATTTAAACAAAGTAAATGTTTTAATCATTGATAAAACTGGCACTATTACCGAGGGCAAACCCTCGGTTGAAAAGATATATGCTACTCAACAAAATGAAGATTTGTTACAAAACATCGCTTCCCTAAATCAGTACAGTGAACATCCATTAGCCGAAGCAGTTGTAAAATATGCCCAGGAAAAAAATATTTCATTGATAGAAGTGAAAGATTTTGAAGCAGTTACAGGAAAAGGAGTAATCGGTACAGTTAATAATAAAAAGGTAGCACTTGGTAACAAAGCACTCATGGTACAGGTTGCAGCAGGTGTTTCAGAGGAATTAGAAAATAAGATTACTACTGAGCAGAAATTAGGCAAAACAGTATCTTATATTGCTATTAATGGCATTGCAGAAGGATTTGTAGCCATTACTGATGCCATCAAAATAACCAGTAAAGCAGCCATACAAGAACTGATGCAACAAGGTGTAGAAGTTATCATGCTAACAGGCGATAACGAAAACACGGCAAAAGCCGTAGCGAATGAGCTGAATTTAAGTGCCTACAAAGCAGGATGTTTACCCGAAGATAAATTGAAAGAAATAAAACACCTCCAAGCAACTGGAAAAACTGTTGCAATGGCAGGTGATGGTATCAATGATGCCCCAGCATTGGCACAAGCCGATATTGGAATCGCAATGGGGACAGGAACGGATGTTGCTATAGAAAGTGCTAAAATAACTTTGGTAAAGGGTGATTTGCAAGGAATTGTAAAAGCTAAAAATTTAAGCCATGCTGTGATGAAAAACATCAAGCAAAATTTATTCTTTGCCTTCATTTACAATATACTTGGCGTGCCAATTGCAGCAGGGGTTTTATTCCCCTTTTTTGGTATTTTATTATCCCCAATGATTGCCGCACTTGCCATGAGTTTTAGTTCAGTATCAGTAATAGTAAATGCTTTAAGGTTGAGAAATTTGAAAATTTGAAAATTATTTTTCTATCTTTAAAAATGGTGCTATCCCTTGGCAAAATTAGTTTATATTTTTTGCTAATTCTATTTAAATAACTTACTATCAATAGTTTACAAAATTTAATCTCACATGATTTCTCATGCTTAACCATACAATCCTATGTTCGATAAAATATTCCTGATACTTTTTATTAGTATTTCGGTCTGTCACGGGCAACAAATTTTATTCCCAAATAAAGGAATTCAACCTTCTATTTGTATAGGTAAAAACGAATCTATCGAAATAGTTTTCGGGAAAGGTAACGCATTTTATTACGCTTCTTCCATAGATAAAGGGCGTACTTTCAGTTCGCCCGTGCTTGTTGATAGTCTGCAAGGGCTACATTTGGGGGTTTCGAGAGGCCCACAAATCGCTTCTTCCCTCATATCTACGGTCATTACTTCCATTGATAAAAAAGGAAATTTGTATGCCAATGTACTCAATCATAAAACCGGAAAATGGGAAAATCGTATTACTATCAATGACGAACCAGAAATTGCAAAAGAGGGTTTCAATGCCTTAACGACTGATGGTAAAAATACTTTTTTTGTTATTTGGCTTGACTTACGAAAAGATAAAAAAAATAAAATTTTTGGAGCAATTTCTAAAGATGGTGGCAAAACTTGGAGTAAAAATAAACTCGTTTATCGTTCGCCTGATTCTACTGTATGCGAATGTTGCCAGCCTTCTGTCATAATGAAAGGAAAACAGATTTTTGTCATGTTCAGAAACTGGATAAAAGGTTCACGAGATATGTATGTAACAGCCTCAATGGACGAGGGAAATACCTTTCAACCAACTATAAAAATGGGTAATGGCACTTGGAAGTTAAACGCTTGCCCAATGGACGGAGGAGGCATTTCTTTGAATGAAAGCGGTAAATTAATATCTGTCTGGCGGCGAGAAAACCAATTATTTATAGCAAAACTGGGAGAATCAGAACAACCGCTTGCCGAAGGTCGAAATGCGTCTGTTGCCACAAGCAATCAAAATACATTTATTACATGGCAGAATCAAGGTAAAATTTGGCTTAGTTCGGGGCAACAAGAGCCGATAAGTTTGGGTTTAGGTAGATTCCCCAAAGTAATTTCGCTCAATGAACAACAAGCCTTTTGTGTATGGGAAGATAACATGACAATAAAAGGAATGATTTTGGTAGGCAGTAAGAAGTAAAAAAGTGATAGCATAAATCGAATAAATAAAACTTTTAAAGTGGTTATTAAAAAAATGCTGTCAGTAGGAGATTACTGAAAACTCCCTTGCATAAAACCTATTATTTGAAAACATTTCTAGCTGTGTCAGACTAACTTCGCACAACATTAATAAAAAACAACCGAAATTAGCCCGGCAAAACTTTTCAGATAATGGGAAAGTGAAGGTTATTGAATAGTTGACCACCACAAATGGGCATGACAAATATTAAGGACAACCACTCCCTGCTTACGCTGTAACTTTTGAGCATCCAATACTACGGTATATGTTAGTTCAGAATTAGGAACGGTTCAGAAACTCAGAAACAATAAACGGAGAATCTTCGATTTCCTTTTGATGCTACATATGATGAATTATCAAAGCCAAGATAATATTATTAAATGGCTTTTAAGAGCATTCTCAATTTTTGGGTTGCTTACTATTTCCACAAGGTTTATTTTTTATTAGTCAAAGAAAATTAAAGTAATATGAAGTTTACAATCCCATTATTCATAGGTATTTCCTTTATAGCTTTTTCTCTAAAAGCTCAACATGAGCACCATACAATGCCTGTGCCTACCAAACCTGTTCCATCGGGCGATAAAGTAAAAGAAGATAAGTCCGCTGAAAAGAAAAGCTATTTAAACAAAACAGTAAGATACGATTTGTATGTCCGTGATACGCTAGTAAATTATTCAGGAAATTTAAAGCGAGCCATAGCCGTAAATGGTCAAATTCCTATGCCCGCCCTGACTTTTACTGAAGGGGATACTGCCGAGATCTATGTGCATAATGAATTAAATGAAACAACTTCTTTACATTGGCACGGTGTGTTATTGCCGAACAAAGAAGATGGTGTACCTTATCTCACCCAAATGCCAATAAAACCTAAAACAACGCATTTGTACAAATTCCCTATAATTCAAAATGGTACGCATTGGTATCACAGCCATTCAGGTTTACAAGAGCAGATTGGTATGTATGGAAGTTTTATTATGAACAAACGCCCAAACGATTGGACCATCAGAAAAGGAATAGATGATTTACCTACCATCCCGATTATTTTGAGTGAATGGACAGATTATAAGCCTGAAAATGTGCATAGAATGCTTCATAATGCAACTGATTGGTTTGCCATTAAAAAAGGAACAACTCAAAGCTATGGAGAAGCCATCAAACGAGGATATTTGGGGGTAAAGCTTAATAATGAGTGGAAACGCATGAGCGCAATGGATGTAAGTGATGTTTATTACGATAAGTTCCTCATAAACGGTAAAAATGAAAACACTCTTTCACAATTCAAAAGGGGTGATAAAGTCCGTTTAAGAGTATCAAACGGCGGAGCCTCTACTTATTTCTGGCTTAATTATGCAGGTGGAAAGATCACAGTTGTTGCCACCGACGGCAATGATGTTGAACCTGTAGATGTCGATAGATTGATTATCGCTGTTTCTGAAACTTATGATATTATTTTAACAATTCCTGAAAACGGTATGAGCTACGAGTTTTTAGCAACCGCTGAAGATCGCACTAAATCCACATCATTGTGGATAAGTGAAGGTATGAAGATGAAAGCACAACCAATGCCTAAACTGAAATATTTTGAAGGAATGAAGATGATGAATGAAATGATGAATATGGACGGAAGTATGGATGATATGGGAATGAGTATGAGCCTTAATCAAATGGATATGAATGCTGTCATGTATCCAGAAATAACAGGTAGTGATACGACTATGGATGATATGAATCATCAATCACATCAACAACCTGGTAGTATAGTTACTCTTAACTATGCCATGCTCAGATCTCCTGAAAAAACTACATTACCTGTAGGCAATTCAAAGATACTGAAATTTGAATTAAGCGGAAATATGAATCGTTACGTTTGGAGTTTGGATAATAAAGTAGTTTCTGAAACGGACAAAATATTGATAAAGAAAGGTGAAAATGTAAAGTTGATTCTTTATAATGGATCAATGATGCGTCATCCTATGCACTTACATGGACATGATTTTAGAGTTATCAATGGACAAGGAGCATACGCTCCTCTTAAAAATGTTATTGATGTTATGCCGATGGAAACTGATACACTCGAATTTAATGCAAATGTCGAAGGTGACTGGTTCTTTCACTGCCATATTCTTTATCATATGATGAGTGGGATGGGCCGAGTTTTTACTTATGAGCAACAAGCTCCCAATCCACTAATAGAAAATCCAAAACTGGCTCAAAGAAAGCTAAATTCCGACGACAGAAAGTTTCACGTAATGGCAGAAAATGATTTTGCCACAAATGGAAACGATGGAATGGTAATGCTCCAGAATACTCGATGGAGCATCGGAACAGAATGGCGATTGGGTTACAACAATATGCATGGTTATGAAACTGAAACACACGTTGGTCGTTATATTGGTAAAATGCAATGGTTCATGCCTTTTATAGGCTTTGATTGGAGATACAGAAAATTTGGAATCAACGAAGTTGAGAAAAATATTTTCAAACAAACTAACAGCAAGGATAACCGTAGTCTCCTGAGCCTGGGTTTTAATTACACATTACCGATGTTGATAAGCTTTCAATCTGAAGTATTTACAGATGGGAATGTACGCCTTCAATTATCTAGAGAGGATATTGCATTAGGAAAAAGATTAAGAGGTATGTTTATGATAAATACTGATAAAGAGTTTATGGGAGGTTTCGATTATATTGCAACAAAAAATATCAGAGGCAGAGTGCATTATGATAGTGATATGGGGGTCGGTTTTGGTGTTGTTTTAAGCTACTAGCATAATGAAGAGATTATTTCACCTGATTCCAATTAATAGCCTTTTCGTAGCATATCCGCATATTCATCAGGCAATGGGCTATCCTCAATAGCCTTTGCTGCTTTCTCCACATCATATTCAAAGCGAATAAACTCTACCTGAATAGAATCCTTGTCAAGAACTGAACTATTATCTTTTATTGTCAGAATCGCATAGCAACCTCTTGGGTCACCATCTTTTGGCTTTCCGACCGATTCAATGTTAATGGCATGGCGGAAGTAACTATTGTCTTCTAATCCTAAATTTAAAACCCTCTGAAAAGCTATTTATATTCGACCTTCCAAATTTGAGGTAAGATGTAGAATGACAGAAGAAAAATTCTTTTTTCAATACAAAGACACACACTTTAATGTTCTATACAGCAATAGTATAAATCTAACCTCACACCTCGACCGAAAATTTGATATGGCTTTCGCTGATCCGCCGTATTTTCTGTCTGATAATCATAAACTCCCCATTTCCATTTAAAGCGGCAAAATTGTAAAGACTGATAAAGGAAATTGGGACAAGCTGATAGATTTTGGCTCAGATTATGCTTTTAACAAATTATGGCTTTCAAGTATCCAAGAAAAAATAAAAAAACGCCACTCTTTGGGTTAACCCGATAACACGCAAGTATCATTGAGAGATATTAAGTTGCATCTATCCGAACATTATGGTGATAGTACTCCGGGTTCAGGAGTTTATATAAGTAATTTTGAAAGATTGAAGGAGTTTCATAATCAATTGATTGAGAAAAATTATAAATACACCAAACCAGGGATCCAGAAACCACTTTTAAAACCAAAACCTGTTTGTATGGATGTTATTTGATTAGTTTTGTAATAAATTATCATTTAACGAAGATTGACAAATTCAGCAAAAACTGTGGCAGAAAAATAGTTTTGGGTTAGTATTTCTAAATTCTTTCAAAGAAAGTCAATAGGTTTCTATGATGGTCTAAAGCAGGAAATTCTTTAGTTCTCCAA
>CALRLN020000174.1:0-9796 GCA_943368675.1 Chitinophaga pinensis | reverse complement strand
GCTATTTTATCAATAAAAATCAATTTGAAGATACTTTCCGGATTGCTGAAATACTGCTTTCGCACAAACATGACCTGATTCATAAAGCAGTGGGCTGGATGCTGAGAGAGATATGGAAAAAAGAAGTCACAGGGGGAAACGAAGCCAAACAGGTGGAAGCGTTTTTAACGAAGAACATCAGCCGGATACCCAGAACAGCCCTAAGATACAGTATAGAAAAAATGACAGAGGAGCAAAGGAAGTATTTTATGACTTTAAAGCCCCTGACTCTTAAAGGGGAACATTCCGATAATTCGATTTAGAAAATTATAACTTATTTTTCATCAATGAACAAACGTCAGTTTATTAAAACATTTGCAGCAACAGCTGCGGCTGTTCCGGCTTTCGGCAAGAGCTTTGACAAAGCTTTAGAAAAAATACAATCACAAACGCCGGAAGAAGCAGCACGCAATGAAGAGTTCTGGGCTGAGGTTCGGCGTGGATATAAAATTAAGCCCGATTATATCAATCTCGAAAACGGCTATTATTGTTTTACCCCCCAGGAAACCCTGCAGAATTTTATAGGACACGTACAGGAAATCAATTTTCAGGGCTCCTACTATATGCGCACCCGTCAGTTTGACGATAAAGCAGAAATAAGAAAAAAATTAGCAGCATTAGCAGGTTGTTCATATGAAGAACTCATTGTTACGCGTAATACTACTGAATCCTTAGATACCGTCATTGCAGGCATAGACTGGAAAGCAGGGGATGAAGCTGTAATGGCTGAACAGGATTATGGCGCCATGCTTGATATGTTTAAATTGCAGGCACGTCGATATGGCATAGTAAATAAAATTGTTTCTGTACCTAATCACCCGGTGTCTGATGAAGAACTTGTATCTGTGTACGAAAAAGCCATCACACCTAAAACCCGCTTACTGATGATTTGCCATATGATCAATATCACAGGGCATATTCTGCCTGTCAGAAAAATATGTGATATGGCACATGCAAAAGGTGTAGAAGTAATGGTAGACGGAGCACATGCCTTTGCGCATATTAATTATAAAATCAGTGATCTGGGCTGCGATTATTATGGAAGTAGCCTGCACAAGTGGCTGAGCGTACCACTAGGTACGGGAATTTTATATGTGAAGAAAGATAAAATTGCGAAACTCTGGCAGATGTTTGGTGATATGGGTTATAAAGATGATGACATCAGAAAACTGAACCATACCGGAACAAACCCTGTGCACACAGATTTGACTATTGCAGATGCTATTAGTTTCTATGAAAAGTTAGGCAGAGACAGAAAAGAAGCACGTTTAAGATACTTGCAGGAATACTGGACCAGGCAGGTAAGAAACCTACCTAATATAGTTCTGAACACCCCTGCGGAAAGTCATAGGGCTTGTGGGATTGCCAATGTAGGAATTACTACCATGAAACCCGGCGACCTTGCCAAAACTTTATTGGAGAAATATAAAGTCTGGACAGTGGCAATTGATTCGCCTACTGTAAAAGGCTGTAGAATTACCCCGAATGTTTATACGACAACCGCCGAACTGGATAGTTTTGTAAAAGCACTTAAAGTACTGTCTGCATAAAAAATGCCCACGATTTTATTCGTGGGCTGTTACAATAGCAATCACCAGCAGATATAATACACTAGCGCACTCTATTTTTTTACTTTCACTGTAATTTTTGCATTTACATCATTTACTGTTTTAGGCTGAATTTCAATCTGACTTTCCCTAACGCCTCTTTCCAGTAAAACATCACGAAGGGCATAGGCTCTGTCTTCGCCCAATGTGCCTCCACTGCTTTGCGAGCCACCTGCAATGGTTATTCGGGCTTTTGAATTATTCTTCAAAAACCTTACCAAATCGTTTATATCGCCTTTATTACTGATTTCGGCACTGCCGCTTCTGAAATTAAGGTTCGGTAAGGCAATCCAGGAGGTATTTGTATTCAATTCATCGCCAAATGATACTCCCGAGCCTGACGAAGCCCTATTATCAGTAGTACTGGCAGGTTTGGTTTCAATCTTCGGTAAATCCGGCTTCTTTTCTTCTACTTTCGTTTCAGCAGGCTTAGGTTCTATCATTTCTACCGGAGTGGTAATCGTCAGAGAATCGGTTGGTACTGTATTAAAAGATGATGTATCTGGCAATACAGTATTGGTCGAATCAGTCAACGGTAATACCTGTGCCTGGGTTTCCTGTTGTTTTTTGTATTTAAATACATAAAACAGAATGGCTATCAGCACCAGAGCCAAAAGTACCCAGGGAATCCAGACCGCCGGTCCTCCACCTGAGGTATTCGGATTTTGATTTACATCCTTGTCTTTTTTCTTTTCTTTGGCCTGCTCTTTAGCAGTTTTCTTGATAGCGGGTTCGTCTTTCGTAACCAGTTTATTAATCAAAACCGGGGGTAGTGCTGCCAATACGTTATCTCTCTGTTCGTTCAGTAATTTAACTAAGCCCGAAACACCCATCCCTTCTTTTGTTATTACTTTTCCTAAAGCACCCAATACAAGCGGAGTAGCCAGCCCGATTAACGAAGACGCAGAAGTTTTACGGATATTGCTCAACGATGAAATCGTCTCAACAATGCCATTGCTTTTATTGCCCAGGAAATGATTAAATATATTGGTGCCAATGGTAATTAATAATTGTGTTTTGTCAAAATTTCCCAATAGATTAGGTAAGTCATCAAGGATTTCTCCCGTATGGCCACCATCTTTCAATACGTCCATCACCTTACCTGCACTGTCTTCTGTCGTAGTATTCTGAATAATTCCCCCCAGTACTGTAGGAACAGCTTTATCTAAAGCAAGGCTGATATTTTCGGGATGCTCTCCCAGAAAATTGCTAACTTTTTCAATAACCGAATCCGTCAGTTTGTCTTTTATCAGTCCAAGTATATTCATAAATTTTTTTTTCTCGTGGTAGCTAAAATTAAAGTTTGGGAAATGTTCGTAATACTGTGAGATTTCACAAAAACTATGCCCAAAATTGAGCCATTTTCAAAAAAAAACATACCCGTTTAATAACAAAACGAAAAAGCTAATCAGCTATTTTCTCTTAACCACCCTTTATATCAGTCCACCTATATATCTACAAAAAATCCTATTCATTAAAGGTAAAAATATTACCATTCAAAAATATTATATAACTTTTTAAAGAATTTTACAATATAAATAACTGATAATCATTTATTTATGATTTTTATAATATAATTTTGTTGCGAAAATCAAAATATTCACAAAATGGCACTTGTAAAACAGTTTTCTAAAACCAAATCAGTTTGTAAAGTAACGTTCACGCTTCCTTCAGAAGTTGTTAGTGATGCAAAGAAAGTAGCGTTAGTAGGTGAGTTCAACGATTGGAACTCAACAACTACTTTGTTGAAGAAACAAAAAGATGGTCAATATAAGGCTTCAGTAGAGCTTCCGGTAGGTTCAGAATTCCAATTCCGTTATTTACTTGACGGCACTAACTGGATTAATGATGAAGCTGCTGACAAATATGTGGCTAACGAATTCACTACAGACAACTCTGTTGTTGTGTTGTAATTTTCAGGAAGAAATTTAAAAGCCCAAGCCGTTTTACACGGTCTGGGCTTTTTTTATGCATTATACAATAGGCTCATAATCTAACTCAAGAAAACCTTCCACATTGGCTAACCAATACTGTTCCACAAATGCCACGTGCGCGGGGTTTGTATTATACTTTTCGTAGAGGTCTCTGTTAGCAAAATCCATAAATAAGCCATAATCAAAAGAATTGTGGGAGCTCGTTTGTCGGTAACAAACAAAATTCTCTACACCGTCTATCGTTGCCAGTTTATTTACGGCATCAAAAAACACCTGCTCTTCCACCGACCCAATCGGGTGCTTTAACTTAAAAACAACTGAATGTCGTATCATAATTTCTGAGTTAGTGACTGATTGAATAAATACTGACTATAAATTATCCAAATGACATAAAATACTCAATCAATTCTATTTATTCCTCAATCAAACTTAAGCGTCTTGAACTTAATCAGGTTATCACTCGGTTTATCGGGCTTAACAGGCACTATATACAAATCCCGGAAACCATCTACAGGTTTTTCTAATTTGCTCTCTACCCACTTCATTTTACCCCATCCTTCTGTTGGTGTAAAAGAGACTTTGGCAATAATAGGCCCGGCAACCGAGTTCTCTCTCACCTCTATTACTCCTGACTTATCCTGAGAAGCATATTCAAAAGCAATTGTTTTAATATTGGTTAAATCAATATTCTTAAATACCAGATAAGCCTTTGATGGTCCCTGGCGAAGTTCGCCCCAGTCAAACACAAAGCCGGGGTGTCTGTCAGCATCCATCGCTCTCAGTTGATGATAACGCAAACGGGTAATGTCTTCTGCCTTTTCAGGTTTTGCCCCTGCGGACCCATTATCTGTATAACTTGCCTTAATGGTATAATATCCCGTAGTTTTGTTTTCTACATGCTCTTTCAGTGGAATATTCCCATTTGGCCCGATAGCCTTAAAGTTTTTGTTAGGGTCATTAATAGCCAGTATATACTTCACCATTTCGTCAGCATCCTGTGGTGATAATTGCGGATGCGCACTCATCACATGCACAGTACCCCAGCTACCACCGCCACCATCAATAATCTTTTTCGACAGGGTCTTGATAGTTTTGTTATCGCCACTACCATACTTCTTGGAAATAGCCAGAAACGATGGGCCGACCGAAGTTTTATCTACCGTATGGCAAGCCTTGCAATCACTCGCTTCCATTAAAGTCTTACCCAGAGACCCCACTTCTACTTTTGAATCCGATTTAGCACCCGAAACAGGTTGGTAAGGGTTCGGATAATAGTTATACTCTACTTTGCGTTTTTTGGCATTGATTACTTTGTCTTCGGCATCATTTACAGATACCGAATATTCAAAAGGTGTATTATCCCAATAGAAAGTCTTGTTTTTCTTGGCATTAATCGCTACTACGGGAACTGAGTTACCTACCCTGACATTCAATGTGTCAGTTCCGGTTTTTCCTGCGGCATCTCTGGTTAAAAACACAACTTTATAATTGCCGTTTTTGGTAAAAGTATGCGTATACATGGGCTTATCAGCAGGTAATTTGGCTCCATTGATATACCATTCATAAGTCAGCTTATCATCAAAGTCCAGATCTACCCCTCTACCCGCAAATCGTAATTTCAAAGGGGCTTTACCGGCCCATTTCTTATACTGCGGCACGTCTCTGATTTCAGAAGTAATAAAAGACTCTCTTTGCTTCTTAGCAGCCATAACCGTATCCACAATGCTCGCCATAGCTTGTGGAGCACGGTTCTCATAATTATACTCAATTTTCACAAGGCGTGCATCTGTATTATCAGCGCCATAAACCGAGCCGTATTCTAATACATACATAATCCCATCTTTGCTGAAGGCCAGATCAATCGGACGTCTGAAGTCGCCTTTTGTCGGCATAAAAGGCTCTGTTTTTACATAGTTCTCATTTTTATCAAACCTGGTTGCCAGCATCCAGTTTCTCATCCAGTCGAATATAAACAAGGCCCCGTCATAATACTTAGGTATCTTGTTTTTAGTAGTAGAAGCTTCATTAAATGTATAAAACTCACCAGCCATAGCACTGCGCCCACCTGTACCTAACTCAGGGAAATTCGGTGATAAGGCATACGGATACCATATCATTGGGGCTGTAGCCGGAGGCAGGTTTTTCAGACCCGTATTATTTGGCGAATTGTTCACAGGTTTTGCAGGGTCATAATTCGGCCCCGGTTTTCCGGTTTCAAAATCCCATTCGGCGTATGCATAATTGTTACCTACAAAATAAGGCCAGCCATAATTACCCGGCTTTTTAGCCTGGTTAAATTCATCATATCCGCGTGGACCTCTTGGGCTGTCTTCCCCTGCATCCGGGCCTATTTCTCCCCAATAGATAGTACCGGTCTTTGGATTTATGGCAATTCTATAAGGATTCCGGCAGCCCATAGCAAATATTTCAGGCTTTGTATTCTCTTGTCCTATCTCAAACATATTTCCTTTCGGAATCGTATAGGTTCCGTCAGGCTGCGGATGTATACGCAGGATTTTACCCTTGAAATCATTGGTATTAGCTGCCGAACGTTGCGCATCCATCGGATAATATTGCGGGTCGTTGCGTTCATCAATGGGTGCATAACCATTGGATGGAAAAGGCGTAGTGCCATCTCCGGTCGATAGAACCAGATTACGGTCTTTATCAAAAGCCAGAGAACCACCATGATGAGAACCGCTATTAATCTGTACGGGAACTTTCAATAATATTTTTTCAGACGCTAAATCAATTTCATCCTTGACCGAAATCGTAAACCTCGAAAGATTAAAATAAATCGGCTCTCCCTCAATCGGTGGAGAATAATAGATGTACATCCAGCGATTCGTATCAAAATCAGGGTCAAGCGTAATACCTATCACACCTGTACCACCTTTCATCACCACCGGGAAACGATGAACCAGCTTGAATTTATTCGTTTTTGTATCAAAAACAGATAAATTCCCGGCCAATTCGGTCATATATACTTTACCACTATTCGATACCGCCAGTTCCATAGGGTTGTTCAGATCGTTCACCAAAACCGTTTTTTCAAATCTGTTTTCTTCCGGCATTGTTACCGAATAAGCCTTTGAATAATCCAGCGGTTTTCCGTCGCCCATAGCATAATTGATACCCCCCAGTAGATGTTTCAGAAATAAAGGCTCCGAGAAACTATCGTCATTATGACCGCCCCCAGTAAAGAAAGACCTTCCGCCATCAAACTCATGATACCAGGCTATCGGATGATTACCTCCATTGGTACCTCCTTCGTAGGTGCTTTCGTCCAGATAAGCCAGAGGTTTTATGTTTCTGTAGATTGACTTATAGTTATACCACTCGTCGGTGCGTTCCCATGAATCAGGAAGAAAACTTGTTGAGATATGCGATTTGTCTGTCACAAGCACTGTTGCCTTTCTGACATTTGAATTATTTGGATGACTTTCAAAATAGGCCCCTACCAGTTGTCCGTACCAGGGCCATTCATATTCAGTATCTGCGGCAGAATGAATACCTACAAAACCACCTCCGGCCTGAATATATCTTTCAAAAGCCGCCTGTTGTTCATTATTAAGGATATTGCCCGTAGTTGAATTGAAAATAACAGCCGTATATTTTTTAAGATTCTCGTCATTGAAATCGTCAGAATTTTCAGAAATATCAACGCCGAAATTATTCTCCTGACCGAGTTTTTTAATAGCCTCTTTGCCAAACGGAATACTCGAGTGCCGCCAGCCCTTTGTTTTAGAAAACACTAAAACTCTTTTTTGCTGCGCTGATGTATCATAAGAGCAAAAAGTCGTAAACAAAACGCAAATAAGAAAAAGGCTGAAAGAAAGCCTTTTAGCAGGTTGTTTCATAGTTATAAGGTTAAATAGAAAGAAGTCAAATATAATAATTTCCTACTAAAATTGTAGTGTTTAAAGATAATTCAGAATATTTCAGCGATGAAAAAGCAAAAATTCAATCATGTTTGTAGGGGTTCAAAATTTTGAACCCCTAACATGCGAACTATCTTATCTTAATAATGATATTTCATTACAACAATTCTCGTACAAATACAGCCCCATTCATTCCAGGAAAATAATTCTATCTAAGCCAATTTTAACTACTTTTGAGGGTGAATAAGACATAAACCCATGTTTGACTCTGAAACCCCCAGGCTCTCCCGCCTTACGGCTATCATCACATTTCTGCAAACCAAGCGCTTGGTTACCTCAACCGAACTGGCCAGGAAATTTGATGTGAGTGTGCGCACTATCTACCGCGACATCAGAGCCCTGGAATTATCCGGTATACCCATTGTTACAGAAGAGGGCAAGGGCTACTCTTTGGTAGAAGGTTTTGCATTGGCCCCTGTTATGTTCACAGAAACAGAAGCCAATGCGCTGATCACAGCCGAACAACTGGTGCTGAAAAACAGTGATACCTCTTTTATCAAAAATTATCAGGATGCCCTCATTAAAGTAAAGGCTGTCCTGCGCACCAATACCAAAGAAAAAGCCCGGATACTGGCAGAAAGAATCGTATATAGGAACAATTCGGCCCAGGGTTCACCGAGTCATTATCTATCCATTATTCAGTTGGCGCTTACCAATTTTACCCCTATCCGCATTACTTACGTCTCGCAGGAAGGAACGGTAAGCCAGCGGGTAGTTGAGCCTTTTGCACTGTATAATACGCAGGAAAACTGGGTACTGATTGCCTGGTGCCGATTGAGAAAAGAAAACCGTTCGTTCAGGCTAGACCGCATACAGGACCTGGAAACGTTGACAGAGACTTTCGAGCAACAGAATATTACCCTGCAGGAATATTTTGAGTCGATGAGAAAGAAATATTTCGACACCCCTGACATACCTCTGTCTTAGCAAAGCCCTAGTTTTGCTTATCAACTATAAAAACAGCAGCATGAATCAAACAGAAATATCCTCATTTGCCTTTATCGGCCTCAGCGTCAGAACCACCAACGAAAACCAGCAGGCCATGCAGGATATTCCCGCACTATGGACAAAATTCTTTGCAGAAAACACGCTGGCGGTTATCCCCAACAAAGTAGACGATACCCTTTATTGCATTTATACTGATTACGAAAAAGATTATACCCGGCCTTACACCACACTTTTAGGCTGCAAAGTAGAAAACCTTGATAAGGTTCCTGAGGGACTAACCGGAAGAATAATTACAGGAGGCACCTACACCACTTTTACGGCCAAAGGCAATCTTAATGAGGGAATTGTAGTGCAGGAATGGATGAAAATATGGAATAGCGACCTCGACAGAGCCTATACCGCTGATATTGAGATATATGGAGAAAAAGCCCAAAACCCCGAAAACGCCGAAATAGATATACTGATAGCCATCTGATAAATATGCTTAGCCCCATAGACCAGTATTTTGAACAACAGGAAGAACCTGTAAAAGGCTGTTTGCTTTTTCTGCGATCGTATATGCTGAAATATAACCCGGCCATTACCGAAACCTGGAAATACAAAATGCCGGTCTATTGCTACAAAGGCAAAATGCTGTTCTATTTCTGGCGACATAAAAAATACACCAAAGACGGCGTTCAACTACCCTATATAGGCATTATTGACGGCAACCTGATAAACGACCCCGACCTGATTCAGGAAAAAAGAGCCAGAATGAAAATCCTGTTAATAGACCCCTTTGAGGATGTTCCTATTGAGAGAATTAACAGATTATTAAGCGCTATGGTAGGATTGAGGGATAAATAAATTAACATTCAAAAAAATCTTACCTATTTTCTATTTTCAACCTTTTTCTTTCCTTTTACATTTTACATTTTGCCGTTTTTCGGTTTCCCTTCTTCAGCCTCCTCTCTCCCCTACTCTGCCTTCAACGACTTCACCGGATTCATCAACGCCGCTTTAATCGACTGAAAACTAATAGTAACAAACGCAATAACAACAGCCATTACACCCGCCAGCACAAATACCCACCAGGCTATTTCGGTCCTATAGGCAAAATCCTGCAACCAGCTATGCATAAAATACCACGCCAGCGGCGAAGCCACCAGAAGCGCAATCAGCACCAGTTTCAGCAGGTCTTTTGAAAGCAGCATAATAATTCCCGGCACACTAGCCCCCAACACCTTGCGGATACCGATTTCTTTCGTCCGTTGCTGAACAATATAACTCACCAGCCCCAGCAACCCCATACAGGCAATCAGAATCCCCAAAAACGAAAATATCCAGA
>CALRLN020000173.1:0-9824 GCA_943368675.1 Chitinophaga pinensis | reverse complement strand
AATACCAATGGATAATGGCATGTTGTCGGCTGCAAAAGTGACCCAGGAGTAGGCTTTGCCATCACCCAGCGTTTGTGCGGTGCCTTTGTAAGTTGGGTTGCCGGGATCTTCGGTCTTCTCGCAGCCCATCATTAATACGAACGCTACGAGTGTCAAGGTAAACAGGTGTTTCATACGTGAAAAATTTAGTTGATTGGAAAATATTATAAGCGATTTACAGGCAGAAGGCGAGGTTATGCAAAATTGGATAAATTAGTGTAGTATGCGTTAATTCAAATCGGACAATCTTTTCCTCATTTTGAACAAACTTATTGAATGGTAGGGAAAACTTATATTAAACGTAAAACGATTTCCATAGAAATAGCTAAATCGTTTAAGCCATTTCAAAATCCGACGGAATTTTATAGAATCAGCGATTTAGTTAAAAGGGAATACCATATACTATTTAATCAAGTACTTGAGAGAGAATTTAAAAAATCATCCTATATAAGGAGCACAAAAAGCAAAAACCCCAAAAGAATTAGACTTCTCTGAGGCTTTTGATTCTTCTATGAATTTAATACTATTCAACTTCAATAATCTTAAACTCTGTACGGCGGTTGGTCTGGTGTTCTTCTTCTGTCTTTGCATTCTTAATCAGCAATTCGCTTTCACCATAGCCTTTGGCTGTAATTCGGGCGCGATCGATACCTTTCGAAACAATATAATTCACCGCTGATTCTGCACGTCTTTGTGATAAACGTTGGTTATATACCTCGGTCGCACGGGCATCGGTATGCGAGCCTAACTCAATTTTGATAGTCGGGTTATCATTCAATACCTGTACTAATTTATCCAGTTCGATAGCCGCATCAGATCTGATGTCTGCTTTATCCAAATCATAATAGATATTTTCAACGCGGAAGACCTTTTCCAGTGTAATTTCTTCCAGATTCAAAGTCGTATAAAACGTAGTATCAGTAATTGCCTTAGTCAACAATGCCTGTGGGATAGCTCGGCCATTCATCGAGAAATCTTCCCGTTTAGCCAGATAGTTTTTCTTGCTGCCCAGAATCACATAATCACCATCTTCCTGTAAGCCAATCGGGCCGAATTTACCATCTTTTCTTGTCACAATCTCTGTCATAGGTTCATCTTGCCCAGCAGTCAGGATTTTCACTCTTACTGAGTCCAAAGGTACATTTTCGTTATTGGCATTTTTGGTGTAAATCGTACCTGCCAGATAATATCTTACCGTTTTGATTTCTTTCGGATTGCTCTCAGGGGTATTAATAGGGATTAGTGGTGTTTTACCAGGGTCATTCTCTGTCAATTCGGTTTTCTGTGGTGCTTCATAATAATAAATATCATCATCACCTGTTCCTCCGGCTCTGTTAGACGAGAAGAAAATATCTCCTTTTTTGCTCATAACCAACCCGAAATCGTCCATATTAGAGTTATAGGGAGCTCCCATATTTTCAACAGTAATTTTACCGCCTGACCGAACCGCTATAAAAAGATCCAGTTTACCTAAACCAGGATGTCCGTCAGAAGCAAAATAGAGTTTACCATCTTCTGATACATACGGGAACATTTCATCACCTGCGGTATTTACTTCTTTACCTAAATTAACCGGATTTCCGAAACGGCCTGAAGCATCCATATTTACCCGGTATAGGTCAAGACCACCTAGACCTCCGGGACGATTTGAAGAAAAATAAAGGGTTTTGCCATCGCGCGAAAAAGCAGGAGATCCATCCCAACTGGCTGAATCTGAAGCACTTACATATCTGGGCTCTGTCCAGCCGCTGCCGTCTACGTAACGCGAGATATACAAATCCATATCCGGCGACAAGTCTTTTCTTTTACCGGTATTGCCTCTGGCATAAATGATAGTTTTGCCATCCGGCGAAAAGGTAGGGGTGCCCTCATTACGTTCTTCATCAAAAAGCGCTTCACTGAATTTCTCAGGTTTACCGAGTTCAGCCATTGAGCGTGCCAGCCGTGCTTTGTATAAACCTACGTAAGGTAGGCCATTTGAATAAGCTTTACTTTTTCGGGAAGCCGTAAAAACCAGTTCGTCACCATGTATCATCGGTGAAAACTCTGCTCCTGATGTATTTAACTGCGAAAGATTCTTGAAAGTGATTTCGGTTTGTTTCTTCTTTAACTCACCTATTATTTTCAGTGTATTTACCTCACGGTAAGCTTTTTCATTAAAAGCCTTAATAGTGCTTTTGGAGTCAATAAATTGTTGTAGTTCCCGCAATGCCAGGTCATACTTTTCGGCTGCTTTTAAAGCGAAAGCATAATGAAAATGAGCTTCAGGTATCAACAATTTAGCTTCAAAAGCTTTCTCATAATACGGAATGGCCTCAATCCAGCGGTTGGATAGCCGATAAGCTTCTGCTATTTTGTAATTAAGATTGGCTTTTTCACTTTCAGCAATATTGGTTACCTTTGCCAAATCCTTGATGGCTAAATCATACTGACCTTTTTCAAAACTTGCCAACCCGCGTTTATACAACTGAAGTTGTGCAAAAACGCTATTCGAAAGGAGCAAAAAAGCAGCGATATAAAGTATTTTTTTCATTGTATAAATGGGTAGGGCCACCATACATGCCCATAATTTTTATAGGTTGTAGCTTGAAGAAATTTTTAAGTTAATCTCGTTGTTGAAAATTTAGCTTAAATACTTTCTAAAGTTTATTGTTTCTATAACCGACACCAATCAGACCTTTAAATTTCGTCCAATTTATGTCTTTGAACTAATAAGTCAAACGATTTTAAAGGAGAAATGTTGTGTCTGAAAAAATATAAGTAAATATGGCAATAATTATCACCGAAATTAATATTTATCCTATTAAATCTTTAGGAGGTATTTCGCTTCAGGAGGCAGAAGTAGAAGACAGAGGCCTGCAATATGATCGTCGTTGGGTATTGGCAGATAGCGCAAATGTATTTATGACCCAGCGGGAAAACGAACAAATGGCACTGATTGATGTGGCTATAGAAGAGGATGGACTGAAAATAAGTCACCGTAAAAAAGATATTGCTCCGCTAAAAGTACCATTCGTACCCCAGACAGAAGATAACCGGATGATAACTATCTGGGATGATGTAGTTAGAGGTATAAGAGTAAGCGATGAGGCAGATGCCTGGTTTACTGAAGTACTGGGAAAAGAAACCCATCTGTTTTACCAGCCCGATGATTCTATCCGACCAACTGACCCTAAATACTCAATCACACAGCAGGAACATACAAGTTTTGCTGATGCGTATCCGGTTTTGATTATAGGGAAGGCAAGCCTTGATAATCTGAACGGGAAACTGGACGAAAAAATGGAGATGAAACGCTTCCGGCCGAATCTGGTCTTTACGGGTGGTGAGGCTCATGATGAAGATAATTTCAGACATTTCAAAGTAGGCACTACAAAACTGGTGGGGGTAAAACTTTGTGCACGTTGTGTGCTTACAACGATTAACCCTGAAACGGCTGAGAAAGGAAAGGAGCCCTTGAAAACGCTGGCCCAGTACAGGAAAAACGGTAATAAAATTTTATTCGGGCAAAATCTTCTTGTGGTGGAAAAGGGGAGGGTTGCAGTTGGAGATGAAATAGTTTTGGAAGGGTAATTTCGTTACCGCACGGTGTATTAGACATTGTATGGCGAATCAGTTACCAGACAACAGTCTTAAAACTGCCCGGCTCCTTATTTTTTCTTAAGGCGTTGTTCTATTTTCTTAGGTTTTTCTTCTTTTCTGGCTTCTTCTGCCTGTTTTTCTTTGATTCTTCTTAAGCCACGGCGATAGGTATAAAATAAGAAACCTGCCAATGAAAACATCAGAAAGAAGTAGCTGTCGCTCAAAGGTACTTTCTTATAAAGCGCCTGGTCAACGAACATTACTAAGAAGGCAAGACTTGCAAAAAGTATGATTGATTCAATGAGTTTCATGAGATGTCTGAACTTTGATTTACCGGATTATTCTGATTTGTAATTACTGAGCGAGCGAATCTTTGATTTAGTCTGTGAAATCATCAAATCAGCTAAATCAAAGTTCGAGATTATTATTCACTCAATTTTCCAATAACTTTAAATTTCTCAAATACACTTACCGTATGTGGGGCATCTTTTAGTTCATCGGTCAGGTCTTGTCCAGCCCAGTGTTCATAATGCTTGCCTTTTCGCCAGAGTCTTGAGTGCGTTACATCATAAATGATTGACTGGTAAGCCACCCAGATTTCCTCTTTATCCTGTCCATTGCGAAGCGCCAACTGATTTCGGGTATACTCTTTCAATGCGTTCTCGAATATTTTTACAAAGGTCGTAAAGATTTATGAATGCAGACAATGAAAATGAAGATTAATTCGTTTTTACGAATATTTATTGCGTATAATTACAACCCATTTGCCAAAATTTACGTCAATAATATGAGAGAAGATTTTTTTTTATTTTATATTTAAGCCATATTTGTCGGTTGTTCTGATGAGGGCAATACTAATACCATTAAAGTTGATTAAAAAAGAGTTGAACGAATAAATTCAAACATAAGATTCTATGAAAAAGATTGCCATTCTATTATTTACCTGTAGTTTTTTTATCATTTCTTGCGGAAAGGATAAAGCAGTGCCGGTATCAGAAAAGATTAAAAAGAACTGGGTAGCGAATACTGTGAAAGAAGGTACTGCAATAGTATATACAAAAGGGGCTGCCAGCAACACTAAACCAGGCTACTCGAGTTTTCAATTAAGATTAGTGGCTTCACCTTCAGCTACTTTGGTTGAGTTTGATGGTAACACTTTTTCTGGTCAGTATGAACTGGTAGGCGATACAAAACTAATCCTTAAAAATCTGAGCCCTGCTCCGACAGGTACAGGCGGAACGATTGAATTTAATATTGATTCTATTACTGATTCACAATTGATATTGACCCGTACAACCCCTAGCCAAAAAACGGGGGGTACTACAAATATTTATACACTAAGTGTACAATAAAGTATGAAGGCATTGAGAGAAGGGTGGGCTGCGAAGTCCACCTTTTTTTGTTTATCTTTGCAAAAAAAACGGAATTAGCTGTCTGAAACAGCAAACAGGTTTATGGAAAGAACAGAACTAAATGCACTGGGAGAGTTTGGTTTGATTGACCGGATAAAATCAAAATTTAATACACAAAATCCTGAAACGGTAACGGGCATTGGAGATGATGCCGCCGTGATTGATATAGGTAATCAGTATTTGTTAGTATCGACGGATATGCTGCTGGAAGGTATTCATTTTGACCTTTCCTATTCACCGCTTCGTCATTTAGGATATAAGGCAGTAGCAGTAAATGTATCGGATATTGCAGCCATGAATGGCATTGCCAAACAAATTACTGTTAGCATCGGGCTGAGTAACCGTATTTCTGTTGAGGCGGTTGATGAGATTTATGAAGGCATCAGATTTGCCTGTGAAGATTACAAGGTTGATTTAATAGGTGGAGATACTTCCGCCTCTCGGTCGGGGCTGGTACTCTCTGTAACTGTTACAGGAGTAGTTGATAAAGACAAAATAGCCTATAGAAATGGCGCTAAAGCCAATGATATTCTATGTGTTACAGGTGATCTGGGAGCTGCCTATTTCGGCCTGCAGATTCTGGAAAGAGAAAAACAGGAGTATATGGCTAATCCGGCCATGCAGCCCGACCTGGAGGAGAAATCTTATCTGGTTGGCAAGCAACTTAAACCAGAAGCCAGAGCCGATATTATACACGAGCTGGCAGAAGCAGGTGTTGTACCAACCTCAATGATTGATATTTCTGATGGTCTGGCCTCTGAAATTATACACCTAAGTACACAGTCCGGCGTTGGAGCTTTGATTTTTGAAGATAAATTGCCAATTGAGGATATTACGATGCTTACTGCCACAGAATTTAATATAAGCCCTATTACAGCGGCGATGAATGGAGGAGAAGACTATCAGTTGCTGTTTACGGTAAAACAGGCTGACTTTGAAAAGATTAAGAGTCTGCCGGATGTAACCCCAATTGGTTATATGACAGAAGATAAGGCCGTAGAGTTAGTATTGAAAAGTGGCGCTAAAGCGGGCATCAAAGCCCAGGGCTGGAATCATTTACAATAGTTATACGCAATGTACTATTACCTAAACACTCACTACAAGGTTTACCTCTTAATTATCATCACCTGCCTGAGCAATGCGCTTTTTGCTCAGGTGAATCATGCCCCTGCTTCGCATCCGACGGCTCAGGGTATTATAGAGCAGGTGAAGAAAAAATATGCGCCCGATAAACGGGTTGCGGTTTTTCAGGTAGAGGTGGATAGTAATCTTCTGATTGGGAAAACAAATCTTCCACTGGCAAAAAAGGAATTATTGAACCGTTTAAAAAGTAATGGATTTAACCTGGACGACGGAATAAGGATTTTACCCAATGAAGAAGAACTGGAAGGCAAAATATTTGCGCTGGTGAATGTTTCGGTGGCGAATATCCGTACAATGCCCAAGGAATCTGCTGAATTGGCGACTCAGGCCTTGCTCGGCACACCCTGAAAGTATTAGATAAAGAACGCAACTGGTATATGGTGCAGACACCTGATAACTACATAGGTTGGGTAGACGGCGGGACCATCAAACGCAAGATAAAAATGGAACTTGAAGCTTATCAAGGCCAACCAAAATTGATGTTTGCCAAACCATTCGGATTTGCTTACAGTGAAGCTGATGAAAATGCTCAGACGGTTTCAGACCTGACATGGGGAGACCTGTTTGTGGTGAAAGATACCCTGACTGATTTCTGCGAAATAGCATACCCTGATGCGCGTAAAGGATTTATTTTAAAACGTGAGGCGATTTCTTATCAGGACTGGAAAAAAATGACAAGCCCAAGCCCTGAAGCATTGACTAAAACTGCTTTTCGTATGATTGGCCTGCCCTATTTATGGGGCGGTACTTCGTGGAAAGGAGTTGATTGCAGTGGTTATATGCGTATGGTTTACCAGACCAACGGCATTTTGCTACCAAGGGATGCTTCTCAACAGGCTTTTGTGGGTGAAGAGGTAGCTTTTGAAAACCTGCGGGTTGGCGATTTGCTGTTTTTTGGTGAAAAATCAACTCCGGAGAAACCCGAAAGAGTAGTGCATGTAGGTATGTGGCTCGGAAACAACGAATTCATTCATTCATCAGGTATGGTAAGAATCAGTAGTTTTGATAAGGACTGCGCCAACTATGACCCGGGAAATGCAAACCGTTATTTAAGAGCAAGGCGTATATTAGGCTTAGGTACTGAAAAAGGTGTGGTGTCTTTAAAGAATTAAGCAAAATGTATTTTATTTGTCGAATCAACAC
This sequence comes from Chitinophaga pinensis, assembly GCA_943368675.1. Lineage (GTDB taxonomy): Bacteria > Bacteroidota > Bacteroidia > Cytophagales > Spirosomataceae > Emticicia. Next base: position 2,505 of record CALRLN020000173.1, on the reverse strand, counting down.
TTATTCTATAATTTTAGCGTATCTATTCAAAGCCTATAACGATAACCAATCACAATGAAAAAATCAATCATTTTTTCTCTCTCTGTTTTATTACTGGCTGGTGCCTGTACCAAGGGCCCTAAAACCCTTCCGGATGAAGAATACGCAAAACTGACAGACGAAGACAAACGCAAGGTAGAACATGCGGTTGATGGTATACAGCTAGCCGACCCGGATTTAGAGGTGACACTTTTTGCTTCTGAACCCATGATGATGAACCCAACCAACATGGATATAGATGCTAAAGGGAGGGTATGGATTTGTGAGGGCTATAATTATCGTAACAAACTCAATCCTCAAAATCCTTATAAAAAGAAAGGTGACAGGATTCTGATACTGGAAGATACAGATAAAGATGGCAAAGCTGATAAAACTACGGTGTTTTATCAGGGTGAAGAAATAAATGCAGCTTTGGGTATATCAGTATTGGGTAATAAAGTGATTGTGTCATGCAGCCCTAATGTTTTTGTATTTACTGATGAAAACGGTGATGATAAAGCAGACAAGAAAGATCTGATTTTTACTAACCTGAAGGGAGTTCAGCATGATCATGCCATTCATGCCTTTACTTTCGGTCCTGATGGAAAACTGTATTTTAATGGTGGTAATGAAATAGAGACATTAAGCGATAAGAATGGTATTGAATTAAAAGATGATCTGGGCAGACCTTTCTCGACATATAAGCAAGGAAAGGTTTTCAGATGCAACGTTGATGGCTCGGATGTTGAGATTTTAGGGCATAATTTCAGAAATAACTATGAGGTAGCGGTTGATTCATACGGAAGAATGTGGCAGTCGGACAATGATGACGATGGTAACAAGGGGGTGCGAATTAATTATGTGGTAGATTATGGTAACTACGGTTTTAAGGATGAAATGACTGGCGCAAGCTGGCAGGAACGCCGTACTAACTGGGAAAGTGAGATTCCGCTACGTCACTGGCATTTGAACGACCCCGGTGTAATGCCCAATCTGCTGCAAACCGGCGCAGGCTCGCCAACGGGAATGATTGTATATGAAGGTGATTTATTGCCCGAAAAATACCGAAATCAGGTGATTCATTGCGATGCGGGGCCAAACATTGTTCGGTCTTACGCTGTGGAGAAAGATGGCGCAGGTTTTAAAGCAACTATTAATAATATTCTGGATGGTTCAAAACGTGACCAATGGTTCCGTCCATCAGACGTAACGATGGCCCCTGATGGGTCTATCTTCGTAGCTGACTGGTATGACCCTGGTGTTGGTGGCCATGCAATGGGGGATAGCGTACGTGGCCGTATCTACAGAATCGCCCCTAAAGGGGAAGAGTATTCTGTACCGAAGTTTGATTTTGAAACACCACAGGGTTGTGTAAAAGCTTTACAGAATCCGAATCTGGCCGTGCGCTATCTGGCATGGACAAAATTGAATGGCTGGCAGAAAAAAGCCGAAGATGCTTTAGTTGAATTATGGGAGTCTGATAATTCACGCATGCGTGCCAGGGCTTTGTGGTTATTGGGTAATATCAAAGGAGAAGAAAAGAAATATATTGATGCGGCTTTGGCAGATAAAGACGAGGACATCAGAATAACAGGAATCCGCCTGTCACGTGAATTGAAAATGGCTGATGTTGCTATGCTGAAAAAATTATCTGAAGATCCTTCATCGCAAATCCGCAGAGAGGTGGCTTTAGCGCTTCGCCATAATACAAGTCCGGAAGCAGCAGATATATGGACAACCCTGGTAACTCAATACGATGGTAAAGACCGTTGGTATTTAGAGACTTTGGGTATAGCTGCCGATAATCAATGGGATGCCTTCTTTGCCAAATACATTGCCCGGATAGGAGATAAATGGAAAGTTGACAATGCTTCAAAAGATTTAGTATGGAGAAGCCGCTCGACTGATAATGTGTATCGTCTGGCCGAATTGGCTAAAACTGCGACCGGTGCGGATAAACTTCGTTATTTCAGAGCCTTTGATTTTCAGACAAGTCCGGATAAAACTAAGGTATTATTTAGTATGCTAGATGGAGGCAACGCTCCGGCAGATATCAAGACTCTAGTCTTTAAGCATCTTGATATTGAAAGTGCCAAGAAAGACCCTTTATATGCTAGTTTGTTGCCGAAAGTATTGGAAGGTATTCAAAATCCGGCAGATTACTTAGACCTTGTGAAGCGTTACCAATTGAAAGACCAGTCAGCCCGTTTGGTGAAAATGGCCATGACTGATAGTATTTATGGCGGAGAAGCAGCTAAAACCCAGGTGAGAATCAATGGTATTGGTGAATTTCAGAAGCTGACAAAGGACAAAGATGAAAATGTAGTGCTGAAAGCTATTAATATGTATGGTAGTGTTGATGACAAGCCTGTAACAGATTATCTGATAAGTTTATTTAACAATAAAAAACTCAGCCTGACTGTGCGTGAAAGAGCTATGCAGGCCATGAATGGCTGGAATAGCGAAGAAATTTTGTGGGATTTGGTG
>CALRLN020000172.1:0-9921 GCA_943368675.1 Chitinophaga pinensis | reverse complement strand
TCCTGATAATCAACCTTATAAGCAACCTGTACAGACTGGTTTCAATGAGCCCCTTACCAACAAAAATACCATTCAGATTGTCAAACGCTTTCAGCAGAATGATTATCTGATGAAAAACAAAAATGAGAATTTTCTGAAATCACTCACGGAATTCCATTTGCCTACCTTACCTGCCGGAGAGTACCGAGCTTTTGAATCTGCTGAAGACTTTGCATTTGAAGGGGCTTTGCTGATTGGCTCTCTTGTCAAAAACTGGTATGATATAGTAGACGGCAAAAATTATGTATTAGTTACCAAGCCTCAAGGTATTATATATCGTCGGGTATATAATCAGGTAAAAATAAAAGGTACGCTTTTATTGAGTTCCGATAATCACAGGTTTGGAAGTACAGAAATTTCAATAAACGATGTGATTGAAATCTGGGAAATAAAAGCTTTCGTAAGCTATACTTTACCTGAGCCAAGTATCAGTTTTGACAAATTGAACCATTTGGTTGGAGAAATGAAATTTGAACTCGATAGATTAAAAAAATAACCTTGTCAAAACGCATTACTCTAAAAAATCAACATCCGTCATTAACAAAAGATGGATTGCTACATAAATGACAATCACCTCTAAGCAACCGAATGTCGGAACGACAATATTCACGGTTATGTCTCAGTTAGCTGCCGAAACCGGAGCACTGAACCTTTCGCAGGGATTCCCCAATTATAATTGTTCACCTAAACTGATTGAACTGGTTAATCACTATATGCAAAAAGGCATGAACCAGTATGCACCTACGGCAGGTATTATGCCTTTGCGCGAAGTGCTGGCTCAGAAAACGGCCGATTTGTATAATCTGCATTACGACCCGAACGATGAAATAACTATTGTGTCCGGTTGCACCGAAGCTATTTATGCTACCATGGCAGCCATTTTGCATCAGGGAGACGAGGTGATAGTATTTGAACCAGCTTATGATAGTTATGTGCCATCCATTGAGTTAAACGGAGGCAAAGCTGTATATGTTACACTCACAGCAGAAAACGATTTCAGTATTGACTGGTCAGTTGTAAAAACCAAAATTTCAGAGCGCACTAAGGCTATTATTCTGACTACCCCGCATAACCCAACCGGAAAATGTTTTACTCAGGAAGATTTAAATAATCTTGCCGAGGTAGTCAAAGGAACCAATATTTTCATTGTATCTGATGAGGTGTATGAACATATTATTTTCGATAACAGACCTCATCTATCTCCGGCAACGCATCCGGAACTAAAAGAAAGAACATTTTTATGTGGCTCGTTTGGGAAAACTTTTCATACAACTGGCTGGAAATTAGGGTATTGTCAGGCACCGAAAGAGCTAACTGCTGAATTCAGAAAAACCCATCAGTGGATTACCTTTGCCTCTCCTACCCCAATGCAATATGCCTTTGCTGACTTTATGAAAGACCCTGAAAATTATCTTTCGGTAAGAGGGTTTTATGAGGAGAAACGCAATAAATTTATTAACTGGCTGCAAGGCTCGAGATTTAACCTAAAACCTGCTGAAGGCAGTTTCTTTCAGATGTTATCCTATAATCAGATTACAGACGAATCTGACTACGATCTTGCGGTAAGATGGACAAAAGAGATTGGTGTCGCCTCTATCCCGATTTCAGTTTTTTATCACGAGCGCTATGATAACAAAATCCTGCGATTCTGTTTTGCCAAAGACGATGAGATGCTGGAAAAAGCAGCCGAAAGGCTTTGCAGACTATGAAAAAGGCACTCTATTGGCTTTTTATTGTAAATATTGATTAGAATTTCAAGTCTTACTCTTCTCATCCCAGCCCCTCTCCTGAGCGAGAAGGGCTAAAAAATCTCCCTCTCCTTTTTTCAGGAGAGGGAGATTTAGAGGGTGAGGTGTCTTGTTAATATATTATCCAAACAAATTAGGCTTCTATTTTCTCAACTCTTGCTTTTGATAGCCTGAAAACAGATTTAGTCAGATACTTAGGCACAAAGCTCATACCTATTAAACCTAAGCCAGTTATTACAAGTGTTTGTGTATGAGCAAAGAATGTTCCTGCTGTTAAAATACCCATCACCAGAATTGTAGAGAAAGGTAAAGAAAAGGCCAGAACCAATACTGCAAATTCAATATTGAAAGTCCGCTTCTCTTTCGGTACATGGCTATTTTCTTCCTTCAGAGCAACTGCTGACATGTGAGCAAATGGCCAGAAACTGCATGAGCTTAAAGGTACTACCACAGCTAACAGAACCATTGCAGGTGATGAAATCTGGAAAACAGTAATAATCAGTACACTGAAAAGTATGGTAATCCCGGCTCTGAATAATAGAATCGAACTGACTAATCTTATCTTGCCTTCCTTTAACTGTACCGCTAAACCGATATAAATTAATACCATCGGAGTCATTAAGGCGCTTGTGCGGTTAAAGATTTCTGAGATAATCGGAGGTAAATCTTCAAAGCTGATGCCTAAACTCAAAAATCCGATAGCCAAAAGCATAATGATATTAATTGGCTCTTTTACGAGGCTTAGCAATAAACTTTTCAATTTTCCTTCTTCTTTTACTTCGTTAGCTGTGTTGTTTTTGAGATACATGTTTACTGCAACAAAGTAGAGAAAATTCAGGGCAAAAAATTTATTGCCTACATCAGCCATCGCCGCTTTCGCGAGAGATTCCTTGCCGAGAAATTCGTGTATAAAAGGGAAACTCGATAAACCCGGTGCCAGTGATGGCAGAAGCATAGTAAGAGTACGGCCTACTGAACTATCTGTTTCAATTTTGAAAAGCGTCAGAATGTATGGCATCGACAAATAAATAAAGAAATTAAATGCCAATGTGATGAGTGGATAAATTAATAACGTTGAATCTATTTTCACACCCATTAAAGCCACAAAAACAGTAGAGGGCAAAGCCACTGAAAGAATCATTTCTTTAATTCCGTTCAGCTCTGTCTTGCTCTTGAATTTCGACCTTAACGCCAATCCAATTACAATAAGTAATATAAGTATAAATGTTTTTTGAAGTGCTACTGCCATAAGAAAATGGAAATTTAGGAAAATAGCTTCCTGTGATGTTCGGATAAGAGGTTTAATCTTATCCAAACATCAATGAATAATAAAATACGAAGTAAGCTTAGCTGATTTCTTCGAGCGCTTTAACGAATAGTTTGATTTCGTCCATAGTTCCCAGACTTACCCTGCACCAGGTTTTCTTCTGAATGTCGAAAGTTCTTACACCAATACCTTTTGCATACATTTTAGTAAGAAAATCCTTACCATCCATGGCAATAGGGAAGATCACGAAATTGGTATACGACGGAATATACTTGTAGTTCATCTTATCAAGATTGGTATACAAATAGGCTTTTACTTCAGAGTTCAGTTTTTTAGACGTATTCTGAAACTCCATATCTTCTATACTTGCAGAAGCTGCCAGAACCGATGTATACGAAATACCCATACCTCCTCTGGTTATATTCTGAATTTTATCAAGGAAAGAAGGCAGAGCAGCGATATAACCTACACGTAAACCTGCCATACCCATTATTTTTGAGAATGTACGAGCTATGATAACGTTTTTGTTTTGGCCGAGAAGTGATACCATACTTTGTGTGCCTGTACCTTCTGCTAGTTCAAGATAGGCTTCATCAATAAACACTGGTACTTTTTCTGATACCCGCGAACAGAAGTCCAGAAGGTCTTTACCTGCAGTGATACTACCTGTCGGGTTATTCGGATTACAGATATAAACTAATTTGGTATCTGCATCGATAGCGGCTTCCATAGCAGGCAGGTCATGCGACCAGTCACTTTTACATGGAACCGCTTTCCATTTCGCCCCAACTGATTTCGCTACACTAACTAACGACATATAACAAGGGTCTGCTGATACGATATTACCACCATGCATAAACTGTACAATGGCAACTTTTTCTAATAAATCAGACGAACCAGGCCCCATCATAATATGATTAGGCGTTACACCCGGACCTTCCTTCTTAACAATTTTACCAATTAAATCACTCAATTCTTTCCAGGCATAACGGTTACCTAAAGAAACTGAATCAACTACTGCCTGTTTAGCACTGGCAGGAGGGCCGTATGGGTTTTCATTAGCATTCAGGCGAGCCTTTAATTTGGTTACATCAGGTGGGCTACTGATGAAGTGCTCGCGCATTAAAGGTGTATAATATAATCTGTTTTTACTATCTAATTGAACAGGTGTATTCGGAAAGGCTCCCATGCTTAGCTGAGGAGCAATTACCATTCCCCCGAGTGTCATTAAGCCTGATTTTAAAAGATTGCGTCTGTCAATGGTCTGATTCATTTTCTTTATCGTTTAAAGAGTTTAAAAATTTTAATAAACTGAATATAAATTTTGTGTAATTAAACAGACAGTGTGTTTTAAACTGAACTGATAAATTCAGAAGATCTGGCTTGCAGGTAAATTGAAATATTGCTGAAATACTTCAATGAAATTCTAGAAATTGTAGAAAAGTAACATCTAAGACAAAAGTAGTATAATACAACAAAAAGTCAAAATTTTATTCATTAATATTTTAATCTATTTTTAATATTTTTTTATTTATTATTATTTTATTAGTTTAGTTTTAAACATATAAATACAAAATTTTTAATTTTTTGCAATATTTTACTTAAATTTTAAACTTTTAATAAATTTTATATTATTTGATATTACTAGCAAATAATTCTAAGTTATTGCACATATTCAAGTTATTATTTAATAATTTAAACTATTTTTAATATGAAGTTAAATTTTTGTTAAAATAATTTGCATGTGATTTTTACAACATACTATATTGCAGTAGAAATTATTAGAAAAGTACAATAACACTTCATCAGAAACTCTCTTCCGACCGCAAAAGCCGAGTATCTGAACCTTAAAAAACATCAAACTTCTCATTAGTGAAGTTGCGGGGCTGGTAGTCTATCAAAAAACAACGACTATCAGCAATTGCTGAATACCATATAAATATATTCAGAAAAAACTCCCGGAAAGAGTTAAGTCAATTATATATCCGTTTTGGTCATATGCAGGGAATATTTTGCCCTTATCTAAACAATAAACTAAACTAAATAAAAACTTCTGAAGATTAAGAAGAGTAAGGCTTGCACCTCTCTTGCTGACGTGGCTCCCGACTTCAATCATATCTCGAAGCTGAGCGGTCGGAATTTCGGGTAATTGATTGAGTCGGACAGCTTCGTAAGCCGCTCACACCTATTGTTTAAATTATACCTTTACAAACACCTTACACATATGAAAAAACATTTATACTATCTTAGCTTTATGTTGCTTCTACCCCTAAGTATTATAGCACAGGACAAAGTGCTGACAGGGGTAGTAAGTTCTGTAGAAGAGGGTGCGCTGCCGGGGGTTTCAATTGCATTGAAAGGAACAGCCATTGGAACATTGACAGATGCCAGTGGAAAATTTTCGCTTAAAGTGCCTGCATCAGGCGGGATACTTGTTTTTAGTGCCATTGGCTTTAAATCACTTGAAGAAAAAATTGATAATAGAACCACTTATGAAATCTCACTGGTAACAGATTCAAGAGCATTGAATGAAGTGGTGGTTACAGCACTAGGGATCTCACGTGAGAAAAAATCACTGGGTTTCTCGCAGCAGGAAGTAAAAGGGGAAAGTCTTGTGGAAGCCCGTTCGACCAACGTAGTAAACTCTCTGGCGGGCCGGATAGCAGGGGTCAGAATCAGCAGTAATGGTGGCCCGGGTAGTGGCTCAACGATTCAGATTCGCGGTTCATCGTCAGTTTCAGGCAATAACCAGCCATTGATTGTACTTGACGGTGTGCCCTTGCAACAACAATATGATAAACAATTCGGAGGCGGGATTTCAGAAATAAATCCTGATAACATTAAAGATATATCAGTTCTAAAAGGGCCCAACGCAGCTGCGCTTTATGGATCAAGAGCCGCAAACGGGGTTATTCTAATAACTTCAAAAGATGGTTCAGGCTCTAAGGGTCTTGGTATTGAATATAATGCCAATTTTACAGCCGAGCGCCCTTTGGTAAAACCCGATTTTCAGAATACCTATGGCGGTGGTAATGGTTATACAACCTGGTATTCAGACGGCTGGAGTGGAACTATTCAGCCTGACGCCTACGATCAGTACAAAGCTGCTTATGGTACGGTATCTCCGGGGAAAACAACAGGAACAGATGGAACAGACGAAAGTTGGGGAGCACCTATGGATGGCCGTCTGGTTCGCCAGTGGTTTACCGGCAAAGATGTAGCCCCATTGACACCGCAACCAAATAACTGGAATGAGTTCTGGGAAACAGGCACATCTTTTACCAACCATATAGCACTTTCAGGAGCCAATGAAAAAGGAAATTTCCGATTGGCCTATGATCGATTAGATCAGAAAGGAATTGCTTATGCCAATGGTTTTGAAAGAAGCAATTTTAAATTAAACTCAAGTTATAACCTCACCAGGTATCTTTCTGCTACTGTTTCAGGTGAATACATTAAATCAGGCGGTAACCGTACCTATCAGAACGGTGATACGTTTATCTGGTCTCACAGACACGTATCGTGGGATCAACTGGCTAATTATGCTGATTATAAGGACGTTCATATCCAGAGGGCTGTGGCAGGTAAATTACCTGATAATGACCCACCAAACTGGCAACATACTTATTTCACTAATCCTTATTATACCAATAAATATTTACCGAACACCAACGACAAAGACCGTTTAGTAGGAAATATTGCCATCAATGCCAAAATTCTACCCTACCTGAAACTGATGTTGCGCTCAGGAACAGATATGTGGACTGACACCAGAATTAATATTGCCAATTTTGAACGAGTACGAAATGGTAATAAAACTCCGGGAACCTATTCAGAAGAAGTTCTGCGCCGCCAGGAAAGTAATCATGATTTCTTATTAAGTTTTGATAAAAGTTTCGGTAAGAACTTCTCTCTGGTTGCACAGGGTGGTGGAGCGCTCAGAACCAACTATTACAAGAGAAATTACACCAACGTAGGTGAACTGGTAGTAGATGGTGTATATAACCTGTCGAACTCGAACCCAAGCCAGAACTCTGTTGCCAGCCGTATTGAAAAACAAAACGTGCAAAGTTTATATGGCTCAGTACAGTTCGGGTATCTGAATGCCCTGTTTCTTGATGTTACAGCAAGAAACGACTGGTCAAGCACTCTGCCTTCTAATGCCCGTTCATATTTCTATCCATCAGTTTCTGCCAGTGCGGTCATTACAGACCTGGTAAATATCCCAAAAAATATTCTTTCTTTCGGGAAAGTAAGAGCAAGTCTGGCACAGGTAGGAAACGATGCTGATCCGTATCAATTAGCACAGACTTTCCGTGCCAGTGGCTCCTGGAATGGATCAATTCCTGAGTATTATGAAAACATTACCATCTCAAATTCAACCCTAAAACCTGAAATTACGACAGGAATAGAACTCGGTCTTGACCTTCGTTTCTTTAAAAACAAAGTTGGTTTAGACTTTACTTATTACGATCAGACAACCAAGAACCAGATTCTAGGTGTTGAAATCTCGAAAGCCAGTGGTTACGACAAGCGCATTCTGAATGCCGGTAAAATTAACAACAAAGGTTTAGAGATTACCTTGTCAGGTACCCCATTTGAAACAATGAGCGGTTTTAAATGGGACGTAGCCCTGAACTTTGCCCGAAACAGAAATCTTGTAGTAGAACTGGCAGAAGGTTTAACCACCTATACCTTGCAGGAACGCAGAGGTCTTATCTCGATTGCACAAGTGGGCCAGCCTTACGGAGCTCTTTATGGAATCGGTTTCAAACATGCACCTGACGGACAAATTGTTTATGCTGATGGCCTGCCAGTGGTTGAAACCACGCCAAGAGTATTGGGTAATATACAACCAGACTGGACGGGTGGCATCTCTAACACCTTTGCCTATAAACGTTTAAGCTTGTCTGTTTTGATTGATGTGAAAAAGGGTGGTGATTTCTTCGATGAAGGAACAGGAACTGCCCGCTGGACAGGTCAATACGCAGAAACTGCCATTGGCCGTGAAGAAGGTGTAATAGGTAATGGTGTTAAAAACATCGGAACAGCCGATAAACCTCAATATGTGGCTAATGATGTAATTGTAGCAGCCAATCAGTTGTATGGCTATAATAACCCCAGAAGATACCACGAAGCAGCTATTTTTGATGGCAGTTATGTAAAACTACGGGAGATTTCACTTGGTTTCCGCTTGCCTGAATCTCTATTAAAGCGCGTGAGAATTCAGAATGCAAAACTATCGCTCGTTGGCAGAAATCTGGCAATCTTATTCAAAAATACTCCTCACATCGATCCGGAGGTTGACCGCTTCGGTGGCAATTCACAAGGATTCGCCTATGGTGAACTACCATCATCAAGAAGTCTTGGTTTCAATTTATCATTAGGATTCTAAACGGAGGAAGTTTTTTCACTAAAAACCTGAAATATTATGAAATCATATAAAATACTAGCCTCAATACTGGTTTTATTGAGCCTTTCTCTGAATTCGTGTACAGATGAATTCGATGAAATGAACACCGACCCCAATAACCCTACAAGTATAAGTCCACAGTATTTATTGCCTTATGCTATTGAAAAATCGGTTGACAGATACTGGGGTGGAAACGTGAGATTTGAACGCCTGAATCTTGATGGATCTATGCTCTGGATTCAATACCTGGCAAGAAATATCTACTCTAACGAGGGTGATAATTATGGTATAACTCCAACTTTTTATAACAACACATGGAAATCTTTCTTTAATGATGGGTTGGTGAATTTTCAGAGTATCATCAAGCAGGCCGGCACCGGCGGCAAGACTCCTAATGTCAACTATGAAGGTGCCGCAATGGTTATGCGCAGCTGGGTTTTCTCAGTATTGACAGATCTTTATGGCGCAATTCCCTATTCACAGGCATTGAAAGGTACAGATGGTACACCGGTTTACACACCAGAATATGATTCGATGGACAAAGTGTATGCAGGCTTAATCAATGACTTAAAGATTGCCAACGAAAAATTGGTTGTGGGTGGCCCTGCTATTTCAGGAGACATTCTTTATGAAGGGAATATCCTGAAATGGAAAAAATTTGCGAATTCATTGCGACTAAGACTCGCTAACCGTCAGGCAGCCAAGAAACCCGCAGAATCGAAAGCAGTAATGGCTGAAATATTAGCTGATGCAGCTAAATACCCGATTTTTACCAGTAACGATGATAATGCTCTTTTGAAAAATACTAATACCCGCCCAAGCAATAACGAATGGCATGAGGTAATGGTACAGGGTAGCCGTACTGACTGGAGCATGAGCAAAACCTTTGTTGATAAACTACAGAGTTTAGGTGATACACGCTTGTCGGTTTTTGCCAATACCAATGGTGCGGGTAAATATGAAGGTATTCCAAACGGATTACCTGATGCCATTGCAACCACCTTTTTAAGCTCGGCCTCTACCTTAGGAAGCTACTTTATGCAAGCTAATGCACCAAGCGTTATTATGACTTATAGTGAGCTGCAACTTATTCTGGCTGAAGCTGCTATTGACGGTGATATAACCGGAGATGCTAATGCTTACATGAAAAAAGGTATTCAGGCATCATTCGACCAATACAAAGTGGCCGTTCCTGCTATTTACTTTGAAACCGTTGGCGCTGCAACCCGTGAAAAGATTTTAGATCAGAAGTGGATTTCCTTATTTGGAAATGCCGTGGAAGCCTGGACAGAATATCGCCGTACTGGTTACCCCGTTCTTCCGGCAAAGGATCCAAGAGCTGTATTTGAAAATGAGGGAGTATTACCTACCCGTTTACCCTACCCGACTACTGAATATTCTTTAAACAGAATCAGTCTGGATAAAGGGGTTACCCTAAATGGTGGTGCAGACAA
>CALRLN020000171.1:0-9983 GCA_943368675.1 Chitinophaga pinensis | reverse complement strand
ACCTGAATCATTGTCTATTACGTGTTCTGTATAGTAAGGGGCCTTACCCGGAGTAAATTCAAAGTATAGCAGATAAGCCGCATCGGCATCACCCGGGTCACGGCCATGGTGGGCCAGAAATCTCTTTCCAGTTATATACTCTTTTTTGCCGTCTCCATTCAAATCAGCCATAATAGACGAGTGCGTCTGTGCAGTAGTTTTGCTCATGGTATGAGTCATGAAATCTATTTTCCCGTCTTTTTCTACCTGCTCATGATACCAGATACCCAATGCATGAGCCGAAGCACTGACTACATCATTCCTGCCATCGCCGTTTACATCCAATACCTGCATGTGAGAACAAGGCTCTCCCAAATTAGCCGGATGAAACTCCCAGTTTCCAGCCTTATTGTTTTTTGTACCCTTATACCAGCCTTCCCGCACTACTACATCTTTAATACCATCTTTATCAATGTCGCCAAAGCCGATACCGTGAGAAAATATCTCTGTTCCGGCCACATTTTCACCGGTAATATTATGACGTTTCCATGAGGTGTCGCCTTTTTTTGTTGGGGCTTGTAACCATACAATCTGCTTTTTGTTTTTATCGCCACAAAGAATATCCAACCGGCCATCGCCATCAATATCAATAAAACCAGGTGATTCGTTTGAAATGCCTACCGATTCATCAATAATATGCTTAGCCCACTGTCCGGGCTTGTTCTTAGGATTCTCGAACCAGAAACCGACCTTACCCGGAAAATCAATAATAACCACATCGTCCCAACCGTCCAGATTTACATCCATCCCCAGATTCAGAAACGATTCGCTATACTCTTTGCGAGGGTCGAAGGTTCGCGAGGGAGCCATCTCATGGCGTGTCCAGTTTGGGGCTTCAAACCAATAATACCCTGCCACAATATCCATCTTACCATCCTTATTCAAATCAGCCACTGCTACTCCTTCCGAGATAAAATCTCTGGTGAGGGTAGTTTTCTTCCAACCGGGTGAGGTCTGGGCTGAAGCAATATTGACACAGAGGCTTCCTATTAGTATCGTTGTTAGTTTTATATTTTTGTTCATGTTATTTCGTTTTTGATTCAATTGTTGTTTCTGAATGCCATTTTTTCGCTCAATCGGGGCCTTCGACTTCGCTCACACCGATTTGACAGTCCCTAACTTGAGTATAACAAATATAAAATTGTGAGGCCTCTTTCGATGCGCCTCAGCCCTGTACCGGAGTAGTCGAAGGCCGCATATAGCATCAATGGCTCGCTGCCTCATGCCCGGCGTGAGCATCCTGCGCAGGTACAGGGGCCAATACCTTTGCAATTAATGCCTGTCTGTCCTGATTTTCTTTTGTAGGCACCTTGCCCAGGCGCACATCCAGATCTCTCAGTATATCTTTTGCTTCTGTAGTATTTAAAGAACCTGTACGTTGAATAGTATAATTCAGGAATTTAGGCAATTTTGCTTTCTCTCCCATTTGCACAAAACGTTTAGCATCTAATGTAGCCAATGGCTCTGCTGCAATCCAAACCATCACAGGCAGGTTATGGTCTGCTTTATCTATTGCTTTCTGAGATAATGCTTCTACTACCTCCCAGCGCTGGCTTGGATCAATGCGTTGCATGGCAGAAGCCAGATATAGTCTTACTAAAGCCGATGCATCAGTTTTAGCCATTGTTCCAAAACGTTTCAAGGTTTCCGCCGAAACACTTTTTCCCTCAGCCAATAGCTGAATAGCCCAACTTCTGAGATACTCGCTGGGGTTTGATAATAAAACCTGTAAATCTTTTTCGGTCAATCCTTTTGTTACATGCAATGTCCACAATGCTCTTAATTTGCGGGTTACGTCAGGATTTTTAGCCAGTATCTCCTTCAATGCTTCATGCGCTTGCGGGCTTGCGCCACGTTCTTGCAGAATAGCCCTTGCCTGTCTTACAAACCATTCATTATTATGCAACTGATAATTCACCAATTCCATTTCGGTAGATTTTGACAAATCTGCCTTTACCCATTTATCATTCTCGTGCGTAATCTTGAAAATACGCCCCATCGTTTTGTTATGCACGTCTGGGTTTGGGCTGTGGCATTGGTTTTTATCATACCAATCAATGGCAAATACCGAACCGCTTGGGTCATACTTGAAATTCAACCACTGCGACCATGAATCATTCATAATAATGAAATCCTTGTTGTGTGACGCCACATAACCCGAGCCTGCCCTTGTCAGTTGGTCAACATTCATTCTGGCACCGTTAATATTATTCATAAAGATTTTATTCCGGTATTCCTGTGGCCAGCTACCACCTAAATACAACATGGCACCCGAGTGAGCATGACCTCCCCCGGCAGCACCGGATCTGAAGTTACCAGCGTGGGGGCCTCTCTCACCCAACCAGTGACGATGGTCAGCAATGGTTGTAATATCATCATAGATATACGGATTGAAGTGCTTACCTGCCTGGCGGAAGAATCGTCCGCCCTGAACCGTATGATACATGTGAGGAATCACACAAGCTGTGATAAAAGGGTGTCCATAATCATTGAAATCTAATCCCCATGGATTACTTGATCCTTCGGCAAATACTTCAAACTCGTGTGTTGTAGGATGGAATCTCCACACGCCTCCATTGATTTTAGCTCGTTGGTCGTCTGGTGTACCCGGCTTACCTACTTTTGAATGGGTAAATACCCCATGTGTTCCATATAGCCAGCCGTCTGGCCCCCAACGGAAACTATTCAGTACTTCGTGAGTATCCTGTGTTCCCCAACCATCCAGGAGTATCTGTGCAGGGCCGGCGGGCTTATCATTGGCAGCATCAAGCGGCACAAACATCAGGTAAGGAGCGGCACCTAACCATACGCCACCCATGCCTAACTCTATTCCGCTTACAAGGTTCAGGTTTTCCATAAAAACCTTTCTGCTGTCGAGCGTACCGTCGCCGTTGGTGTCTTCAAAAATCAGAATCCGGTCTCTTCCCTGCCCTTCAGGTGCAGGCACCGGATAGGTATGGCCTTCCACTACCCATAATCTGCCTTTCCAGTCAATTGAAAAGCAAATAGGACGAATAATATCAGGTTCTGCCGCTGCGAGATTAATCCTGAACCCTTTTGGTAAAGTCATCGCCTTAGCTGCTTCTAATCCAGAAAGACCAGCATTCAATACAGGATCAAGCGGCGGTAGAATGATAATATCTTTTTGCTTTAACTCGTTCGGAAAATTCGGACGGCTCGGATAAAACATAAAATTATCAAAGTTGATATGCGCCCATTTATCGTTCGGAATATAAGGTATTTGCGAAATCCCGGTTTCGTTGTCAATAATCCGGATAAAGATATTCTTATTCAGATACGCTTTCAAATCAACTACCACGGGTTGTAGTGTAGCACGCCCCTGCCCTGTTGAATGGAAAATCACCTTTTTTGTATCAGCCTGAACAATCTCTACACGGGTATCCTGCAAAGCGCCACCAGACACCCTGAAAGCCGCATAGGGTTGTGTTACCTTGAATGGCACAGAGGTTAAAGTACCTATCAGCTGATAGTTAGAAGTGCCACCACTGCTTAAAAAGTGCTTACCTTCAAAGCCAATGGTCATTTCTTTTTCATGCACAGGCGATGGGTCGGTACTATAAAGCGGATTAGCAAAAGCAGTACCAGTGGCAGTCCAGTCTTTTAATGTACCCGTCTCAAAATTCAGGTTGAGCGGCTGACCGTCTTTCGTCGGAAGTTTCCCGGCAACTACAGCTTCTGTAACCGGGCCGTCTACTACTTCAAATTTACCTACCATTCCCGCTGCACGGTGTCCCGGCACTGTACAATAATAGGTATCACTTTTTTCGGCTTTGAAGGTAATGCTCGCACTTTGCCCTTTTTCATTGACAGCTTTACTTTTCAAAGCCAGCTTTTCCAGGGCAATGTCGTGTGTCATCAATTCGGTGTTTACAATAGTAATGCGTACAGTACTACCCTTAGAGGCTTTCAATGTAGGGTTACGGGCACCATTTTTGGCAAAATAACCAAGCATACTAGCGTCTAATTTGTAATCAAAATCAACTTTTTCGGTATCCTGCTGGGCATACACACCTGATATGGCCAACACAATTATCAGTACTGATAAGAACAAACGGGATTTTTTCATAGAAATAGAACAGGTCGAAAATTGTTTGAATAGATAGGTTTATTATAGTTGAATAAATATCTTGAACTATTAGTCCGGTAGTTCCTCCAGAAACATATCTTTAAAGTACACCTTCGCCTTTCCTCCGCCATGAATCTGGAAACCTATAAGCCCCGACTGAGGGATGCTCGCATCAGGTTCGGTGTAGTCAACTGTCTGGTTGCCATTGATATACAGGCGGATATGTCGTTTCTCTGCCCGGATCTCATAATCGTTCCAGTCGTTGATTTTTATCCATTTCAGTATCTGTACAGAATCTGGCTTTATCAGCGTTTTGTTTCTACGGGACTCATCATACAAACTTGCCCAAAAACCCTCTCCCCAGTCAGCCTGGTACCCTTCCATTTCATAAGGCGGATTCACCAGACGCTTGCTGCGAAACTGAATACCCGAATTGATAAAGCCTTCGCTACCTGTCAGCTTCACTTTCAATTTCATAATAAAATTGGCATAGGTTCTGGTAGTAACTATGAAGTCGTTATGCGGCACAGTCTTTTCAGTCGAGCCGCCTGTCAGCATACCATTTTCGATATGCCAGGTGTTAATGGTGTCTCCCTGCCAGCCCTTAAAGGTTTTACCATCAAAAAGCCTGACAGATTTTACAGTAGATTGAGGTATAAAACTCATCAGACAAATGCTGATAATGATTGAATAGAATAATAAAGATTTCATAGGGTATCATTTTTATGAGAGCTGAATTCACCTCTACTCTTCTTGAGGGATTGGGGTGAGGTCTTACTTCTTCGGCACCAATTTTAACAATAAACCGGGGCTCTCTGTTAGCACATAAATAAATCCATCCGGACTTTGTGCTACGTGCCGTACCCGGCCTATATCCTGCAATAATTTTTCTTCTGTGATATAGTTTGTTCCATCCATCTGTACTCGTGCCAAATGCCGGAAAGCCAATGCACCCACCAATAGATTTCCTTTCCAGTCAGGGTATTTATTGCTGGTAACAATTGCCATTCCGCATGGGCCGATTGATGGTACCCAGTATCGCACCGGGTTTTCTACGCCCCCCATTTCTTTAAACTCTGTCAGTATAGTACCATCGTAGTTGATTCCGTAAGAAGTCTTAGGCCAGCCGTAGTTTTTACCTTTCTGAATCAGATTCAGTTCATCACCACCTTTTGGGCCATGTTCTACAGCCCAGATTCTGTCGGTGGCTGCATCATACACCATTCCTTGTGGATTTCGGTGCCCGAGGGTCCAGATAGAAGCACTTGCACCTGCCTGACCTACAAAAGGGTTATCAGTAGGAATACGACCGTCAGGATAAATCCGGTGGATTTTGCCGTGGTCGTTGTCTAATTGCTGTACTTTGGGCTGCGTTCCTCTTTCGCCGACGCTTACGTAGAGGTATCCGGCTTTATCAAATACTATGCGGCTTCCGAAATGGAAATCGGCTTTTATAGCTGGTCTGGCGATAAATATATCTTTTTTCTCGGTTAACTGGTTGCCTTTCAGCTTGAATCGCGTAACAGCCGTAGATGCCCCGTCTTCCATTGGCTTAGCATAAGAAATATAAATCCAGCCGTTTTTCTTATAATCAGGGTCTATCTGAATATCCAAAAGGCCACCTTGTCCTTTACTTAGTACTTCTGGCACACCCGAAAGTTTCTCTCCTGTATACTTATCATTTTTAAACACTAATATGTCTCCGGCTCTTTCGGTTACTAACAAGCGTCCATCTGGCAGCCAGGTCATACCCCAGGGATTATTGAAGCCCGCATATAGTTTTTCAGAAGTAAATGTTGTATTTGTCTGACCAAATACAAAGTTTGTAATGCTTAGAAAAAAGATAAGAAGTAAAAGATTTTTTTTGTTCATCTTGATTGAGGATAGATGTTGGTTTATTAATAAAGGCCTGATGTGATGTTGAAAATTTGCAGGAGTTTTCATTTCAGAATTTTATACATACGCTTTTTGTCAAAGTTATTAATTATCCAAAGAATTTTTAGTACAAAAGCCTGATTTTTATCGCAAATGTAGTTATACCACTAAATGGCAATCTGTTTCTTTCCACCCCCTATGGAAACTTTAAGCGTTGCTTCTTTAAAATATTTTGTTTTAGGTGTGATTTTTCCATCATAGCAGCGAATAATTGAGAAAACAATCATTCATTCAGATGACATACAAAAAATTACGATTAATTGCATGGACATTGTTCTTCATTACTATTATGACGCTCAGGGGGCATATTACTATCACCAAAAACTACTATTATAGCCATCATCAACAAAAGCTGATGAGAACTGAAACTATCATTGAGTTAAAGAATGATAAAACAGCCAGCGAACCATGACACCTGATTTAAAATCAGAGAAATTTCTGCAAGTGCTACAAGCACATAAAGGTATTATATATAAGGTAGCCAATGCTTACTGCAAAGATGCAGAAGACAGAAATGACCTTGTGCAGGAGATTATGATTCAGCTATGGAAATCGTTTGATAAATACAATGAACAATTCAGATACTCAACATGGATTTATCAGATTGCGCTTAATGTTGCCATCTCGTTTTACCGTAAAGAAAGTCGTCGGAAATATATAGCAAGCCCTATAGATGATAGTATTCTGAATTATACTGATAACTCTCCTACAGACGAAACCGCAGAAAATATCAGTATTCTGCAACGATTCATTGCCGAATTAAAAGAACTCGATAAGGCCTTGATGCTACTCTATCTGGAAGAAAAAAGCTATAAGGAAATAGCAGAAATCATCGGGATTTCAGAAACAAACGTAGCAACTAAAATCGGGCGTATCAAGGCCATTCTCAAACAAAAATTTTCAAATGCTAAAAACTAAAACAATGGAAGATATTGAAATCATTAATCTCTGGAAATCATACGACAAGAAGTTGGAAGAAAACCTCTCACTTAATAAAAAGAATGCGGAAGACATTACTAAAATAAAGCTTTATTCACAGCTGGTTTCAATGAAACCCATTAAGATATTTACCATAATTCTAGGCATTCTATGGGTGGTTTTTGTTGATATTCTGATTTTTGCTGCCTTTAAAGCCGGTATTTCATTTTTCTTAATTTCAGCTATTATTCAGATTTTACTTACCAAAATCGCTATCGGGGTCTATATCTATCAGCTTATTCTGATTAATAGAGTAGATATAAGCGACTCTGTACTGGCAACACAGGAAAAAATAGCTACCCTGAAATCATCAACTATCTGGATAACCAGGCTTCTTTTTCTACAGTTTCCGGTATGGAACACTTTTTACTGGACTGAGGCAGCGTGGGAAAATGGTGGTACATTGTGGTATATTATACAAATTCCGCTCACAACTGCATTTACGTATTTAGCCATCTGGATGTTTCTCAATATTAAATACGAAAACCGGGACAAAAAGTGGTTCCGTCTGATTTTTAAAGGCAAAGAATGGGTTCCACTGATGAAATCAATGGAAATACTGGAGCAGGTGGAGGAGTATAAGGAAGAAGGAGGACTACAATTAACATAAATGCGATTTATAGCCTTATTTAATTCACGAATCTAAATAAAAAGCCTGTCTAGCTATGAGTTCATAGTTAGACAGGCTTAAACCGTAGAGAGCATAAGCTAATACAAATCCAAATGGTTCAATTAAGATAACACCACATTCAGTACACGACAAGATTCAAAAGAAGTCTCTGTTTGCCGAAAGTTTATCAGTAGACTGATAGCATCTTCACTCTTAATTTTAAGACAAATTGCTGACTTTATATCTAACAATTTACAGTACTTAACAATAAAAGTAGATGATTTCTCATGTCTTAGTTGGTTGACGTTTCGGTTGTTTCTTGAGCTGCTAAAGCATTTAATTTTTGCTGTTTCAGCAATTCACGCTTCAGTCTGCGCTGTTCCTTTCTTTTTGGCCAACGGGCAGCTTCATAAGCAGCTAATCTTTCTTTGTTCAGTTGACGATACTCTTTAGATTTTTCTCTTAACTCTTCGCGATGGTTAAGCGCATACTCCTTAGATCTTTGATTCAGGGTGTCACGATGTTTCTCACGGTATTTTTTATGGTATTCCCTTTGATACTCGCGACTCTTTTTGGCCTTTTCTTCTGTACTCATGATAATTAAAAAGTTGGTTGACAAAAAAACATATGATGTATTATTTTTTTTCAGTCAAAAAACACATTCGTGTAGAACATCGAAAGGACAGCGCAAGAAGTTTGGGTGAGAAAAATTTTCCTGCTCAAACGGCAGGAAAATTTTATCATTGTGGAGAAGATGGGACTCGAACCCACGACCTTTTGACTGCCAGTCAAACGCTCTAGCCAACTGAGCTACATCCCCGCAAAAGTCTAAAAATAACCGTTATTTTTTTACGACATACAAAAATGCAAATTTTATCCTAAACTACAAACATTACCATCCCGGAATCATAAAATTAATTCCTGTAACGGCTCTTTGCACTTTCCCGTTATAAATCGGGAACGCCAAATAAGGCTCTAATATCAAATATCCCAGCGCATTTATACGCAAGCTGAAACCTGTACTTATAATAGGTTTTAAAGCTAATCGTTGCTTTTCACCATCACTAAAAATGTATTCATAGGTTTTACCCGGCGAACGTGTATCGTCCCATGCCATACCCATATCAAAAAAGAAATTCAAATCTGTCGGTACATAAGAAAAATCAATCAGAGCTAATTTCTTAGGACCTGTAAAAGGTAATCTGACTTCAAAATTAGTCAGCCCCATTTGTGACCCTTTCAGTTGCTCCTCGCTTAAAGCCAAAGTAGAAGTCTGATTTCCTAAAGCTTTGCCCCAGAACCCATGCATATACCAGGGGTACCCCAGAAACATCGGATACAATCTATTATAATCTTCAATATTTTTAGTGCCTAACCGGCCATAATAGTATAATCTTGCCGCTATTGTAACAGGCTTCAGGTATTTATATCTTCTATAGTCGGCTGTAATACTGTTATGGGCAATATCGCCAAAATATCTGGCAAACTCAAAACGATAACGATAGCCGTTCAAGGGGGCGGTTGTTCCAAAAGTAGTGTTATCACCCACATAAGCTACATATAATTGCTGAAGATTAAAAGGCTTGAACCCTTTCTCCAATAATTCTGCCTGTGGAATCCGACGCGGCGTTTCGCTGCCACGATAATAGCTTCCCGTTGATTCATTAGCTCCATAATAATCACTGTAAACCCGCCCGCTATAACTATACCAGTTGGCACTTCCTCCTACCTCAATACGATTTGCCATACTAATCGGATAAAAAGCAAAAAGCCCTACTTCGTTGATAAATAACCGATAGAGATTATAACTCGACTGAATTAATGAGTCAGTAGCCGGAATACCCAGGTTTGCTTTTACGGCAGGATCTGTAATATATTTATTGGTAAGCTGATAATCGGAAAAACGGTATGGAATACGTGAAAAACTGGCTCCCCATTGCAATGGTTTTTTCTGATTCAGATAGGCAAATTGACCTCCAAAATCCTGAATTTCGCCATTCAATGCCAATACACCCGATACCTGATTATTGTTGAGCATATCACTCGCCAAACCCACAATACCTCCACCAAGACCTGTCCCCCAACGGCTTGTAGACATTCCAACACCTGAGCTGCCCAGATAATCTAATTTGAATTTCGGATTGTATTTTAATGTTTTCAGACTGCTTGTCTGAATCCTGCCTAATATATTCTGTTTATTAAGATTATTCTGAACAATATTTCTACCCTCTTTCCATTCAACCGGGGCAAGAGTAGCAGGTATTTTATCGACTTTATTATCAATAGGCTTGCCTGTCAGTTCTCCTTCCTTTACTACATATAAATTGTACTTAC
>CALRLN020000170.1:0-10041 GCA_943368675.1 Chitinophaga pinensis | reverse complement strand
TCGGTTACTTTTCCTTTTACCGGCTGGTCAATTATCATCGCCATCTTTTCGCTCTCAATCATCTGAGGAGCTTCAACATTCTCTAAAAGCGCTTGTTTGCTTTCAGCATTAAGTATAATCTGCCCGCCAATGACCCGGTAATTTACCTGCATTGGTTTCAGTAAAGACTCTAATACATCAGATAGTTTTCGTTCAGAGACTGTATAGTTTACTTTGCGGTCGGCATGAATGGCTTTTGAGCTATACACAAATTTTACATCTGTCTGCTCTTCAATCATATTCAAAACCAACCGTAGGCTTTGATTTTCGGCTTTAAATGAAACGGACTTATTCAAAAACTCCTGGGCTTTTGAATCATAAGCGTACGAAACAGTAGCGAAAATCATTGCCAATACAAGCTGAACAGCAGAAATTTTCATAGCAAGTAGCAAGATTTTACTTGTTTGTAATCTTTTTTTCATACATTTAGAACAATTTTGTTAGAGGTAAGAATTTGACAAAAGAATCCCTGATTTTCACTCACAGCGAAAACATTTTCAGGGTAGTAGAGCTGACAATGCTGGTACCATTGTCGGCTTTTTTTATTTTTCAGTAATAGCCTGCTTATTTTTTAATCATAGTACATACAATTGGGTTAGCGTTAAATAGAAGCCTGGTTTGTTTTGTTTTAAATTATTTGTTTGGGTTAAATAGATGCTCGTTTAAATAAGGAGTATGCCTTTAACCAATAGCCTTAAGCTACGGATAGTCAAACATACTCCTGAAGGTAAAACAGATGGTTATTTTATAAAGGTTGAATAGATGCTGTTTTATTGAATTCCGGCTATTGCTTACTCACATCCTTTTCCCGTAATCAGAATCGTTGTTCCTTTTACTTCATATTTGCCGTTAATGGTTGCACATATTATATCTAACTTGGTATAAAGAGGTTGTTGGGTAATATCAGCCGTTAGTGGACAAGAACTTAGCTTCTCGTTTTCCAGTTCAATATCAATTCCATATACTCTCTCTAACTTATTCAAAACATCTCCGATGGGTACATCATCAAATTCAAAGGTTTCAGGTTTACTCGAAATGGTCTTTATCTGAGGTAATGGTTTTTCAACCAATCCTGTAATAAAATGCTTTTCGTTTGCAAAAAAAGTAACCTTATGATTGGGCGTGAGCACTACTCCGGGGTTAACATTGTTGACTTTTTCTTTTTCATAAACCGAAACCTTACCTGATAATACTTCTACTTCTATTTTTTTGGTGGCTTCTACTGTTCGTACATAAAAACTGGTTCCTAATACTTTGGTGACTAGTTTATCTGTAATCACATAAAAGGGTTTTTCGGGATTTTTACTCACTTCAAAAAGGGCTTCCCCTGTGAGTTGTACTTCCCGTTTATTCGCAGCAAAATGATTGGGATACTGAAGTTGGCTGTGTGGACTTAGTGTTACGGTACTTCCATCTTCCAGATTTATTTTAATCGGTTTAGCGGAGGTGTTATCCTTAAGCGTAATTTCACTCTTTAATTGTTGTGTGGATGCAATAGTGGATTGGCTGTCTTGATTCTTCAGGTACCACCACGTGCCAAAACCTAAAATTAAGGTTATTGAAGCAGCAATACCCACCCGATATGTATGCCAGAATCCGGAATTATTTAATGTTTCCGGAGAAGCATCGGAAGGCTCGAACGATTCTTCTTCAATTCTCTGCCATAATTTATATTCAAGTTCTTCCCATTCACTTTCGGTATAATTTTGTCTGGGCGCTTCGTCAATCAGTTCGTACCACTGCTCAACCAAATGCTTTTCAGACTCAGTACAATTTCCTTCTAAGTACTTCTGGAGAAGTTTCCCAAATGCTTTACGGCTCTTCATCGGATAGCGTATCGTTTCTTGTCTTTATTATACTATGTCTTTTATTGCCGCCATAAACCGCAAATAGTTTTGTAAATTCTACAAATAATACAACAAAAAGCAACTTTTTATAAAAAGTTCTTTAAAAAATGCAATAAGAATTATGAATTGGTAAAGGGAATTATAGAGGTGACCTCGAAGAATATGAACCAAATAATTTTCGGAACAGTTTGTTTTAAGCTCTCCTCAAGTCAATCAGCATTTAATAATTGATATTTTCGTCGCAGGTGCAAAGGGAAGGTTAATTAATGGCACCGCCACCACAGAGAATTCTCCCGAATATCAGGATAAACTCTATTAAGCAAACAAAAATGCTTCGGATTTTGGAGAGAAGTAATCATTCCAGTTCAGGCCTAAAACCTGCTCTAATATCTTCACCAGTTTGTTATGATCAATAGGTTTAATTACAAACAGGTTTGCTTTTAAATCATATGCTTCATCAATATAAGACTTACTTTCTAAACCTGTCAGAACTATGCAGGGAATTGGGTGATATAGGTCATGTGCTTTTAGAATTTTTAATAATTCTATGCCTCTCATTACAGGCATGTGTAAATCAAGAAAAATTAAGTCAGGAAGGAAATTGCTTGTATTCTGTAGAATCTTTAGTGCAACAAGTCCATTCTCTGCAATAATCATTTCCGTTGGAAGAGGAATACTCCTGAGAGCTTCTGAAAACAGGAATACATCATCGTCATCATCATCTACCAAAAGAATCCTTATGGGAGTCTCGGCAGTGTTTTGTAAGTTGTACATTTTATTAAGTTAGGTTATATGCTGTCTGTCATAGTAAGTAACTACGATAACGCCAATCTAACTCAAATGTTTAGGCAAAATAACAGGAAATTTCATAATTTTTCAGCTTGTTTATCTTTTGAATTTATGAGGTAAGTATAAGTTAAACAAGCAATTTAAAAAGTTTAGAATTTGCCTGAATGTCCCTTTAAATTGGAAGAAATGAGAAAGCTCTCTAAAAAACAGATAAAGCTAATCTGTTATAGCCAAAAATAGTTAGTGAATCAGAAAACGAGCCCATTGAGTTTCGGTTTCTCATATGGTCTTCATTAGATTAGTGAAGTGTGTATTGTATGATTTTTGAGAGTATTTACACCAGAATTAACAAATCTGGGATTGGCTTGCAGAAATGCTTAAAAAACATTTATTATTACATGGTTTACTTTGTTCTTCTTTCACCAGTTAAACCCTATTTCAAAAATATCAAAAAACTCCAAGTCAGAAACTCTTTCAGATGCTCCCGCATAAATCGGAGGGATTGAGAAATATGGTACTCGACCGTTCGCTCAGGAATGTTAAGAATTTCTACAATTTCTTTGGTGCTTTTGCCTTCTAGGCGGTTAAGCCGGAAGATGTGTTGTGTTTTTTCAGGCAATTGTTCAATAGCTTGTTCAATAGATTGAGTCAGATCGTCGAAGGCGATTTTTTCTTCAAGGCTATTCTCTTCTTCATCGCTTTCTGTACTTGTATAGGCAACGAACTTTTCTTCAAGCACCTGTTTCTTGATATGGGTAATAATCTGGTATTTGAGGGCTGTAAAAAGATATGGCTCCAGGGTTTGTATTTTTTGGGTAGCACGCTTTTCCCAAAGTGTTACAAAGAGGTCTTGTACGAGTTCTTCAACAATCTCTTTTGCATAGATTTTTCGCTGAGCTCTCTGGAATAATTTACGCCAGTATCGGCGGTAAATTTCTCCAAAAGCCTCCTTGTCACCCAAACTCATTAGTTTTACTAATATGTCATCTCCTAAACTTGCGTACTCCACAATTTGAGCTTTTTTTAAACCGCAAATATAGCGTTTTTATAGAAAAACAGGATAAAAGCAGGTGTTTTTATGCTATTTCAATCTTTTTGTATCAGTTTAAGTCAAAAAATGCATATTTACTGAATTTAGTGAAAGTGACGGCATAATCCTGTCAATCTGACACTTTAAACCACTCTGAATACATAACATAATTGTTTGCAGTGCGCATGAATACTTCTTCAAGCTCAGGAGTCACCGCTTTCAGAAATTTAGCCGGATTTCCGGCATATATAGAGTTGGGAGGGACAACAGTATTTTGTGTTATAATCGCCCCGGCAGCAATGATAGAACCTGTGCCAATTACGGCACCATCCATAATAATAGCACCCATTCCAATCAGTACTTTGTCTTCTATGGTGCAGCCATGTACAATAGCATTGTGCGCTATACTTACATTATTACCAATGGTTGTTTTGGTTTTCTGATAAGTACAATGTATTACTGCGCCATCCTGTATATTTACTCTGTCGCCTATGATAATTGAATTTACATCTCCACGCACTACCGCATTAAACCAGATTGTACAGTCTTTTCCCATGATAACATCACCCACTATTGTAGCATTGGGTGCAAACCAGCAATTGTCGCCCATGGTGGGGCTTACTCCTTTTACAGGTAATATAAGTGCCATTAGTATAAAAAATAAGTGCCTGATATATATCAGGCACAAAATTACAAAATATATTGAGTCAATTTTCCCTTTAATGCGGCACAGAGCGTTTTTTAATCATGCCTCCTTTAGTATCCTTGATACTGGTCATGATTACGAAGGCATTAGGATCTATTTTTTCAATTTCAAGATTAAGCTTACTGACCTCCAAACGGGTGATTACGGTATAAACAATTTTCACTTCGCCTTCCGTATATCCCGTTTTTCCAAACCCCCTTTCTCCTTTATAAACAGTAACCCCACGCCCCATTTCTTCTATAATCATCTTTTTTATTTCCATGGGCTTTAAAGATACAATGGTAACCCCTGTATACTCTTCAATCCCCTCAATCACGAAATCAACTGTTTTTGATGCTGATAAGTATGTGAGCATAGAGTATAATGCTGTTTCCAAAGATAAAACATAGGCAGCCACTGAAAATATAATAACGTTTATCAGCAAAATCACATCACCGATAGTCAACCCCATTCTACGGCTAAGGGTAATGGCAAGTACCTCAGTACCATCAATTACACCGCCGCCTCTCATGGCCATACCAATACCCAGACCCAGGAAGAACCCGCCGAATACTGAAGTAAGCAATTTATCATGTGTAATTTCAGGGTATGGTATAAAGGCTACTGATAACGACAGTGCTAAAATGCCTAAAGCCGTTTTAATGGCAAACTCTTTACCGACTACCGTCAGTCCTATAATAATAAATGGTATGTTGATGATGACAAGCATCAATGAGAGTGGATAATCAGTAACGGCAGTAATTAGCAGGGAAATTCCGGTAGCCCCGCCATCTATAAAATCGTTGGGTAAAAGAAAACCATCTAATCCAAAACCGGCAGAGATCACGCCAATGGTTATTAGAAAGAAGTCCTTAAAAAGTCGCTTGATTGTGACCTTTACTTCCCTGACCTCCTTGGCCATCTGGTATTTGGAGCGGTCCGCAAATTTTTCATCTTCGTCTTTGAGTAGATTTAGTAGGGCATTTAAAATAATTTTAGGTAATCGGAGGAAAACATTTTCTTTTTCTTTTCGCATAAGTTTTATCTTTGGTGGGTAAAAGCGAAGTTAATCATTTTCAGGGACTATTCCTTTTGCTATATAATTAATAATTCCTTAAAAAATTACTGTTATAGCCATGTCTGGCTTTATAAAATAGCTAGTTTTAAACAAAAAACCTATGAAACGTCTGTTAACTTTATGTTGTTTTGTAGTATTGACAAGTGCCGTTTTTACTACCTTTTTATCCTTTC
Source organism: Chitinophaga pinensis (assembly GCA_943368675.1). GTDB lineage: Bacteria > Bacteroidota > Bacteroidia > Cytophagales > Spirosomataceae > Emticicia. Next base: position 4,400 of record CALRLN020000170.1, on the reverse strand, counting down.
GTCATAAGCCCAGATTTAAAGCGTTGGTAGTTGCTTCTCGGGCGAAAGACCACCTGAAAATGATTGCAGCCGCCAGGCCATTCTTTGAAAAGATGGCCTCAGAAAATAATTTTGACCTCGAGTTTACAGATGATACGAGCGTTGTAAATGAAATCAATCTGATGCAATATAAAGTATTTATACAGTTGCACTTGGCTCCTTTTGATATGTCTTATGGTCAACAGGCTGCCTTACAGCAATATATTGAAAATGGCGGAGGATGGGTCGGTATTCATGCCGCCGGACTAACAGGAGACATGTTTAAGTCGCCGAACAGAGTATACTGGCAATGGTTTGAAGATTTTATGGGTGGCATAGCCTATTCACCACACCCTAAATTCCAGAAAGGTACATTTATCATAGAAGACATGAAACACCCTGCAACGAAGCATCTTCCAAAGCAAATTGAAGTGTATGACGAATGGTATGAGTTTAATAAAAGTCCAAGAGATAATGTTAGAGTGCTGGCTGTGGCTGATGAGTCAACTTATACTCAAAAAAAGCCGATGGGAGACCACCCGATTATCTGGTGTAATGAAAAGTATCCGCATACAATTTATATTGGTATCGGGCATGATGCTTCGCTTTGCGACGATAAAAGCTATAAGGTGCTTGTGAGAAATGCAATTCTATGGGCTGGAGCTAACCAAGAAAATAAATGAAAACAATAATCATATCTTCCTTTTTTATTTTTGTATGTCTCACTGGTAAGGCCCAACCCAGATTTAAAGTACTGGCGATTGCAGAAAACGGAGGTCATCATATTCAGTATTCGACGAGGGCAAAAGTCTGGCTCAATCAACTGGCTGCCGACAGTAGCTTTGCCATTGATTATATAAGTAATACCGATGAAATTGATGAGGATTATCTAAGCCGGTACCAGCTTTTTATACAATTAGATTACCCACCCTATGGATGGAAGGAAAAAGCCGTCGCCGCATTCATCAAATATATTGAACAGGGCAAAGGGGGCTGGATTGGCTTTCATCATGCAACTTTATTGGGCGAATTTGATGGTTTCCCGATGTGGCAATGGTTTTCTGATTTTATGGGTGGCATACGATATACCAACTACATTGCTACATTTGTGGCCGCAGATGTGATTATTGAAGAAAAGCAACATCCGGTTATGAAAGGGGTTCCATCACTTTTTAACATACAAAAAGAGGAATGGTATACTTACAATAAAAGCCCAAGGCCGCATGTGCGTGTACTCGCAAGCGTAAACGAAAATTCATATGTACCTGACACCAGAATAAAAATGGGTGACCATCCAGTTGTATGGACGAATGAAAAAATGAAAGCCCGGAACGTTTATATATTCATGGGGCATTCGCCCGAATTATTTGACAACGAGTCTTATGCGGCTTTGTTCAAAAATGCTGTTTTTTGGGCCGCTAACAGATAAGAAAATTTAAACAGCTAGTAATTAAGTAAGAAAGAATGAGGACGGTATTAATTATAGATGACGAAGAAAAACTAAGAACCTTGCTGGCCCGCATTTTACAGTCAGAAGGGTTTGAAGTAGTTGAGGCAGGGGATTGCAGGTCTGGTCTGAAAAAATTAGAACAGCATAATATTGATGTAGTGTTGTGTGATGTGAAACTACCTGACGGCAATGGCGTTGATTTACTGCCTAAAATTAAGTCAGCTCATCCGTTTGTAGAGGTAATTTTACTGACAGCCTATGGCAACATCATTGATGGTGTACAGGCTATGAAAAATGGTGCTTTTGATTATATTGTAAAAGGCGATGATAATGAGAAGATTATTCCCCTGCTGCACCGGGCTATTGAAAAAGTACAATTACAGAAGAAAGTCAATGACCTTGAAAAACGTGTAGGCGAAAAGTTTTCTTTTGATGCCATTATTGGTAAATCAAAGGCTATACAACAGGCCATAGACTTAGCCAGAAAAGTAGCACCTATTGATACTACTGTTTTACTGACAGGTGAAACTGGCACGGGAAAAGAGGTATTTGCACAGGGAATCCATCAGGCAAGTTCGAGAGCAGGAAAGAGCTTTGTAACCCTCAATTGCAGTACATTCAGCAAGGATATTCTCGAAAGTGAATTGTTCGGTCATAAACAGGGAGCATTTACCGGAGCCATCAGAGATAAAAAGGGGCTGATTGAAGAAGCCAATGGAGGTACCCTTCTACTGGATGAAATCGGAGAACTGCCTTTAGAATTACAGGCTAAATTATTAAGGGTATTAGAGACGAGTGAATTTATTAAGCTGGGAGATACCAAACCCACAAAATCGAATTTCAGGCTGATAGCCGCGACCAATCGGGATTTGAAACAGGAGTATGAAGCCAACCGCTTTCGCTCTGACCTCTATTTTCGTTTAAACGTATTTGAGATTCATTTACCACCTCTACGTGAACGAACAAAGGATATTGAGCCGTTGACCCACTATTTCATACAACAATCTTCGGCAAAAACCAATAAACGTGTTGAGAAAATAGAAAATGAGTGTCTGGAAAAATTAGAGAGTTATGAATGGGTCGGCAATATCCGTGAGCTAAAAAACATAGTTGAAAGAGCCGTTATTCTGGCCGATTCTGATACGCTGACTACTGATTTACTACCATTCGATATTCAGCAACCACGACAACAAACTAAAGGTACTCTTTCTGCTTTCTCAATGGCAAGCGTAGAAAAACTGCATATACAAAAAGTACTCAACTACACCAAAGGCAATAAGGCCGAAACAGCGCGTTTATTGGAGATTGGCATTGCTACACTTTATCGGAAGATTGAGGAGTATGGGTTGTAAGAAACAACTTCCTCAATTAGGTTTCATTTCATAACTAAATATTTTACCACCATCCATTTTGAGAAAAGCTTATCATTTTGATAGGCTTTTTTTATATCTCTCTTCTATCACATCAACAATAACTCACTCTCTATCAACCACTTATTAAAATTACGATTAAAACGGCATAAACATTGGCATATCACTATCATAACTAAATTTTAAAAAACGATGGTAACGCTCATTTTAATTATTCTAGGTACAGCCTTGTTTGGGGTATGCTACAAATCAATTCACTTTTTTGAAAAAATATAAAACTATGATAATCCTATTCATTTTATCGCTATTGGTTTTCGGATACCTCGTGTATGTATTACTTAAACCTGAAAAATTCTAAATATTATGAACACTGAAATACTGGGCATAATTGCCATGTTTGTGGTCACGCTTTTGCTGGCCATTCCTCTCGGAAAATATATTGCAAGGGTTTATACAGGCGAAAAGACTTTTTTAGACCCTGTTTTTAATCCTATCGAAAAGCTTTTCTATCGCATCAGCGGTATAGATGCTACCAGAGAAATGAACTGGAAAGAACACCTTGTTGCCTTGCTGGGTATCAATTTTGTCTGGTTCTTTTTAAGTATGTTAATATTGATGAACCAGGGTTGGTTACCACTTAATCCTGATGGTAATTCTTCAATGTCGCCTGATCTGGCATTTAATACAGCTATCTCGTTTATCGTTAACTGTAATCTGCAACACTATTCAGGAGAAACAGGGGTTTCTTATCTGACACAATTAATTGGTCTGATGTATTTGCACTTTGTCTCGGCGGCTACTGGTATGGCAGCTTGTGCTATCGTATTCAATGCTTTACGTGAACGTCAGGCCGAGAAATTAGGTAATTTCTATAATTACTTCTTAAAAAGCTGTACTCGTATCCTCCTACCTCTTTCTATTTTTGTCTCAGTGCTTTTGTTATTCAATGGTACACCAATGACATTCGAGGGAAAAGATACAATCACCACCTTGCAAGGTGATTCAGTACAAGTATCGCGGGGTCCTGTAGCTGTTTTTGTGGCAATCAAACACTTAGGAACCAACGGTGGTGGTTTCTTCGGAGCCAACTCTGCTCATCCACTAGAAAATCCTAATTATTTTACCAATACTGTTGAAATGATTGCGCAAATGATTATCCCTTTTGCGTTCATCTTCGCTTTGGGCTACTATCTGAAACGTAAAAAACTGGCATGGACAATCTTTGGGGTCATGACAGTTGGTTTCTTATGTTTGACTATCCCGACTGTTATTGCCGAAATTAATGGCAGCCCTGCTATACAGCACTTAGGTGTTACCCAACCTAACGGAAGTATGGAGGGTAAAGAAGCAAGATTTGGCCCTGCTGCATCAGGGTACTGGAGCATAGCGACCACAGTTATCTCAACAGGCTCAGTTAATAGCATGCATGATAGTAGTATGCCGCTTTCAGGTGCCATGCAATTGCTTGCTATGATGGTAAATGCTTTCTATGGAGGTTGCGGAGTGGGTATTCTGAACTATTTCATTTTTATCATCTTAGGGGTATTTATCTCGGGCTTAAT
>CALRLN020000169.1:0-10057 GCA_943368675.1 Chitinophaga pinensis | reverse complement strand
GGTAAATTACACGCTATCTGAAAAAGAATTTTTGCAAGGCAATCTAACCGTTGAAGAGATTTCAAGAATACTGGATTTCCTGAATAAGTCTAAAATTGAATATGAAACTAATCTGAATAAGTTTCAGACGAGTATAATGCAATTGGAGGCATTCACAGGTGTAACTTTAGCTTCATTATTAAAAAGAGTAAAATGAGCTTTCTGCATTTTATAAATTTAATACTTAAAAATTTAAAATGGCTGCTAATTATTCCCACGGTATTAGCAGTGACTATCTATTATTTTACCCGTAATGACAAAAAAGTATACTCATCAGAATCTACAGTTTTTACCGGGCTTACTTCTGGCTATACATTAAGTGGAAATATAAAGTCAGATTATTACTCTGCCAGCAATGCTTTTGATAACCTTCTGTCATTAATCCAGTCGAGAGATACCAAACAGGATGTAGCAATTGGCCTTATTGCTGAGCATATTATGATTAAAAAGCATGACCCCAATGTAATAACCTATGATGCTTATAAGGAACTGAAGAGTACAATCCCTGATGATGTCCGGAATCAGTTATTAAGACCTGACCTGGCTGCCACAAAAGCAGCGGTGTTGAAGTATATGCAAAAGAGCGACGATAATATCATCTATCGGCTACTCAATTCAAAAAATCCTTATTACTCAATTGAAGCACTCAATAGTATTAAGTCTATGCGTATTAATAATAGTGATATTATTAAGATTTCGTATGAAACAAATGATCCTTTTATCTGCCAACGTACACTTGAGCTTTTAGAAGAGTCTTTTATGAGGAAATTCAGGTTACTAAAGGAGGGGCAGACAGATTCAGTAGTTGGTTATTTTGAGGAACAAACCAAAAAAGCCTTTTTGAGACTTGATTCCGCAGAAAGGGTGTTTTTGGAATTTAATAAACAAAATGACATCATCAACTATTATGAACAAACCAAGGCGGTTGCTAATGAGAAAGAAGATCTGTATGCCTTGAATCATGATCTGGAAATGGATGAACTGGCTTCGAGTAAGTCTCTGGAAAAAGTAAACGAGAGTATTAAAAGCCGCGTGTATCAATCACTTTATGGAACAGAAATCCTTAAAGACAGAGATAAACTATCTGACATCTATAATAAAATTGCACTTACCGAAAGCCTCGGAAATACCCCTGACATTAAAAAACAACTGGATAGTCTGAAACGCGGGGCAGCTAACCTTGAGAAATCGCTGAAATCCTCTCTTGAAAATCTTAATTCAGAAATAAATACACCAAACGGGATTCCTACAAAAAATGTGCTTGATGACTGGCTGAAAACTACACTTGCCTTTGAGCAGAGTAAAGCCAAGCTGACCGTAATGGACAAACGCAAAAAGGAGTTTACGGAAGAGTATCGTAAATTTGCCCCTCTAGGTGCATTACTCAAAAAAATTGAAAGGCAAATAAATGTTTCGGAGCAGGAGTATCTGCAATTGTTGCATGACCTCAACATGGCAAAATTATCTCAGCAGAATACTGAACTTACATCCAAGCTGAATATAGTTGACCCACCATATCTGCCTTTAAAACCCAATGCTTCTAAAAGAATAATCCTGATAATAGCCGGATTTCTGGTAGGGTTCATTTTTGTGTTAGGGTTTATTCTGGCAAAGGCATTAAGTAATAGGACCTTGTTGGAGCCTGTAAGAGCCAGAAAAATGCTTGACATGCCAGGTCTGGGAGTATATCCTTTATTGAATGAAAGCCGCGGGTTTTTAGAAAAAGCCAATCTCAGACTTATTCAAAGGCTGTTATCTAAGGTAGATATTCAACATACCCCTATTTATATAGGATTTATCAGTACACTTGAAGGAGAAGGTAAATCTACCATGCTCAATTTATTTGAGCAGGAACTGATTAATTTGAATTACTCAGTAGAGAGGCAATTATTGTTGCCTACGATAGAATATAAACAACTCGGGATTACCATGCCTTTCAAATTACTTGAGCACCAATGGGGAGAGGAGTTGAACAGTCTGGATAAATGGTCTGATCGTACTTATCATACGCCTGCATCCAATAAGGATTTCGTATTGGTAGAGTTTCCGGCATTGGATAAACTGGTGGTGAAACCCAGATTATTTCCTCCTTTACAACACACTATTCTGGTTTGTCGGGCTAACCGGGTATGGAATAAAAAAGATGCCGAAATGGTAAGGGTATTTGCCAGCATTACAGGAAACGACCCCATGTTTATACTCAATGGCGTTGAAACTGATTTTGCAGAGGAATATATCGGAGAAGTACCGAAGAAAAGAAATAGTCTGAGGTCATTAATAAAAAGGATGGTAAAATTTGAATTTGGTAATAGAAAAACCATTCGATAGTCTTGTCATACAATAAGAGTCAAATATTAAAGCAGGATTTATTCTATAAGTCCAACCGGAATGTTCTAGGAGGTCAATGGTTGATTCCTGGTATCATTATTACCGTATTGGTTGGCTGGTTTATTGCAGAAAACGGAATCAGTATCTTAGCTCTATTTCTTGTACTTCCATTTATTGCCGCATTTGTAGTGCTGGTGTTCCTTAAGCCGAAAGTAGGTTATTATATGTTTATAATCTACAGTTTTCTGGTAGCAGGGCTAACCCGTGAAATGGCCAATATCCCTTTTGGTTTAGGACAGGACGGAATATTATTATTAACATGGCTGGCAGTAATTTTTCATAAGGGTAACCGTCTTCGTCTGCGGCATCTTAATAATGATTTTGTCTGGATAGGCGTGATCTGGTTCTTGATTACTGTTGCTGAAATTGGTAATCCTGAAAGGCCGAGTATTGAAGGCTGGTATTATGAGATGCGTTCGACAACCCTTTACTGGGTTCTTTCGGTGCCATTGGTTATACTATTGTTTAATAAGAAAGAAGACATAAATACTTTTTTTGACTTCATTATTATTATTTCGTTTATAGCCGCACTTTATGGCGCCAAGCAATTATTCATAGGGCCAAGTGATGCAGAGCGAGAGTGGTTGGAGGCAGGTGCTAAGAGAACACATATACTATTCGGTAAATTAAGGGTTTTTGCATTCTATACGGATGCCGGGCAATTCGGTGCTTCACAGGGGCATGTAGGCATCATGTGTATAATACTGGCTACCGGCCCGTTCAGAACATTGAAAAAAATGTGGTATGTCATTGCAGGATTAGTTATCCTGTATGGAATGCTGATTTCAGGCACGAGAGGGGCGCTTTTCGCAATTGTAGGTGGCGGTTTCACTTTTCTTGTGTTGAGTAAGCAAGTAAAGGTTCTCATTATTGGTAGTATCCTGGGGCTTGGATTTCTCGGAATGCTTAAATATACTTCTATCGGAAGTGGTAATGCCCAGATCCAGAGACTAAGGAGTTCGGTTAACCCTGATAACCCCTCATTGCAGGTAAGACTTGTAAACCAGAAGAGGCTAAAAGAATTTCTGAAAACAAAACCCTTAGGCTATGGTGTAGGTACAATCGGAATATGGGGAATAAAGTATAATAAAAGGATACCTATTAATAGTATACCTCCGGATAGTTATTTCGTAAAGGTATGGGCAGAGTACGGTATAATAGGCCTTGTAATATGGATTAGCTTTATGATGTATATACTCGGTAAATCAGCAGGAATAATATGGAATACCCGAGACCCCATACTGCGCATTCAGTTGTCTGCCTTGTGTGCGGGATGTGCTGCCATATTATTATGCAGCTATGGTAACGAGGTTATTAACCAGATGCCATCGTCAATGATAGTTTATACCAGTTGGGGATTGGTCTGGCTGGGAGCAAGGTGGGATACGCCTGATAGTAAGTCAGATTCGGAAATAACAAAGGTGAGCGAAACAGTTTTTTAAATTAATTGCAACTATACTATGTCAATACTTATCCAGATCGGGTTAATTATTCAATATTGTCTCTTTGGTTTTCTTGCTATTCAGGTAGCGTATTTATTTTTGTTTTCTATTGCCGGAAAACTGGGTAGAAAATCATCATTTCTTCCTACTCAAAACCTGAGAAAAATAAGGATTTTTATACCTGGATATAAAGAAGATGCGGTGATTATCTCAACTGCCAGAGAGGCAATCAGACAGAACTATCCTTCCGATTTATACGAAGTAGTAATCATTGCCGATTCATTCAGCCAGGCTACTCTGGATACCTTGCATACTCTTCCTATAAAAGTAGTGCAGGTAAGTTTTGAAAAAAGCACCAAAGGCAAGGCCATTCAAAAGGCTATTGAAGCCACTGAAAAAGATCCGGTTGACATTGTAGTAATACTCGACGCCGACAACCACATGTCACAAGGTTTTTTGTATAAAGTAAACGAGGCTTTTGAAAACGGATACCGGGTTGTGCAGGGGCATAGAACAGCAAAGAATATCGAAACTCCCTTTGCTTTATTAGATGCCTGCACTGAAGAAATCAACAATCACATTTTCCGCAGGGGGCATGTAGCATTGGGACTGCCGTCTGCTTTGATAGGTAGCGGTATGGCATTTGAATGGCATTTATTTGTAAATTTCCTGAAAACAATCGGAGATACATCAGGCGAAGATAAAGAGCTGGAGTTTAAGATACTGAAAGAGAGAATAGATATTGCTTTTTTAGACGGAGCTTATGTGTATGATGAGAAAGTTTCGAAGAAAGAGGTATTCAGTAAGCAGCGAAGCAGATGGCTGGCAATGCAGGTAGAGTTTTTTGAGAAATATTTCGTTGAAGGTTGGGGCCAGCTTTTTAAAGGTAATATCGCCTTTTTTGACAAGGCTTTCCAAACTTACCTTTTACCAAGAGTCATGCTTATTGCAGTATTAATAATCTGGCTTATATTTTGTTTTGTTTTTTCCCGATTATTTATTGTTCCGAGCCTGATTCTGATGGCAACGCTGGTGCTGGCCTTATTATTGGGTATTCCGGGTGCGTGGTATAATAACCGATTATTATCTGCTTTTTTGCAGATTCCGGGAGCACTCTTTTCAATGATAAAGGCTATGTTTCACATCGGCAAAGCCCGTAAGCAGTTTATTCACACACCACATGGGGAAACCCATCAAAATAATAGTTAATATGCCCTGGGATATACTTGCATTACCAGCTTTGATTGCTTTGATAGTAGGCTTTAGAAAGGGTCTGAAATTAAAAGCAAAACCACCAATAAAGAGAAAGGATTTTCTCTTCGATTTTTTTAATTGACACATCATATGCTGACAAGAGACGAATTCGAAAAGTTACCGATATTTATAGCTACGATGTCACGGTGGGATGGAGACATTTCTTCCGCCTCGTTATCTCTGGCAAAGGTTTTCAGTCGCAGTAATCCTGTATTTTATATTGATTATCCCTACTCCTGGGCAGATGTATGGCGTGAGCGTAAGCTACCCACTGTTAAAAGAAGAATGTCGGCACTTTTATTTGGCAAAGACTATCTTATACATGTACCAAACCAGTCTGAGCAACTCAATGCCGTAACACCCAATGCCGTTTTACCCATCGGGTTTCTGCCTTTTGGAAGCCTTTACCAACTATTTAGCGCTATCAATAATAAAATATTCGCAAGGCTTATTAAGCGCACTATAAAAGAGAAAAAAATCAGGGACTATATTTTTCTTAATTCATTTAATCCCTTTTACCTTTCAGATGTACACAACTATCTGAATCCAACTCTTAGTGTGTATCATAGCAGAGATACTATTGAGGCAGTTAAAGGCAACGGCGTAATAAGAGAAAACGAATGTGCTGAAAACTATGATATGGTTATGGCTACCTCTAAACAGATATGCCATAATATACTAAAGCGCACAGGCATAGAAGTAAACTATTTTCCTAATGGCGGAGATATTACATTATTCAGAAAAGCTATTGAACAGCAATTTGACAAACCTGAAGAAATTGCCAATATCAAAACACCTATTATTGGCTATACGGGAGCAGTATGCCAGAGAATGGATTATTATCTGCTTGAAAAAATAGCAAAGGCTAATCAGGATAAAACAATTGTGATGGTTGGCCCAAGACAGGATAAAACCTATAGTCCCATTAATCTGGACGCAATACCTAATATAGTATTTACCGGACCTAAGAAAATAGATCAGTTACCTGCCTATTTACAGTATTTTGATTGCACAATTATCCCTTTTCTTTGTAATGACCTTACGGCGGGCATTTATCCACTGAAAATTAATGAATATCTGGGAGCAGGAAAAGCAATTGTAACAACCAATTTTTCAGAAGACATTGCTGCTTTTGAAAAGCATGTTTATTTATCGGATACGCATGAAGAGTTTCTGGATAACATCAGTAAAGCAATTGCTGATAATAGTGATACAGTGAAAAATGAAAGGCTAATGGCTGCTTCAGGTAATGACTGGTCGTATAGAGTAAAGCGTTTCTGGGACTTAGCCTGGGAGGCTTATCAGAAGAAGCAAAATTTATAATGGCTTTTTTCGGGGATAGAATTTTAACTCTATCCCCGATTTATTTTATATTAGTTCAGTAAATCGAAGACCTGTTTGTTCGCATCTTTCAACTTTGGTAAGGTCGCATTGATTTTATCTGAAATAGCTTCTTTTTGTGAGACCAGTTTATTGAATGTCTCAAGAATCTTGCCCGTATCTAATCCTTTATCTTCCAATACAAATTCTTCAAGACCAAATAATTTGAAAAGCTCACGATATTTATGAGACCAGCTGATGGCCATGCAAGGAATACCTAAACTAAGTGCAAATACCAGGCTGTGAAAGCGGGAAGCAATAATAATATCAGTTTGCTTAATAAGAGCTTTAATCTCTTCGGCAGAATAGTATCCATCTATATAATTGCAATTGTCTTTGTTTTCAAGCGCATTATAAATGGTTTTGCAAAGAAACTGATCATCATTGCTGTCTACCTCAAGTGGGCGGATTTCATTCGGAATTAGCAGAATCTGAAATTGCTGTGATAAGGTTTTTATAATAGAACAGAAATTTTTCACGTATTCATTATCAGCCCCCTTACCTTCCATCCGTTCGTATACTCTCATGTTAGGAGAGATGCCAACCAACATTTTTTTCTTGTCTCTGATTATTCCATTCTTCTTTAAAATGTCGGCCCCATCAATGGTAGGAATGGGGAAGTGAAAAGCGATATCCGGCAGCAAAGGCACCTCTTCTTCTTTTACATGCAGTAGATCTGCCACATACTTTCTTGATACGTGATCACGGGTAAAGAACGCACTGGCACTTTTTATCATCTTATAGCTGTTTTCAGCTACTTTTTTATCTTTAAAAGAACCCCACGCCTGAGGCATAAATATATAGGGCGCATTATTGCGCTTGCAGAAATCGATGATTTTTTGTGTTTCCAAAGGCTGAATATAGCCTCTTTTATCTCCATAGGCAAAGCCACTTACATCAATAGCCGCAGTAAGATTAGTTACTTTTTCAATCTCGCTCATTGGGCTATAATCTGCATAAGGTTCAGATTCTTTGCCAAGAATAGTACCCACTTTATTGATTATTCTTTTGGTGAGGTTGATGCCCTTTTTTAGTGCCTTTGGCGTGGTATCGGTAAGCGGAAAGAAACCTTGCTTTGTAGCAATTTCCCTTTCTTCCTGATGGCAGATAGCATATATCTTAGCATTGGGGTGTCGCTCAAGAATCTTATGCTTTACCGTTTTAAGCATTGCTTCGGCACCTTTGTTAATAAAATTGCCACCGACCAGAATATAAGTATTTTGTTTCATAAAGCTTTTATTGTTAATAGAAAAGCAGATTATTAGTTAAAGGATTCCTGATAAATTGCTTATTTGATTATGGTATTATTTTTTGTTTAATATTGTTCTGGCTACTTTTACTACACTCATTATTTGCCTTCTGGTACTTGCAAAACAGAACCACCCACCTAAATACACAATTCCAAAGGCTAATAATGGAATAATTATCTGAATAAGCGGATGGAAGTCTTTCAGAAAAAGAAATACAAAATAGGCTGCTACTCCTGCTAAAGCAGAAAAAAGGAAAGATGAAAAAGTAGTTGTAAAAAAATCGGCAACTTTGATAGAGGTATTTTTATAACAGAATTGTAGCGAAGGAACCAGAATAACATAATTGGCTACAGCATACGCAATAGCGATGCCTTCAATACCCCATTGCAGGCCTGTAAAAAATGCAAGAATCACGGCTACGGCATTCCAGATTCCCCACATAAAGTATCTTTTGGATTGCCCTGACGACAATAGAATCATGCCTCTGGTGCTGGCAATAGGCTGAATAAGCGCTGTAATAGCCAATAATTGAAAAATTTTAGAAGCACTGGTCCAGTTTGGCCCTAATACCACATAAATAATGGGTTGAGAACAAACAAATAAATAAACCACGATAGGCAAAGAAAAAAATGAAAGCAAGAAAAGGTATTCTTTATAATAAGTCCTGTACTTTTCCGGTTGCTTAAGCAAAGAACTCATGGCCGGTGTGCCTACCGCATTCAGAGGGTCCCGTAACTGGCTTATAGGCAACATCAGTAACTGGTAGGCTTTATTATAGAGCCCCAGAGGCTGAATACCAATATATTTGCCGATTAAGATGTTATCCAGGTTTCTGGAAAAATAGTTAATCATATTAAAGCCGGTAACACCCGCACCAAAATTTACGTACTCCTTAATGCTTTTATCAATTTTGCTGAAAGAAGGCCGCCAGTCGCAATTCATCCATAGTAAAACTGTTTGTGCTAAAGCGCTGATTAAGTTTATAGCCACAATAGCCCAGTATCCATATTGATAATAAGCTAATAAAAGACCTCCTACCAGACTGATGAACGAAGAGAGGATAGTTATCCTGGCTAATGCTTTAAACTTCATTTGTCTGTTAAGTAAAGCAGAGTGAAGGGTGGATACACCACCTAAAACTGCAATAATGGCATAAGCAATGCAAATAGGTAAAAGGCGTTCTTCCTTATAAAATACCACAAGTGCCGGCCCCATTAATAATACAATACCGCCAAGCAGAATGCTGATATAAAAATTGAGCCAGAATATCATACTTACCTCTTTCTGGGTAATTGTTTCTCTCTGAATAATAGCCTGGGCAAATCCCAGATCTTTAAAAATCAATACAAATCCGGTAAAAGAAGTAACCATCGCCACCAGGCCATAGTCGTTGGGTAGCAACATGCGAGCCATTATGACAGTGGAGCCGATATTGAGAGCGAAAGAAGTAATTTGTGCACCAACCGTACTTAAACCACCTTTGATCGATTTCTCACGCAAGTTACCTCCTGAATGGCTTCTGCTGAACCATTTATTCTGAGTACCCGATTGTATATTTTCTACCATCAGTTTCCTGTATTATAATTTAATAGCTGTTCAGGGGATTTTTTCTGTGAAAAGGGTATACCTCCCTCAGGGTCTGCATAGCCAAGCCCGATGAGCATCATAGGTCTTTCGTCAGCTGCCAGACTTATGGTATTTTCCATTTTTTGTTCCAAATATTCAATATCCGGCCAGTTGATAGGAACGGAGCTTAGGCCGAGGGTCTCCAGAGCAAGCATAAAGCTCATAGAAGCCAGCCCTCCGTCAATATAAATAACATGGCGGTCTCTCTCGCTCAGGTAAGCACTAAGGCGACCGACTACCACTACAAAAACCGGAATGTTTTCGTAATTTGCCCGTATCCCCATCGGAATGGCTCCCACTTTATTTTTAAGTTCTTTCTGGTCAAAAATTCTGAACTCAAAAGGTTGACGGTTACATGCACTTGGAGAAAAAGTCGCAATGGCACACGCCTTCTCAATTAATTCTCGTGGCACGGGCTTGTCCAGATACCATCTTACAGAACGCCTTTGTTTGCTCAACTGAAGGAAATCCTCGTAGGTGATATTACTTTTGGCGCCATCCATTCTTCTATACGGTACAAAATTGGTAGGTTCAGCATCAAAACTTATCTGATGATTAACAGAGTTAAATACATCCTTTGCCAGTTTTACATCTCCTATTTCTTTTACTGAATTAAAATAACGTTGTAATACATTAGCGCTCCAGTTCAATAAACCATCGTCTACATCTTTATTAATT
>CALRLN020000168.1:0-10085 GCA_943368675.1 Chitinophaga pinensis | reverse complement strand
CAAACCAATGATGCAGGAGTTTGGCTATTGGTAAACCCTATAAACATTAATGAAATATACAATTAACAGCGAGAAAGTTCTGATCACGGAACTAGGTAATGAAGGAGTATTGTTTGAAATTGAAACCAATAAATACGTGTCGCTTAATGAGACATTGTTTAAAATTCTGAAGGGAATCGAGCAGGGACTTGATGTAGACAGTATCGTGCAAAAATTATGTGCTGAATATGCTATTTCGGAAGAAGAATGCAGAACCGATGTAGCCGAAGCGCTTGCTTTTTTAGCCAGAGAAAAATATATTGTATAATGAAATTTCGTAGTAAAATACCTGTTTTTTTTAAGCTTTCACTGCGCCGGAAAGTACTTCTGGCAGTGGTAGTACCGCTTTCATTATACAGTTATTTTGCGTTTAGGTTTTTTAGAAAAAAGGCCAGATTTGGTGAAATGAATAAACCCATTCCCACCCGGCAGGATGGAGTGGATATGGCTTTGGTGAAAGATATTAGTATTGCCATAAGAGTAATCAGTAAATACAGCCCCTGGGAAAACGTATGTCGGCATCAGGCACTTCAGGCAAAAATACTTTGCAGATTCTATAAGATACCCTATATGATTTATGTAGGATTCAAGAAAAACCAGGCTGGTATCATTGAAGGCCATGCCTGGACAATGGTCAATGAAGAATTTGTTACAGGTTTCTGTATTGTTGAGGAATACTCTGTCCAGACAATTTTCTCATAATACAAAGTTGATTATCTGTTCGCTGCATTGGTCAATTGTGTTAGTTTCCGTAAAAATTGTCAGGTCAGGAGCCAATGGGCGTTCAAAAGGAGAATCTTTTCCGGTAAAATTTTTCAGCTGATTTTGAGCAACTTTTGCATATAATCCCTTCGGATCACGTTGCTCACAAACGCTTATAGGAGTATCTACAAAAACTTCAATATATTTTTCGCCCAAGATTCTGCGGTTATTTTGTCTCATTGCTTCAAAGGGAGTGATAAGTGCCACGATTACCCAATAGCCCTCATCAATAAACAACCTGGCGATTTCTGCCGTTCTCCTTACGTTTTCTAAACGGTCATTTTTTGAAAAGCCAAGGTCTTTATTAATACCCTGACGCAAAATATCCCCATCTAAAATCTTCACTTTTTGCGCGGGTAACTTGGCAGCAATGCTGTTTGCTAAAGTTGTTTTTCCAGCTCCGGACAATCCCAGGAGCCATATACATTTGTTTTCCAAGCTGATCTTTAATTACTGATTTCTTCCAGCATCAATAATAACTAAATAATCAATTCTCTGCTAAAAAAGGCCAGAAAATAAATTTGATTTATGAAAATACTTAAATTTATTCCAGACTCGTTGGGTGAAATAGGTTTAAAGGTTTTAATATATCCTCCCTACGGGACTTGCAATTTCTGATTTTCATTATTTTCTACCTATATATTATCCCTGCGGGATATTGAAAAAGGCTTGCTGTATCAGTTAAGGATAATAGTCGGAAGGAAAAATTGCGTTTGAAACCTTGCATTTTCAAAGGCACTGCCCTGGCTCATGGTATCGAATAGACAAATCCTCTGAAACGATAGCCAGATGCGGGCAGTCAGTTTTGTTCTAGTTCAAAGGTGTAAAAACATTGAATGTAGCGCCTTTGCCTTGTTCTCCGGTTGCGGTAATGAATCCGTGATGGTTCTGAATAATTTTTTTACAGATGGCCAGACCAATACCAGTACCCGAATATTCATTTTTATTATGAAGGCGTTGAAAAAGTTCAAATATCTTCTGTTCATATTGCTGGTCGAAACCAATGCCATTATCACTGATGCTCAGAAGATGGTAGTTTTTTTCGGCTACGGCCCCCTGATTTACGTATGAATTGCCTGATACAATATTTGAGCTGATTTTTATTTCAACCTGACCATCATCTTTGCTGTATTTAATGGCATTGCCAATGATGTTTTCTAATAATTGCCTGAACTGGAATGGAATAAGAGTTAATTCCGGGAGTGTTGTGCTTTTAATACTTATGTTTCTCTCTTCAATGCTTTCTTTGAATGTATTCTTTACATCTTCAAGCAAAAAATTTAAGTCTGTTTTCTCAAATACTTTATCAACAGAAGTGGCTCTCGAAAATGCAAGCAGGTCGTTCATTAGTTTCTGCATCTGGCTGGCTGCACTGATGATGCGTGGCAAAAACTCTCTGGCTGTGGGCGATAATGCGTCAAAATCTTTCTCGAAAATCCTGTTGCTGAATAGTTTTATCTTTCGCAGAGGTTCCTGTAAATCATGGCTGGCTATATAATTAAACGAGGTTAGCTCTTCGTTACTACGCTGGAGCTCAAGGTTTTTCAGTTCCAGTTGCTGATTAATCCTGTATTGCTCGGTTACGTCCTGGCAGGTACCGGTCAGTTTAAAAGGTTTGTTAAATTCATCCAGAATTAGCTCACCCTTGCCTTGCAATATCCTTTGGGTGCCGTTATCCCACAATATACGTATCACATAATCTTCGGCTATATGTGTCTGTAGGGTTTTTTGTATTTCTTCCAGGCGGCGTTTACGGTCTTCGGGATGAACCAGAGAAAGGAATCGCTCAAAGTGTATTTCTTCTGATTGAGGTTCAAGTCCATAGATGCGGTACATTTCATCGCTCCACTCAATTTTGTTAGCAGGTATATTCCAGCTCCAGTTACCGATATGCGTGAGTGCCTGCGCTTGTTTATGAAGCTCAATGGTATGTTCCAGTTGTTGAAGCATATCGTGGCGCTCGGTAATATCCATTACTGTGCCGCGCATCTTAATCGGCTTACCATCCTGAAAAGTAACCAGCCCGCGTGACCAGATAACTTTTTCTGTGTCTTTCTTATAGCGGTATTCGCATTCATATTTACCTTCGCCGGTTATGGCTTCGTTAATAGCCGCAGTGAGCATTGCCTGATCGCCGGGGTGTACAAATTGCAGGAACGTGAGATAGTCTTTGCCTTCTTCAAATTCAAATATTTTCAGTAACTGGTCTGAATAGAGCGAGTTATCGCCTTGCAGATCCCATTCAAAACTACCCAAACCTGCTATTTCCTGTGCTTCATTGAGCTGTTGCTCACGCAATTGTAGTTTCTGTGCGGCTTCTTTTTCTTTATTAATATCGAGCGACATCCCGATAATCTGCGATGGTACTCCCTCTTCATTTCTTTTGAATATGGTTTCATAGACGCGTTGCCAATGATATCCCCCTCTTTTATTTTTAACCCGGTACTCAAGGCTACGTATCTCACCATCGGCAGCCGATGCAAAGTTGTTGAGGTGAGCTAATCTTTTCTCCAAATCGTCGGGGTGAAGTAAGGCAGAGAGTACATTGCGGCCAAAACCTTTGATTTCTTCAGTGCTGAAACCGATCAGTTCTTCTCTTTTATTAGTTGAGTAAATTTCTTTTTGTTCAATTACATCAAACACATAAATAATGCCCGGTAAGGTATTGTTTACTTTTTCGATAAAATAGAGATGCTCATTTATTTTTTGCTGCTTGATGTTGAATAAGGTATAGTAAGATCTTTCTTCAACAGTCAGTATAAAGAGGTCGAGCTCCTCAAGGATATTATTATATAGAGCCAGATCAGTGGTATAATCGGGAAGGAAATGACGAAAGGCTTTCCTGCGTGCAAAACTTCCGCCTGAAATATCCTGTGCTACAATCTCATCGTTCTGCACCACAATAAGCTGGTTTTCAGTCCATTTTTTTAACGATACATCGATAAACTCTTCTATGGTATTAGAAACGAAATAACCCAGAAGCTCTTTTGTACCCTGAATAGACAACCGAATCAGTTCATCTTCGGGCATGTTTTCAAGGAGTTTCAATAAGGGTAAGCTTATTTCCCTTGAAACATCCAGCAGTTTACGCGTAAAATCTTCTATTCGTTTTTCCAGAAGATATTGTGCGTATAGAGGCAAGTATTGAAAATGTAATAGATTAGGCCTGGTAGCCTCACCAACAGAACGAAGTTCGCCTGCCTTGTCTTTGGATTTAGACATGCTTCAAAATTTTAATACTTTAAAACAAATTTTTCTTTGTCAGGTTGAGGTTTATACTCTTCGCATTTGAGAGTAAAAACTTTCTTTAGGATAATTTTCAGTTTAAGGTATGAGTCAGGCTTTGAGATATAAAGATTGGCACCTGCTTTAAAGGTGGAATTTATCTGGTCTACATTCGAGCTCGTCGAATAAATGACCACAGGTATATTTTTATATCTTTTATTGGCTTTTATCTCAGACAGGCATTCCTGTCCATTTTTTAAGGGCATGTTCAAATCGAGGAAGATAGCATCGGGTAACTTGCCGGAAAGCATATTCATCAGCTCTATTCCGTCATTAGCAGTATTGACTGTTGCCGTACTTACGGTTTCCGACATAGCCTCTTTAAAGAAAATCCTGTCATCTTCGTCGTCATCAGCAAGTATAATGTGATAATTTTGCTTTGTCATGCAGTTTTTTAATAGTTAGGTTCCCGATAATACTAAGAATCGTCTTTTGTAAGCGTAAGCAAAAATAACAGAAAGCGAGCAAAAAGCAGGTAATGTCCTTGATTAATGACAAAATAATTTCGGGCAAATGCTATAATTATTTTATTGTATTGTAATATTCAGAAAGTTAAGCTAAAATTACACACCTTTGTTGAATTATCTTTATTTTATTTTGTATTCTTACCTGTTTAACCTTTTTTAAATATTACAAAACTCATGTATAGAAGCAGATTATCGATTTTTGTCATTTTTCTGGTTATTGGGGCTAGCGCACAGGCTCAGATTGGCGTTGGAGCCAAAGCTCCTAAGGGAGCAGTTGTGTATATGGATGGTTCCCGTAAAATGCTTGATGAAAAATGGATCTACTGGGAAGGCCCCAGACTGGCGGCCACTTTACCCATCAAGTGGTTTGTAGTGAATGACCCGGCCGGAAAGGGCACTGCAATAAATACCAACGACCCTGCCGCTGCGGGTGGTAAATATGGTGCTGCTGACATCGTGACCAAAGATACTTTCCGTGATTTCAGAGCTCATGTGGAGTTTTATATCAGTAAACCCGGCGGTAATAGTGGTGTTTATCTTCAGAATCGCTATGAGATTCAGGTATTGGATGGTGACTCAACCTCGCATGGTTTAGGCGCCGTTATTAATGAGTCGAAATCACCTTATTATGCTTATAATGGTGTGGGTAAATGGAACTCGTATGACATAGTTTTCAGAGCAGCCAGATTCAAAGATGGTAAACTTGTGGAGAAACCAATGGTGACTATGTATTTCAATGATAAAAAAGTACATATCAATCAGCCTATCAGTCAGGTTTGGGGTGGGCCAAACTCAGGTATAGACGGAGGCAATGATGGTGGCAAAGGTATTACAGATACACCCGGCGGCCTGAAACTACAGGCAGAAGGGCATGATGTATTATACCGCAATATCTGGATTAAGAAACTGGATTTGAAAGAGGCTAATACGGATTTTTGAGTAATGTAAATAGGCTGGAATTTGACGAATATTAAAATACCATGTTTATCATTAGAAGCGAATGGGTAGTTTACTCATTCGCTTTTTTTATGATCAGTTGCCAGAATGCTTTTTAGGATTTATCCGGAATTGTAAACTGCTTTTCTTAGCAGGGCTTTGTGCTTTGAGGTAAATTGCTGCGCTTTTTTATTACTTTTCATGGCGTAATTTTCTATAAAAAAGCGCAATGGAATGTTCCGGCAAAGTGAACGTCTCTTACAATTTAAAAGAATATCGGGATTCCCTCTGTAATGAATTCTCTGCACAATCGTCTATACAGAGAAGACAATGAATGTTCTGAAATGTATGATTAAAAAATTTATCAGGATTCTTCTGTAACCATTTCAACCAACCCGAGTTTATGCGCCTGACAGCAGAATGCAAACTAACCGTTTATCCAACTAAATTACCATCTACGAAAATTTTCGTAATAAATGTTGGAACCTTAAAAAAGAGGTTATATATTTGCTACGAAATATTTCGTAGTTAGAAAATGTTAAACGCAAATTGGGTGATTTCTGAATAAATTTTAATCCTTACTTTTGCACTAATTTGCTGTTTTCTTATAAGCAAAGCAGGTAGATAATATCTGTTTGCAGTTTACAAAATTATTGAAAAGCTATAACAATTATCATGAAAAATCTATTACTCGTAGTGTTCTTTACGGGCATATCGCAACTTCTTTATGCTCAGACATTCTCCATCAAAGGTCAGGTGAAAAACCAGCAGAATGAAGTAGTCTCGTTTGCTACTCTGGCAGTGCACGCAAACAAGGATTCATCATTAGCCAAGGCTGATATAGCCGACGAAAACGGTGGATTTAAAATCAACAATCTTAAAGCCGGAAAGTACTTTATTAAGGTGTCGGCTGTGGGTTTCAGTCCGTTTAATTCTCCTGTTTTTGAGCTGGTTGATAAGGATATTGAATTTCAGCCATTTACGGTATCTGCCGATACCAAACAACTGGGCGAAGTTAAAGTTGTGGCATCTAAACCGCTGATAGAGGTGCAGAATGATAAAATTGTGTTTAATGTAGAAAGCAGTATTAATGCTACGGGGCTGAATGGCCTTGAAATATTGCAAAAATCACCGGGAGTGCAGGTAGATAAAGATGAAAACATTCTGGTAAAGGGGAAGTCAGGCGTGCGGATCTATATTGACGGACGTCCATCGCCGATGAGTGGAAAAGACCTGGCGTCAATTCTGAAAAGTATGAATTCATCAGATATTGAAGCCATAGAGGTAATTACTAACCCTTCAGCCAAATATGATGCCGCAGGCGACCTGGGCATTATCAATATAAGATTGAAAAAGAACAAAAAACTGGGAACCAATGGTAATCTGAATCTGGGCGGCAACTTTGGTATCACGCCGAAGTATAACGGCTCAATCAATCTGAATCACAGAGATAAAAAGGTCAATATTTATGGTAACTACAGTTATAACCAAGGGGCATGGCATAACCAGACACTTGATGACCAGATATTGAATAATGTAGCCTACAACAAAACCTGGAAGGGGTTGTGGCGTGATACTTCGCACAATGCCAAAGTGGGGATGGATTACTTTATTAATTCAAAAAATACCATCGGGGTTAGTGTTACAGGCCGCGCCAGCGACCACAATGGCGGCGGCGAAAGCCAGACCCTTATCGGTAATATCGCCAGGCCAGATTCGGCTATTCTTAATTCCCGTACTTCGAACCCGGAGAAAAACAAGAATCTTAATTTCAACCTGAATTATCGCTATGCTGATACAACAGGGCACGAACTGAATATTGATGCCGACTATGGTATTTTCACCTCACGAGGTATAAGTTATCAGCCTAATACTTATGAATTTCCGAATTCTGACAGACCATCGTTCAGCCGTAATTTTGTTACCAAAACACCAATTGATATCAGTATTAAATCATTTAAAGTAGATTATGAGCAGCCCTTGAAGAAAGGGAAACTTGGCTATGGGATCAAGCTTTCGGATGTGAAATCGGATAATACATTTGACTTCTTCAATATGCTGAATGATGTGGAGGTGCGCGACATCGACAAGAGTAATAACTTTGTGTATACCGAGCGCGTATATGCGGCTTATGCCAACTACAATGTATCATTGAATAAAAAATGGGATTTACAACTGGGGCTGCGAGCCGAGCGTACACAATCTTTAGGCAAGCTTACGAGCTTTAAACAGAATGACCTGGACAAGGTAGATACTGCTTATGTAAATCTTTTTCCAAGTGGTGCGCTTTCTTATAAAGTTTCTGAGCATCACAGCCTGAATCTGAACTATAGCCGACGTATCAACCGCCCAAGCTATCAGAATCTGAATCCTTTTGAATACAGAATTGATGAGCTGGTATATTCTAAAGGCAATCCTTTCTTAAGACCTGAATACGCCAATAATTTTAAATTAACGCATGTGTACAAAGGGAAACTCACTACTTCGATCGGATATTGGCGCACCAGATTGCCTGTTGTAGGTTTAAGATTTCTTTACGATGAAAGCCGTACGTATTTTATTGCCCAGAATCTGGATCATACACAGGGTTTCAGTCTTGATATGAGTTTATCGACAGATATTACCAAATGGTGGAATATTTATGTCAATGTGAGTGGCTATAGCAATGTATGGAAAGGCAACTTGCAAAACGGACTGGTAGTGAATAACAGCACGATTGCAGCCAATGCAAATGCCCAAAGCACCTTCAAACTTAAAGATAACTGGACAATAGAATTATCAGGCTGGTATAACTCACCCTACCGCCGTATTGACTACAATAGGGCTATGGGTACGATGGATGCTGGTGTACAGAAGAAATTCTGGAAAGATAACGCTTCTTTGAAGGTTAGTTTCACAGACGTACTTCATACAGGTAGGGGAGGGTACCATTCTGAATATGCCGGTATTGCTACCAATCTGCGTTTTAAATGGGAGTCTCAGCAGTTAAGAGTCAACTTTACGTATCGTTTCGGAAGCAATGAAATCAAAGCAGCTAGAAACCGCCGAGGTGGTACAGAAGATGAGTTGAACCGCATTAAGGGTGGGTGATAAAAAAGGGTATCACGATTAGCAGTTGTCTGCTTTATCAATCCTGAGTTATTTTATAATAGACTGTTTTAGCTTATTATCATTGCCACGGTGAGCCGTGGCAATTTTGCTTACCACTCATTGCGCTGAGGAAGCTCCTGACAATGTAAGGCGCTTGAGATGTTGACATGAAATGTACGATGCTTGATAATCGTAAATAAATAGTGTGTAGTATGAAATTTGTACGTAAATAATACGTACATTTGTTTATTATCAAAGTAATTATAATATGAGTAATTCAGTTAATGACAGAATAGATATCCGAATCAGTAAGGAACAAAAAGAACTGATAAAATTTGCTTCCGATTTAAGCGGTTTTAAAAGTTTATCCGAATTTATTGTTCATTGTGTCAATAAAGAAGCGAATAAAATTATTGTCGAAAATAACCTGATTCTGAAAAGTATTGCCGATAAAAAGGTTTTTTTAGAGGCTTTAATGAATCCTCCTGCGCCAAATGCTCAATTAAAAAAGGCTCTTTCAAACTACAATCAATTTGCTGCAACAAATGACCCTGACGATAAAAATCCTCGAAAAAAAGTACGACAAAAGTAATTTTAATTGTGGATACAGCCTTTTGGATGATTACTTAAAGCGTCAGGCCAGACAGGATGTCAGCAGGGATTTATCCGCCTGCTTTGTATTAGTAGATGAAGAAAATACAGTAAAAGGATATTATACGCTTTCTGCAAATTCGGTTAGAAAAGAAGATTTTTCTGAAACACTACAAAAGAAATGGCCGCCCAATTACCAGGATATCCCAACCATATTATTAGGGCGTCTTGCTATTGATAATTCTTTAAAAGGCAAAGGATTCGGGCAGATTTTACTGATTGATGCCCTAAAAAGAAGCCTTGAAATATCGGAGAATTTAGGTACTCTGGCTGTAGTAGTTGATCCGATTGATGAGATTGCCAAAGGCTTTTATGAGCGATATGGATTCATTCTGTTGCCTGGTTCCGGCAAAATGTTTCTGCCTATAAAAACGATTAAGGAATTGTTTACCCAGCAATAATGCGGAAAAGTTATTTGAGTTTATAAAAAAATAATGGCTGTAAGCAAAAATGCAAAGGCCATTTACCTTTGCATTTTTTAAATCCACTTGTCTAGGCTACTTCTTCGTATAAACAAATTTGTCTTTAACACTTATTATTTCAGCGATTTTGGTCATAACCAGTGTTGGGACTTCGATTTTATGGTCTTTCAGGGCCACATCAAAGTTTGAAATTAAGGTTATTTCATTGCCATTCACAATCAATTTACCCTTCATAATCCGCTCTTTCTGTACTCCGTGCATGGTGAGTTGCCCCCTGGCTGAAATATCATAGGTGCCATTTTTTGAAATATCGATTGATTCCTGAATCTTTCCTAAAAAAGTACCCGTCGGATATTTCTCCGATTCCATATAGTTTTCATTAAAATGCTCCTCCATCAGATGATTCTGAAACCTGAAGTCGGTCATGGTCATT
>CALRLN020000167.1:0-10086 GCA_943368675.1 Chitinophaga pinensis | reverse complement strand
ATGTAAGTGGTAATTTGTGTATTAAATTTCCATGGCCATCTATTATCCGTACAACCTGGGGAGACCATGAGCGGTGCCGGACTAATTATTTTGCGGCTTATCCGAATCTGTATTTTACAGGGGATGGTGCCTTGCGCGACGAAAATGGTTTCTACAGAATCACAGGCCGTGTTGATGATGTTCTGAATGTATCCGGTCATAGAATAGGTACTGCCGAGGTTGAAAATGCCATTAATATGCACACAGGGGTAGTTGAGTCAGCAGTGGTAGGCTATCCCCATGATATTAAAGGTCAGGGCATTTATGCCTACGTTATCTGTGAAAGCCATCTGAATGATGCAGAGCTAACCAAAAGAGATATACTGGCCACAGTTTCACGAGTGATTGGCCCGATTGCCAAACCGGATAAAATTCAGTTTGTTAGTGGATTACCGAAAACACGTTCAGGTAAAATCATGCGCCGCATTCTGCGAAAAATTGCGGAAGGGGAAGTTTCCAATCTGGGTGATACCTCTACCCTACTTGACCCTAATGTGGTGGAGGAGATTAAGAATGGAGCGCAGTTGATGCGGTAGAATTAAAAAATAATCATTGTGCGAAAAGAGGTGTTGTCTAAAAGCAAGACCTCTTTTTTATGTCCAAAACTCCAATTAATCCTATTCAATAAAAAAATATCAACAATTTATTTGTCATAACAATTAATTTTTATTTACTTTGCTTAACAATAGTTGTTATAGCAAATATATGCCTGTTTATCATAAATTAGGAAAAATACCTGCTAAACGCCATATACAATTCGAGAAGCCCGATGGCAGTGGATTGTACTACGAGCAGCTCTTTGGTACTATCGGTTTTGATGGTATGGCGTCACTGATGTATCATATTCATCGGCCAACGCAGGTTATGAAGATGCTGGATAGCAAGGATGTAAGTCCAAGAATAGCCAATACACATCAGCTAATGATGCGCAAACTGATTGGCTTCAATGTGGTGCCTAAAGATGATTTTCTTGATAGTCGCGTGCCGTTACTCGTAAACAAAGATTGTATTATCGGGCTTGCTGCGCCACAAAAATCATTGCGGGAGTACTTCTATAAAAATGCAGATGCTGATGAATTATTATTTATCCATAAAGGCACGGGGAGATTACGCACACAATTAGGGAATATCTCGTTTGAATATGGTGATTACCTGATTATTCCGAGAGGGATGATTTATCAGATAGATTTTGACACCCTTGATAACCGGATTTTTTATGTAGAATCGCACTCCCCTATTTATACACCGAAGAGGTACCGCAATCATTTCGGACAATTATCAGAGCATTCACCCTATTGCGAAAGAGATTATAAACTGCCTGAAAATCTTGAAACGCATGATGTACAGGGAGAATTTATTATCAAAATCAAAAAACAGAATCAACTTCACAGCCTTGTGTATAAATACCACCCGTTTGATGTGGTAGGTTTTGATGGATACAATTATCCCTGGGGATTTTCAATACATAATTTTGAACCTATTACCGGGCGCATTCATCAACCGCCGCCAGTGCATCAGACATTCCAGAGCGATGCATTTGTGGTTTGTTCATTTTGCCCGAGGTTATATGATTATCATCCCAAAGCTATTCCTGCACCTTATAATCATTCAAATATAGACTCCGATGAGGTAATCTATTATGTAGATGGTGATTTTATGAGCCGGAATGATATTGTACAAGGACATATCACACTTCACCCCGGAGGTATTCCACACGGGCCTCATCCGGGAGCAATGGAACGCAGCATTGGCAAGACAGAAACCCATGAACTAGCAGTAATGGTAGATACTTTTAAACCACTGATGCTAACCGAAGAAGCGCTCAGTCTTGACGATGGTAAATATTTCCATAGCTGGATAGATTAAATTCCACCACAAAAAAATACGGCAATTATGCTTCATCAACAATCAAATATCATCAACAAGGCAGAAAATACTGATTTTCTGCCCATCAATGGCACTGACTACATCGAATTATATGTCGGCAACTGCAAACAGGCCGCCCATTACTATCAATCTGCTTTCGGGTTTCAGCCTCTGGCTTATGCTGGGCTTGAAACCGGACTGAAAGACCGTGAAAGTTATGTTGTGCAACAGGGCAAGATTCGGCTTGTACTTACTTCACCTCTACATGGCGGCACCGAAATTGGCAGGCATATAGACACCCATGGCGATGGTGTAAAAGTAGTAGCCCTGTGGGTCGATGATGCACGGGACGCCTATTATGAGACTATCTCACGCGGAGCAAAACCTTATTTAGAGCCAGTAGAAGAAAAAGACGAACACGGCACTGTAGTTCGTTCAGGTATCCATACTTATGGCGATACCGTTCATATTTTTGTTGAAAGAAGTCTGTACAATGGCGTTTTTCTGCCGAATTTTCGTGTCTGGACACCAACCTACCACCCATCTCCGGTTGGTCTGAAGTTCGTTGACCATATGGTAGGTAATGTGGGCTGGAATGAAATGAATGAATGGGTGAATTTCTACGGCAAGGTGATGGGATTTAATCAATTGGTGAGTTTTGACGATAAAGATATATCAACAGAATATACGGCATTAATGAGCAAGGTGATGTCGAACGGAAACGGTCGCATCAAGTTTCCGATTAATGAACCTGCCGAGGGCAAGAAGAAATCGCAGGTAGAAGAATACCTTGATTTTTATGAAGGGGCAGGTGTACAACATTTAGCCGTGGCAACCGATGATATTATTACCACTGTTACACATTTGCTTGAGCGAGGTGTTGAGTTTTTGAGAGTACCTGAAAGTTATTATGAAGACTTAAAAGGGCGTATCGGAGATATTGATGAAGAAATAGGACAATTGCAATCGCTGGGTATTCTGGTTGATAGAGACGATGAGGGCTATTTATTACAGATTTTTACCAAGCCCATTGAGCCCCGACCAACAATGTTTTTTGAGATTATCCAGAGAAAAGGAGCCAGATCATTCGGCAAAGGAAATTTTAAAGCACTTTTTGAAGCTATTGAAAGGGAGCAGGTGCTGAGAGGAACGTTGTAATAAACGCAAATAATTATGAATCAGGCATATTCATCCTACACAACAGACGACCACAAGGTATGGTCTATGTTATTTGAGAGGCAGATAAATAAATTACCAAAATTAGCAAGCCAGGATTATCTGGAAGGTATATCTAAAGCAGGTTTTGTGGCAGACCATATTCCTGACTTTGAGAAAGAGTTAAATCCGAACTTACAGGCTTTAACTGGATGGTCGGTGATTGGTGTACCGGGTCTGGTACCAATCAAAGAGTTTTTTGAACTGATGGCTGCCAAAAAATTTCCGGCCTCTACCTGGTTAAGAAGTGTTGAACAATTGGAGTATCTGGAAGAACCGGATATGTTTCATGATACATTCGGACATGTGCCTTTGCTGACCAATAAAGCCTTTTGCGATTTTCTTGCCGAATTCAGTAAGATTTCACTAAAATATATTGAAGATGAAGCCGCCATTAAAATGATGCAACGGTTATACTGGTATACTGTTGAATTCGGACTGGTAAGAGAAGATAATAAGCTAAAGATTTATGGTGGCGGCATACTTTCATCAAGTGGTGAGAGCGAATACAGTCTGCATAGCAATATACCTGAGAGAGTGCCATATAATATTGAGGAAATAATTGCTACCGAAGTAAAAATTGATGAATACCAGAAAAAGTACTTCATCATTGATTCCTACGAAGAACTGTTTCATTCATTGCCCGAATTTGAAAAAGTTCTGGAGCGACAATTATTAGTGTGTCAATAATTGAAGGTTTTTTCTACTTTTGTAAAACATTTTGCTGCTTAATAGGTTAATCACAAAATATTCTGTTAAGAATCGAAGTATCTGTAATTTATACTTTTCGAAAACACCGGATTCGTTTCCGTTTTACAAAAGACCTGACCAACAAAAAAATGACGCACTCTGATCAACGCTCTTACTTTTTTAAAATAGACACAACTATCAAGCGTATTCGTAGTTTTATGCAAAAGGGGTTGACGGACAATGGTATTGACCTGACTGTAGACCAATGGGTGGTACTTGATCATATTAAGCCAAAACCTGGCATCAGCCAGAACGACTTAGCAGTAGATACCGCCAAAGATGCTCCGACTGTCACTCGTATTCTGGACTTATTGGTTGATAAAAAACTTGTAAGGCGCCAAATGGCCGATGAAGACCGGAGAAAGTTTAACATATTTCTGACGGAAGAAGGTGAAGAATTGCATACCAAAGCTTTAGAAGTTATTGGCGAGATCCGAAGAAAATCGTGGGATGGGCTGACTGATGATGATTACGAAGAACTTGTCAGAATCATGAACACTATCCACAAGAATGTCAGTTGATAACCTTGATTTATCTTTTTTAATCTCTTTCAAAACATAATGAATTCCTGGCTAGATATTCCCGCAGACTCTGATTTCTCTACTCACAATCTTCCATTCGGCATATTTAGCATCGGTAAAAAATCTCCGCGGGTCGGCGTTCGGATCGGCGATTATGTCATTGAT
The DNA here is from genome assembly GCA_943368675.1 of Chitinophaga pinensis. GTDB lineage: Bacteria > Bacteroidota > Bacteroidia > Cytophagales > Spirosomataceae > Emticicia. The sequence goes on along the minus strand of CALRLN020000167.1, from coordinate 5,530 downwards.
TTAGAGCAGTTACGCAAGTGCGGCCTTCTGGCTGTTCCCCGTAACGTATGCAATCAGTCTTATCTGAATGCTTTTATTAGCTTAGGTAAAAAGAAAACTTCTGCCATAAGACTGCAATTGCAGGAGTGGCTCATACAGGAAAAATCTCCACTAAAAAGATATTTCAATCAGTCGTTTTACCCCATTGATTCTGTGCAGATGCATCTGCCCGTAAAAGTGGGAGATTATACTGATTTTTATTCCAGTCTGGAACATGCAACAAATGTTGGCAAAATGTTCCGGCCGGATAATCCTCTGGTAGCTAACTGGAAACACATACCCATTGCCTATCACGGTCGGGCAAGTTCGATTGTTGTTTCTGGCACACCCATTATTCGTCCGAAAGGACAGATAAAACCTGCGGATAGTCCTGCTCCGGTTTTCTCACCCACGAGAGAAATGGACTTTGAGGTTGAAATCGGAGCCATTATAGGTAAAAACTCTGTACTTGGTGAAAGCATCAGCACGGCTAAGGCTGAGAATTATGTATTTGGCCTGGTATTATTTAATGACTGGTCTGCCCGGGACATACAACGCTGGGAGTATCAGCCGCTTGGGCCGTTTTTAGGCAAAAACTTTGCTTCTTCAATCTCACCCTGGGTAGTTACGATGGAGGCTTTGGAACATTTCAGAACTGAAACTCCAAAACAAGACCCTCACCCCCTACCTTATCTTGCTTTTGAGGGTGCAAAGAATTTTGATATAGAATTAGAGGTTTATCTTACACCAAAAGATAGTAAGGAGTATACCATTTCCCATACCAATTTCAAATATATGTACTGGAATCTGGCGCAGCAGATTGCCCACCATACCATCAATGGATGTAACCTGAAAATCGGCGACATACTTGCCTCTGGCACAATTAGTGGGCCTCATGCTGGTAGTAATGGTTGTTTATTGGAACTAAGTATCGGTGGAAAGCAACCTATTAATCTGGATAATAATCTGCAAAGAGCTTTTCTGGAAGATGATGATATATTGGCTATTAAAGGTTATTGTGAAAAAGAAGGCATAAGGGTTGGTTTTGGTGAAGTAAGTGGTAAGATAATTGGCAGTCGTTGATTTTTTTGTAATTTACAGCACTTAATTCCACTCATCAAATATGCTAACCCCCACTACACTATGGCTAACACAATAATTATTATCATTTGTTCGCTGATATTAATTGCCTATTTGTTTGATATTTCTTCTAAAAATACCAAAATACCGGGTGTGGTATTATTGCTCACGCTAGGTATATTATCTAAAATTATCACTGGTTATTTAAACTTCCGGATTCCAAATCTGGAGCCCTATTTGCCTGTAATAGGCACTGTAGGTCTGATTCTGATAGTATTAGAAGGCTCACTCGAATTAGAAATTGAAGCACAAAAGCGTCAGTTGTTTGTATCAACAGTAAAAAGCGCCTTTTTTGGTCTGGTGCTATTCAGCGCAGTTTTAGCAACCGGACTGTATTATCTCACCCATCAGCCCCTTCTTACCTGTCTTATTAATGCTATTCCTCTGGGTATTATCAGTAGTGCCATTGCCATACCAAGTGTAAAAAACCTTACTGCTCATAACAGAGAATTTGTGGTTTATGAAAGTTCCATCTCAGATATTCTGGGTATCATCTTTTTTAATTTTCTTGTTCTTCATACATCCTTTGGCATTGCCACTTTTACTTCTTTTATTTTTGATATAATCATTATTATTGCACTATCTATTGTAGCAAGTGTTGCTCTTGGAAGTATGATAAGCAAGCTGAACCATCATATCAAGTATATCCCGATTGTTGCCATTCTTATATTGCTATATGTTATTACCAAAATATATCATTTACCTTCCTTGATGCTTGTACTGATTTTTGGCCTGTTTCTGAATAATGTACATCTGATTAAGTTTGATTTTATAAAAAAATGGATAAATCCAGAAAGTATAAAATCCGAAGTTAATTCATTTGAACATCTCATAGCTGAGGTTACTTTCGTAATCAGGTCTTTTTTCTTTATTATGTTTGGCTACTATACAGACCTGGATTCATTATTGAGCCTGCCCGATTTCATAAATGCCGTTCTGATACTGGCTTTCATTTTTGCCGGACGGTATCTGATTTTCACCTTATTGAAAATCAAAACGGAACCTCTTTTATATATAGCACCCAGAGGGCTGATTACCATTTTACTGTTTTTAGCCATACCAAGGCGCTTCCAGATTTTAGAGATAAACAAAGGTTTGTTGACCCAGGTCATATTTCTGACTGCCTTTGTCATGATGTTTGGTTTATTAAAAAATAAAAAGCCCGCTTAACACTCTAATGCCATGCTCACACTCAACCCTAAAGAATTAGACACCAGGGTATTTTACAGTTATATGACCGCAACCGTTGCACCCCGCCCTATTGCTTTTGTAAGCAGTATAGATAAACATGGTAACGTGAATCTGAGCCCGTTCAGCTTTTTTAATATCATGGGTATTAATCCGCCTTTATTAGTATTTGCACCTAATAATCGGGGAAGAGACGGTTCAAAAAAAGATACCACGCTCAATATCAATGAAGTGCCGGAGGTGGTAATCAATATGGTGGATTATGCCATGGTGCATCAGATGTCGCTGGCAAGTGTAGAGTTTCCGAGAGGTGTGAATGAATTCATTAAGTCAGGGTTTACGCCAGAGCCTTCCTTACTGGTAGCTCCCCCAAGGGTTAAAGAATCTCCTGTACAATTTGAGTGTAAAGTATTGGAAGTGAGAGAAATTGGCACCATGAATTTATATGTCTGCCAGATAGTAATGGCGCATTTCTCTGAAAATATCATCGGAGAAAACGGTAAAATAGACCAGCGTAAAACCGACTGGGTGGCACGCATGGGTGCTGACTGGTATGCCCATGTAAGTGAATCAGCCATGTTTGAGGTAGAAAAGCCCAATACCAGAATAGGAATTGGTTACGACGCTATTCCAGAGAGTATACGTTTATCGAAAATTCTGACAGGCAATCATCTGGGTCAATTAGGCAATATTGAGATTCTGCCCACAAAAGAAGAGATTGCGGCATTTAGCCAAACACCATTAATGAAGGATATTTTTGATCAGGCCATTAACGGTTGTGCTTATCTGGATAATCTGTTACATGCTGCCGCCCGGCAATTATTAGCAGAGAATAAAGTCAAAGAAGCATGGCTGGTGCTTTTGCAAAGCCAGAAATAAAAAGAAACCTCGTCCCCTCAATCAGCACTTTGAAGATTGAGAGAACGAGGTATAAAAACTTTGGGGAAAGTGTAAATGACATCAGAAAAAGCTAGGCTTTTTTTCCTCCGCCGAACATCTTGAATAAGCCGACAATAATTAATACAATCACAATTATTACGACTACAACTCCTGTATTAAAACCTGCTTCAAAAATACCCGCAATGGCATCACAAGATGATATTATCAATACAAAGCAGATGACTAAAAGATAATTTATAAGTTTCATGGCTGGTAAAAGTTTTAGTGAATTTAAGTACTCTTAATCAACAAAAAAACTATGCCAGCATACGTATAAGCTAAAAGTGAAACGTTTATGGGGTAGGTCTCCAACGAAACGACCGTTCATCAATGGCGCGCATAGTACAAAGCACCCCGTTCAAATGGTCATACTCATGCTGCAATAATTCCGACACCGCATCTTCTGCCTCCCAGGTTTGTTCCTGCCAGTTTTCATCTAAATATTTCATAATCAAAAATTTATGACGTTTCACCCTTACAAGCAGATTCGGAAAGCTCATGCAATCATCCCAGAGTTCAAACATTTCCTCACTCAGGTTTTCAAATACCGGGTTAATGATAATTACGGGCCTGTCAATATTAATATAAATCAGGCGCTTCATAATTCCTAATTGTGGGGCAGCAATGCCCCTGCCGAATTTATATTTTGTACGTATTTCTTCCATCACATTATGCAAATCCTGCACCCATTCGTGTACCAGAGGCAATTCTTCACGGGTAACAGGTTCGCACATTTCATACAAACGGGCATCGCCCAAGAGAACTAAATCTTCAAGATGTTTCATACATTCCTCAACAAAAAATTGCAATTTTGCTTAAGCAATCGGTTTATATAATAATTTCCGGCTATGTTTCGTAATATAGCCGGAAGGCTTTTAACAAATATTAAGAATTCGAGTTAAAATAGTTGAAATATGTTTGTCGTTAAAGCCTGTGCAATAAATATTAATCCCATGAAAAGAATATATCTGCTAGTCCTTATCCTCTGTTCGTTGCAGAGTTTTGGTCAAACCATTACCCACATGCCAGAGATTGATGATCAGGTAACTTATGATACTGACATTACCAAAGTAGAGTTGAGCAACGAATTTACTATAATTTCCTTTACATACAAATACAGTAATCGCAGAAGTCAGAATTATAATTTCCCGATTCCGCTTCCCAATCAACGGCAGGAAACCTCTACTGCCACTATTTCAATTAATCCGAAAAGTTATCTCAATGGCAATGGTAAACGATTCAAATATATTAAATCGACCGGAATACCCGAATTACCTGATGCTAAGCCCGTATCTCCAGGCCAAACTTACAATTTTACGGTTTATTATGAAAGGTTAGACCCGGGCATTGAGCTTTTCAATCTGATTGAAGGCAAGAATTCTCCTGAACAAACCTTGCAATTCTGGAATTTCTATGGGGTACATATCAAAAATCCATTAAGAAAAATACCTGCAAAATCAGATGAGCCTGTAACCCTTACTGTAAAAGGGAAAATTTTGGATGCCAAAACCCAGAAACCTGTTATGGGTAAAATAATGTATCAGTTTGATAAAAATGCTGCTAAAACAGGTTCAGCAATTGTATCAGCCCAGGGTGAATATTCATTTACACTTAGTCCGGATGCTTACACGTTTACAGCAACGGCCAAAGGGTATGAACCAGAACAGGCGAGTGTGGATCTAACTAAACTTAAACGAAATCAGCAGTTTACTCAGAATATTTATATGACACCCATTCCTCCGAAAATAGTGTCCAACCCTCCACAAAAAACTGTCCCAAAACCTGAGCCACCAAAAGTAGAAGAAGCTAAGGTAGAGAAACCAGTAATTGACACCGCCACAATTACGCCACCTAAGGAAGAGACGGCACCCGTGAAAGTGGAGGAAAATAAATTCAGATTAGATAAGGTATATTTTAATACAGGAGAATCAGGCCTCCTGCCGGATTCTTATGAACAGCTGGATGGCTTATTACAAATGATGAAAGCTAGCCCAAGTATGATAATAAGCATTCAAGGGCATACAGACAATATCGGTGATCCTGTACAAAACAAGCGCCTATCATTAGAGCGTGCCTTTAATGTGCGTGAGTATCTGATAAAAAAAGGTATAGCAGGCAAACGTATCCAGTTTAAAGGCTATGGTGATACAATGCCTATTGCAGATAATGCTACTGAGGAGGGCAAAAAACAAAACAGACGCGTAGAGTTTGTAATCGTGAAACCTTAAAGTCTACTCCTGACCTT
>CALRLN020000166.1:0-10149 GCA_943368675.1 Chitinophaga pinensis | reverse complement strand
CTACCGAAATACCTTTTTTAGCAGCCATATCCTGGTCAACATGAATCAGATATTGAGGGAAATTGGGGTTAAAGCTTGAAAATACCTCTTTGATTTCAGGGCGTTTTCTGAGTTCTTCCATAAATTCATCAGCTACTTCTGCCGTTCTTTGCAGATTGCCTGAACCTGTTTTATCAAGCAGACGAACCTCAAAACCACTGGCATTACCAAAGCCCGGCACAGCAGGAGGCGGGAAAAACTGTATTTCAGCATCTTTGATATGCTTGGTTTTCTCAACCATCTGTGCAATAATATCGTTGGCGGTGGCTTTGCGGTCTTTCCAGGCTTTCAGGTTGATAGTACTCATACCAAAGGAAGCACCTACACCGTCGGTCATCATACTGAAACCTGACAGACTGGAGATAGATTCTACTTCAGGTAATTTCTGTGCTATTCTGTCAATTTCGTTCATCACTTCTTCTGTACGCTCCAGCGTTGCACCTACGGGGGTAGTTACGTTGGCATAAATGGTGCCCTGGTCTTCGGTTGGGATAAAACTGGTAGGTAATACCTTGCCTATACCCCAGGTAGCTATGCAAAAACCGACTAATACCAATACAGTAATTAATCGCCGGTTGGCAATTAACCTTAGAAGACTTTTATATCGGTCAGATAATCGGTCATAACTCTGATTAAACTTATCGAAGAATCTGGTAAGCAGATTGTTTTTCCTGGCCTCTGTATGCGGATTTTTGAGCATGATGGCACATAAGGCAGGAGTAAGGGTTAAGGCATTTACACCAGAGATAACGATTGAAATGGCCATTGTAACCGAGAATTGCCTGTAAAATACCCCAACAGGGCCGGATAAGAATGCCACAGGCACAAACACGGCCGACATGACCAATGTGATAGCTATGATGGCACTACTGATTTCACCCATCGACTCGATAGTGGCTTCTTTTGGCCCCAGGTGTTTTTCTTCCATTTTGGCATGTACACCTTCAACTACTACAATGGCATTATCTACCACAATACCTATGGCTAATACCAGGGCAAAGAGGGTAAGAAGGTTGATTGAGAAGCCAAACAACTGCATAAAAGCAAATGTACCTACCAGAGAAACAGGCACCGCCAGCACCGGAATCAATGTAGAGCGGAAGTCCTGCAGAAACAGGAATACCACTAAAGCAACCAATATAAATGCCTCTATAAGGGTTTTGATAACTTCATGTATGGAAGCATCCAGAAAGCGTGAAACGTCATAACTGATGGTGTAAGTCATGCCGGGTGGGAAAGTCGTTTCTTTCAGGAAGTTCAGACGGGCTTTGATGTTTTCGATTACCTCACTTGCATTAGAGCCGGGTCTCTGTTTTAATACAATGGCCGCAGATGGCTTGCCATTTTCTTTAGATAGTACGTCGTAATCAAGCGAGCCGAATTCAAGGTCGGCGACATCTTTCAGGCGAAGCATTTCACCATTATCAGATACTTTGATAACGATATTTTCGTACTGCTCTTTCTGGGTCATTTTACCTGTATAGCGCAACACGTATTGTAACGACTGATGCTGACGGCCCGAGCTTTCACCTATTTTACCGGGAGCAGCTTCTACGTTCTGCGCTTTCAGGGCCTGAATAATATCTTCGGCTGATATCTCGTAAGCGTCCATACGGGCAGGTTTGAGCCATACACGCATGGCGTATTCACGGGAGCCCATAATATCTACGAAGCCAACCCCATCAATTCTTTTAAGCTCTGCCAGAACGTTGATGTCAGCAAAATTATAAATGAATTTTTCGTCTAAAGAAGTATCATCGCTAATCAGATTGATGTATAGCAGCATACTATTTACTTCTTTTTCTGTCGATACCCCTGCTTTAATTACCTCTTCGGGCAATTCATCAAGTACGGTAGTGACCCTGTTCTGTACGTTTACTGCTGCTACATCGGGGTCGGTACCTACTTCAAAATATACCTGTATGATACTGGTGCCGTCATTACCGGATACCGATGTCATGTAGGTCATGCCGGGCACACCGTTAATGGCTCTCTCTAATGGAGTGACTACTGCTTTGGCGCATACTTCTGCATTAGCACCTGTATATTTGGTAGTTACAGAAACGGCCGGGGGGGCGATATCGGGATATTGGGTGATTGGCAGGCCAATCATAGCCAGAACCCCTAAGAGTACTATAAAGATGGATATGACCAACGATAGTACCGGTCGGTTAATAAAATTTGTAAACATGTCAATAAGGCTTATCTTATGGCGGTATTGGCCGCAAATTCTTTAGATATTTCGTTCATTTCCACAAATTGCGGATCTACAGTCATACCATCCTTGATATTCTGGATACCCTCATAGATAATCTTGTCATCCGATGATAAACCTGAATCTACGATATAAAAATGAGGCATACGACTGTTGGTAGTGATGGGCTTGATTCTGACCTTATTGGTTTTGTCAATCACATAGACATACATTTTGTCCTGAATTTCAAAAGTGGCTTTCTGGGGAATAATGAGGGCATTCTTGTACTTTCTCAGGAGACGCACCTTGCCGCTGGCACCGTGTTTCAGTATCTTATCGGGATTGCTGAATCTGGCACGGAACGCGATGTTACCGGTACTTTGCTCTATTTCTCCCTCCGTAGTTTCTATTTTCCCTTTAAAAGGGTGTTCTTCACCATTGGCAAGTATCAGCGTAACATTTTTTGATTGTTCGGCATCTGTTTTCAGATTGGTAGCGTAGTTCAGGTATTCTTTTTCCGAAACATCAAAATAGGCAAATACCTCATCGTTTTTAGAAATACTGGTTAATAGAGTGCCGTCTTCGAGAAGACTTCCGGTTTTGTTAGGAATACGGTTGACAATACCACTGAACGGTGCTTTAACCTGTGTATAAGTTAACTGTATTTTAGCAAAAGCTTCATTGGCCTGTGCTTCCTCAACTTTGGCTTTGGCCAGATCCACCTTATTTTTAGCTCTTTCGAGTTCCGTATTTGAAATGACGTTTTTATCTACCAGTTGTTTTGCATTTTTAAGGTCAAGCTCAGCTGCTTTTAATTCTGTAATGGTACTTTTCAGCACAGCTGTGGCCTTTACTATATTCTCGTTTAGTTCGGCATTATTGATAGTGAACAATAATTGTCCCTGTTTTACGTATTTGCCTTCGTCTATATAAATATTATCCAGGTATCCTTTCACTCTGGCTCTGATTTCCACATTCTGTACCGCATTAATTTCTGCTACATAGTCAATCGGTAAAGTGGTATCAATAGAGATAGGAGACGTTACCGGAAATTTTTCCATTTCCGTTACTTTCTGTTTGCCATCATCGGTGGCGCAAGACGATGCCAGTATCAGCACCGAAAGTGTGAGTGTAAGATTTTTCATGAAAGTTTCTTTGGTATGATTCGTAAAATACAGACTGTCAAGGTCTTAGAATAAATCTATTGTTAATAAATTATTAATCCAAGCAATTCTTTGAAAGTCAAATTTCTTTATTGGAATCGTACAATGATAGATATAGCAGACACCCGACAAGGGCATTGCCAATTAAAAAAACAACATTTTATGTAAGATGAGCAGGCTTAGTTTAAAATGAGTAACCACCGCAAAGGTCTCTTTGCAGAAAGGAATGCCATTATAAACCAGGCTTATGCAAGCAAATGCTTTTGCTCGGGTGGGGGAGTGTTAAGGCCCAGATATACTTCATGTATATTGGAGGCGAAAGGAATAGGCTCTACACAAAGTGAGTATTCAGCAACATAAGGATTAAAAAGAGTGTAAGAAATACAATCTTCTGCTTCTTCAATACCGAACATTTTGGCTTCTGTAGAACAACTATCTTCTATGCTAATATCCAGACATGATTCTGTCTTAGTTGTAAGTAAGTCGTAAATCCGGAACCCCTCGTTTACTAAATGCCCACAAATAAAAGAGAATGTCAGTATCATCAAAAAATTTACTTTAGAAGCCATTTTTTTCTTCAAAACTGAACCCATGTTTTATTCGTAAAAAGGATATTGAAAACAAATATAGTTATAAACAACCAGAGTTTTGACAATGGTTCAATTAAACAGCGAATTTTTACTATCAATCCTTGTATTTAATCGACCAAATTATTTATCGTATATATATGGACATAAAGTATCAGGTGGTATAATAAAGCAAGAGGTTTTACGAAAAGTAACTTCGTAAAACCTCTTGCCAAGACTAAAATATTATTTAGTCTCAATACACCTTCTCATAATATTCAGTAGCCATGCGGTCTGAATCAAAAAAGGCGTTTACATCATTCATGCTTTGTAATACCATCTTCTGCCACTCGGCAGGCTGGTCATAATACATCGGTAAAATCCTGTACTCCAGTGCATCAAGCAGATTATTAATGTCAGTATTGTCTCTGTCCCATTCCGGGTATGCTGGTGCTACAGGTACAATAAATGAGTTCTGCTCATTGGCAAACTCACATATCCATCCGTCGAATGTAGAGAAATTAAGTGAGGCATTCATGGCTGCTGTCATACCACTGGTACCCGATGCTTCACGGGTTACTACCGGAGTATTGAGCCAGACATCAGAGCCATCTTTTAATGTTTTTGACAAAGCCAGTTCGTATCCTGTCAGCACTGCCATATTCGGAAAGAGGTGGCTCAGATAATATAACTGATTAAACATATTGATTGCTCCGCCATCAAATGGATACGGCTTGCCCGCCCAGATAAACTGAATGGGGTATTTGGTATTCCGCATTATTCTTTCAAAACGTTCTCTGTCACGTGTCAGTAAATCAGGTCGCTTATAAGCAGCGAAACGTCTTGCCCAGACAATGGTTAGTACGTCAGGGCTGAATAATTTTCCGGCCTGGTCTGCTACGGTTTTGAATAAAACCTTTTTAAGCTCCTTTTTACGGGAACTTATTTTTTTAGTGTCTGATTTTTTCCGTGCTTTTTCCAGTTCATCGTCTACCCAGTAAAGATTGTTCTGGGCATTTGTTACGTGTGTAATCGGGCAGACACCCTCATACCCATTCCACATCGTGCGGGATACCTCGCCATGTAGTTTTGAAACAGCATTGGCTTTTTTACTAAAGCGAAGCGCAATCAAAGAATGATTAAAGACATTATCTTTAATGCCCGTCAGCTTTTTTACTTCGGGCAATTCAATCCCATTAAAAAAACTCATACTGGCCAGCAGGTTAATATCGTGTTTTTCGTTGCCTGCTTCTTCGGGTGTATGTGTAGTAAATACCAGATGCTTTTTGATTTCAGCTATACTACCCAGTTTCTTATATAAATGAAAGAGACCCGACACGGCGTGAGCTTCATTCAAATGATAGATGTCCGGGTCATAATTGAGTTCGTCTAGCAGTTTCATGCCGCCAAGCCCTAATACCATACATTGGGCAATTTTTATCGAGGCATCAGCATCGTAGAGATGATAAGAGATAGAACGTGCCCAATTATCATTTCCCTCCGTATCGCTTGTCAGAAAAAACATAGGGGCAGAACCAAAGGTCTGCGGGGGAAGGAAATAGGACGCTATCCAAACCGGGCGGTTCTGTATGGTTATCTGAAAGCGGATACCAGTATCTTTGAGAAAACTATACATTTTTTCGCGAAACTGTATGGCCATACTATTATCAGTATTACGTACCTGATCATAATAGCCGTATTTCCACAATATACCTATGCCAATAAGATTTTGTTTTAGTTCAAAGGCACTTCTCATATGCGACCCCGCCAGAAACCCAAGACCACCTGAATAGGTTTTAAGTGACTGGTCTAAGGCAAATTCCATAGAGAAATAAACAACAGATTTTTTGAATTTTGAAGCGAAAGAGTACGGGTGAGCAAACTGCTCGGGCAAATTCTTCATAAGCAATCATAGGTTTGTGTGGCACAAAGTAAGAATATTTCAACTGATATATTCAGTTATAACACCACTTAGTTCACTTTTGTCTTTATTCAGAACGAAATTTCTTTCAGAAAACTACCATCTCACCTGGCCGTTGCCTGTTACAACCCATTTTTCGGTAACCAGTTTTTCTAATGCAAACGGGCCTCTTGCATGGAGCTTTTGTGTAGAAATACCGATTTCTGCTCCTAAACCAAATTGCCCGCCGTCGGTAAAACGGGTAGAGGCATTATGATAGACAGCAGCGGCATCAACCTCAGATAAAAACTGGTTAGCTAATGCCTGGTTTTCGGTTAGAATTGCTTCTGAATGCCTTGAAGAATATTGTTGAATATGGCTTAAGGCTTCATCAATACCATTAACGGTTTTGACGGTTATTTTATAATCCAGCCATTCTTTGCCGAAGTCTTCCGGTTTTGCTTCGTGCAGTTTCTGATAACCTGCTTGTTCAAAAACTGTATAAGCGGGAGCATCGGCATATACATCTACATTCCATTTATTAAAATCTTCAATGAGCATCGGTAGAAAATCAGCTATAATTGCTTCATCCACAATGGCGCAGTCGAGCGAGTTACAAACAGAAGGGCGGGATACCCGGGCATTCACAATAATATCTTTCGCTTTGTTTAAGTCCGCTGTTTTTTCTACGTAGGTGTGTACAACCCCCGCACCTGTTTCGATCGTCGGAATGAGAGAATTCTGACGAACGTACTGAATGAGGGAGTCTGAACCTCTCGGAATGATAATATCCACAAAGCGGGTAGCTTTGAGTAACTTTTCGGTAAATTTCCTGTCGGTAGGTAATAGTAATACAGCGTCTTTAGCTACGCCTGCTTCTTCCAGAGCCTGATGGATCAGACCTACGAGACATTGATTAGAAAAATTGGCTTCTTTGCCCCCTTTCAATACACAGGCATTGCCCGAGCGCAGGCACAAAGAAGCCACATCAATTGTTACATTAGGACGAGACTCATATATAACCCCGACAACGCCCATCGGGACAGCTATTTTTTTTATAGTCAGCCCGTTTTCCAGTTGTTTATCAATTAATAGCCGTCCGGTGGGATCCGGTAATAGTGCCACTTCTCTTAAAGAATCGGCTAAGGCCTGAATACGATTTTCATTCAGCAACAATCGGTCGTATTTAGGGTCGGCTTTGTCCATCAGTTCGAGGTCTTTTTTGTTTTCTGCCATTATCAGATCTTTCGACTGTTCAATGATTACAGCCAAACGATTCAATAACTGACTTTTGTTTTCGTCTGATAAATTTCTGATACCTGCCGAGGCCTGTTGCGTAGCCTGAAGAAGAGGAAGAATACTATTCATATATTTTTAATAAATCGCCCCGAAGTATTGAACCTGTTTAAATTTTTCTCTGAAGTATAACCGAAAAAACGTCATTTGCAGTCAAAAGAAATAAGTTTATGCAGGTTCATTGCCTTGATTCTAAATTTTTGTAAAATTACACCGCAATAATCAGAATCAAAAGTATAAATTCATCCAAGTGATATGTTCATCGAAAAAGATCTTGACAAAATAAAGCTTCGCGGTGCAAGCCTCGAAACGATTCAGCAGCAGATAGAAAACTTTAAAAAAGGGTTTCCGTATCTGAATGTAATAAAAGCTGCGACTATTGGCGATGGCATTATCGCGCTCTCTGACTCACAGGCTGGTAAGTATGCCAAGTATTTTGACAGCAGAGCCCCGAAACTTAAATTACTGAAATTTGTTCCGGCATCAGGCGCAGCTACCCGCATGTTTAAATCTTTGTTTTCGGCCAAAGATGAAGGAAAACTGGATAAATCAACGAATGAGTTTCTGGAGCGTCTGAAAGATTTTGCATTTTATAATACGCTGGTAAAAGCCATTGGTACCGAAACCGCAGATTACCAGACTGTTTTAGAATACCTGCTTACCGATAAAGGATTAGACTATGGCAGCTTGCCCAAGGGCCTATTGCATTTTCATCAATACGGAAAAACCGCCCGCACACCTGTTGAAGAGCATCTGGTTGAGGGGGCAAAATATGCCAATAGTAATGGCAAGGTGAAATTGCATTTTACGGTTTCGCCGGAACATCGTAAGAGGTTCAAGACTTTGATAGACTCGGTTTTGCCTAAATATGAGGCTAAGCATAAAGTAAAATACAATATCAGTTTTTCGGAGCAGAAACCCTCAACTGATACTATTGCCGTAAATCTGGATAATACGCCTTTCCGTACGGGTAGCGATGATTTGCTTTTCCGTCCGGCCGGACATGGCGCTTTGCTTGAAAACCTGAACGAGCAGGATGCTGATATTATCTTTATCAAAAATGTAGATAACGTAGTACCTGACCGACTTAAGAGTAAAACCATCCTGTACAAAAAGGCTTTAGCCGGGTTACTTCTGGACTATCAGGAAAAGATATTCGGATACCTGAAGAAATTATATAGTGAAGAGGTAGACGAAAAGCTATTGAAAGAGATTCTGAATTTTCTGGAAACCAAGCTTTGTACGCTTCCTCCTGACGGCTTCGGTAGTTATTCTGTTGATGCGCAAATGGATTATTGTAAGCGTAAACTGAATCGCCCGATAAGGCTGTGTGGGATGGTAAAAAATGTGGGCGAGCCGGGTGGTGGGCCATTCTGGGCAAAAGACCCTGATACTTCGGTGTCATTGCAGGTGGTGGAATCGGCACAGATTGATTTAGGGAATCCGCAACAAAAAGAGATTTTTGATAAGGCTACGCACTTTAATCCGGTAGATCTGATATGCTCGGTAAAAGATTATAAAGGCAATAAATTTAACTTATTGAATTACCGTGACCCCATGACGGGCTTTATTACGCAGAAATCGCAAAGCGGTAAAGACCTGAAAGCACAGGAATTACCGGGTCTCTGGAATGGCGCTATGTCAGACTGGAACACGCTCTTTGTTGAAGTGCCTTTGATTACTTTTAACCCTGTTAAAACGGTCAATGACTTGTTAAGGAGCGAGCATCAACCAGCCTGAGCCAATGATCTCAATTAAAATAGATTCTCCGACGAGTATCCGGCAGGGTGAAGAAATTGATCTGGTAAGGCTGAATGAATATTTTCAGTCAGCTTTACCTAGTTATGAACCTATTATCGAAATTGCACAATTTCCCGGCGGTTATTCTAATCTTACCTATTTGCTGAAAACAGTCAGTAAAGCCTATGTGTTGCGCAGGCCACCCTTTGGTGCAAAAGACATTAAGGGCGGGCATGATATGGGGCGGGAGTATAAGATATTATGTGCCATACATGCAAGTGGCTATGAGAAAATTCCGAGACCTGTTATTTATTCAGAAGACGAGTCGGTAATGGGTTGCCCGTTTTATATCATGGAGCGGGTAGAGGGGGTTATTCTGAGAGCAAAAGATGCGCCTAAGTTGCTGAATAATGTAAGCCCCGAAATGATGCGTAAAATGTCGGAAGCCTTATGTGACAACCTTGTTGATTTACACGCTATTGATATTGAAGCACCAACCGGGCAGCAGTTTTCTTTAATTAATATCGGCAAGCCGGAGGGTTATATCCAGCGACAGGTAGAAGGCTGGTACGGTCGCTATACTGCTTCTCAGACAGATGAGATTCCGGCTATGGAGAATCTGGCAAACTGGCTGAAAACTAACCTGCCGAAAGAGGGAAAACCAACGCTGATACATAATGATTATAAATATGATAACCTGGTGCTGAATGCCAGTAACTGGGCTGAAATACTGGCTGTTTTAGATTGGGAAATGACAACAGTCGGAGACCCTTTGATGGATTTGGGAACTACCTTATCTTATTGGGCCGAGGCTAATGATGGCCAATTTGAAAAAGGATTTAACCTGTCATGGCTACCGGGGAATCTTACCCGTGAGGAGTTTGCCGGGCGGTATGCTGAAAAGAGTGGGAGAGATGTATCGAATATTCTGTATTTCTATATTTTCGGGCTTTTCAAAAACTCGGTAGTGATTCAGCAGATTTATAGCCGCTATAAAAAGGGACTAACGAAAGATGAGCGCTTTGCCGATTTGATTTTCGGTGTGAAGGCATTGTCGAAGAAAGGAGTTGCGTCTTTGGAGAAAGGGAGGATGTTGTAATGCTGTAGAAATGCAATTGTGCCATGATGTACACAAAATGCACAATGTTATACAAAGAATTATAGAACCTGTTTAAACTTATTCCTTTGGCCTACGAATGTCTAGTTTTCACTCATATTTCGTCCAATTATTTCGTCCGTAGCTCTGCTACG
>CALRLN020000165.1:0-10164 GCA_943368675.1 Chitinophaga pinensis | reverse complement strand
CTTTTATTTCTTTTCCAATCTCATACACCTGTTGCTTAGCATCAATATTTAAACGCAAAGTGGCCGTAGTATTGGCAGGGATAGTGAAATTATAGGCAATCGTATTATCCGTTCTTTTCCATGATGATACAATGGTTCCATGCGGACTTTCATGTCTCGCTTCAAAAGCGGATAAATCTTTCACAAAATGGGGTTCTAATAATACATTCTTAAAGCCCGGTATTTTTTCGTCAGGTTTTATCCCTCCCAATGCCTTGTACATCCATGCGCCGATTTCTCCAAACATGATATGGTTCATCGAAATATCTGATTTGGCATCTATCGGCCAGTTTTCGTATAGGGTTGTTGCTCCGTTTTTAATCCACCAACCCCATGATGGAAATGTTTCTTGTGAGGCCACGGCATAAGCCAAATCTGCATAACCATTTTCGCTCAAAGCATTCAGAATAGCCTTGGTACCTAATAAACCAACATCAATATGGTTATTGTCTTCCTTTACTTTTGCAGCAAGACTGGCCGCTACTTTGGCTTTCATATCGTCAGGTACTACTCCCCATTGCAAAGGGACACTTAGTTCTGTCTGAACACCGCTGCCATAAATGCCTTTTTCTTTGTCGAGATATTTTTCATTAATAGCATCTTTTATTTTCTTCGCCAAACCTGCATAATATTCTGCATCGGCTGTTTTGCCCAAAAGTTTTGCCGTTTTAGCAACAATAGTGGCATCAACAAAATAATAAACCGACGAAGTAAACTCAACCGGAGTTTTTGATTTTACAGGTACCCAATCACCTAATCCCCAGGTAGTCAGATGCTTCGGCGCAATAGTTTGAATATAATCTACATAACGTTTCATGTTGTCATAATTATCGGCCAGTATCTTGGTATCACCATAAAACAGATATACATTCCACGGGATAATGGCAATGGTACTTGTCCAGTCCGGCCCATTGCCCCATTCATAGCCCCATCCACTGGTCGGTATAATAGATGGTAAAACGCCATTGGCTTGCTGTTCGTCTCTGTGGTCAGCCAACCATTTTTCGTAGACAGTTATGCCATCAAAATTATATAACCCAGTTTCGATGGCAATATGGGCATCGCCAGTCCAGCCGTTTTTTTCCCTTTGAGGGCAGTCGGTAGGGTAGCCGAAAAGGTTTGATAAATAAGAATTATTGGTAGCCCACCAGATTTGGTTCATGACAGGGTTTGAAGTATTTACCTGTCCGATAGGTGCCACATCACTATGCATAAAATATCCTGCAAGGCTCTCTTTAGATAATTCAAGCGGCTGGGCGCAAGTCAGCTCTACATACTGAAAACCCTTATAATTGAAATGAGGCATAAATGTTTCTTCACCTTTGCCACTTAATGTATACACATCAACCTGAAAGGGATCCTGATTATCAGTAGGGCGATAATGAATATCAATGTTCGACATATCACCCGAACCATCCGGATTTAGTCTCTCTGCGTGTTTCAATCTCACCACTGTGCCTGCTGCTCCTTTTACTTTCAATTGGCTTACGCCTGAAATATTTCTTCCTAAATCAAACAGGTAAGTTGTATCATTCAGTTTTTTCAGACTTTTGGCAGGTATCTCTTCTACATTTCTGACAGGGGCCATTGCCTGTGCTACAATATTCTGAGAGGGTGCCGCTCTGAAAATCACCTCTTTCCATTCCTTATCATTGTAGTCCGGCGTGTTCCAGCCTTCTTTTGCCAGTCTGGCATCCTGATGTTCTGCCGTATAAATGCTGTTGAATATTACAGGGCTCAGGGTTGTCTTCCAGTCTTTACCGCTTGAAATAACTTCCTGCGTATCATCCTCATAAGTAATTCTTAAATCAAGGCAAAAAGTCGGTCGGTTTCGCCAGGGCGCCTCATGGAAAAACCATACGGCTGTTGACTGGTGATTGTACCAGCCATTACCCAATAATACCCCAATAGCATTTTTGCCGTCTTGTAAATTGGCTGTTACATCATAAGTAATATACAACGTCCGGCGGTCAAAGCGGGTATACATAGGGTCTAGCCTGTGATTACCTACTTTCTTTCCATTTAAGTATAATTCATACAAACCTGACGCAGCTATATAAGCCCTTGCTGATTTGATTTTCTTATTAGTCGAAAACCCTTTCCTGAAATACGGTGCAGGTTTTAAGTTTACATCACGGCTATCGCTTATCCAGGCACCTTTCCAGTTCTTCATGTCCATCATGCCCATTTCAAAACTGCTAACCGATGCCTGAGTGGCTTTTACGCCGTCTTTGTCCCATACAATCACTTTCCAGTAATATTTTGTGAAGGGTTGTAAGGCTTTGCCTTTATACACTACCAGATTATTGCCTGAAACTATTTTACCAGTATTCCATTCGTCTCCGGTTTCATTGGCTACTTTCATAGAGTCAGTATCAACCCATAGCTGGTAAGCGGTTTGTTTCGCACCCTTTCGGCTATCTGTTATCGCCCAGGTAAAACGTGGTGTGGGGTTATCAATACCTAATGGGTTTTTGAGGTATTCACATCTTAAACCATCAGATTGAATAGGGGGAAGCGCAAAGCCCTGCACTTGAGAAACTAAAAAGAAAAGGGTAATGAAGATAAAAGTCAGGGTATATTTCATTGTCAGGTACTTGAATTGAGAATCCGGAGTATACTGGCGTAAAAATAAGGAATGTCTGAGAATGTTCAGGGGTTTTGGGGTGGAAATTACATTGAAAAAATGCAGACCTGTTTTGGGGATTTTTTGTTTCAGGAACCTCTCAGGAAATATTCAGATTAAAATAAAACGTACTGCCCATTCCAATTTCACTCTCAACCCCTATAGTGCCATTCTGCGCCTCAATAAATTCTTTACTGATGGCCAGGCCTAATCCGGTGCCCGTCTTCACACTGCCCGGCACCTGAAAATACTTATCAAAGATTTTGTCTTTGTAACGCTTCTCAATGCCTTTGCCCTGGTCGTTTACCGAGAAGTTGACTAATTGCCCGTTTTGTGTAATTCTGATGGTAACTTTACTTTGTTCTGGCGAATAATTGATGGCATTGGTCAGAAAATTGATTAATACCCAGGCTGTTTTTTCGGTGTCTGCTTTCACATCAGGCAGGTTGTCTCCAATCTCAGTTAATAGTAGAATTTTCTTTTGCTCGGCTTGTGTCTTTACTGCTTCCATTGCATATTTCAGAATCTGTTGAGGAGTGCTTTTCTGAATATTCAATTGAATATTACCTGTTTCCAGTTGTGATAAATTAAGTAACTCGCTTGTGATTTTTAATAAGCGCTGGCTGTCTTCTTTTATGCTGTCTATTAATTGTTTCTGCTCGGTGTTTATGACACCTGTCTGTTGTTTTTCCAGCAATTGCGTGCTCATTTTAATAGATGAGATTGGTGTTTTCAATTCGTGCGAGATAGTAGCAATGAAATTCGTCTTGGCAAAGTCGAGTTCCTTAAAAGGTGTTATATTTTTCAGTATTATTACATGGCCTATGTGGCGCTTTTGTTTCTCACCTGTCGGAACAATGGCAATATCAATTACCTCTTTATCGAAATAACTTTCCTTATTATTGGCAAATATCTTAATAGGCTGTTTTTTGCTTTCACCAGAGGCGCTTTCGGGAATAACCAAATCTTTCACTAAGGTACGCAACAGGTCATTCATCAGCGATACGTCCTGTGCCTGTTTTCCTATAAGTTGTTCGGGTTTTAATCCTGTAACAATAAGTGCTTCATCGTTAGCAAACAGTATTTTTTTGTTTTCATCAAGACCAATCACCGGGTCGTGCATATTGTTGATGAGGGTTTCAATGCGTTTTTTTTCGAATAGTAATTGTGAAAGATTACTGTTATTATATTCTTCCAGCTTTTCGGCCATTGTATTAAAAGACTTCGCCAATTCTCCAAACTCGCTATGGCCCTCAAAATACACCCGTTGGGAGTAGTCATTGGCAGCAATCTGCTTAATGCTTTCTGTGAGTTTTCTGATGGGATTAGCAATATTGCTGGGTAGATTTATGAGCAAGGTAAAAGCTATCACGAAACATAAGGTTCCGGTAAGGGCTATCCAAATAGTAGACGATGACGCCGTTTGTTTGGCTATATCGCTCTTCCGCTGGATGGCCTCCATATTCAAACGCATGATTTCTGTAATATCTTTGCGTATCAGTAAATGAATTGTTTTGTCAAAATTATTGACTTTCAATTGTGCAAAGTGTTGCCTGAGTTGTTGAGTAGCTTCCCGCTCACCTATTTCTGTAATATTAGTCAGTTGCTTGTTCAGGTTTTCTTCAATTTTACTGATGGCACCTTTGTCAATAACCAGTTCATCAAGTGCCATCAGCATATTGCGCGAATACTCGAGCGTATTATAGTTAGCAACCAATATATTTTCGGTGTCATTTTTTAAAGCATTGATAGACTTTGCCCCAACATACGTTAGCAAGCTAATCAATATAAAAAGTAATCCGACACCCAATGTTAACTTAGTCCTGATTTTCATTTTGTTTAATTTCACCTCACCCCCTAGCCCCCTCTCCAACAGTGAAGAGGGGGGATGAAGTTTTGAATTAAATGCGTCCCCTTTAGGGGCTAGGGGCGGTATTTACTACGAAAGTATCACCACATCAATATCCGCAAAAGACAATTTCTTTAATAACTGATTAAAAATATTAGTTGAAAGAATAACATTAAAAAGGTTCAGATGTGGTTTGCCTATACACAGAGTAGTGATTTGCCTGGCTTCGGCCACTTCAATAATGCTTTTTGAAATATTACTACTTTCAACCCTGATGATTTCTGCGCCTGATTGTGTGGCTAATTTAAAGTTATTAATCAGATGCCGTTGTTTATCAAGCGCTATTTTGTCCGGGCTTTCTTTAGGTGTTTGCACGTATAAAACAAACCATTTACTATTATAATAACTAGCCAGGCGGGCAGTTTTTCTGATTACATTTTTAGCAGTTTTGTCATTACTACTGATACAAGCCAGAAACTTCTCATGCCTGATTGCCGTGTTTTTGGGTATTTCTGTTTCAACTTTCCTTTCTACCTGGCTAGCTACTTCTTTTAGCGCCAACTCTCTTAACTGCAATATCTGTTCCGATTTAAAAAAGTTGTTAAGTGCCATCTGAATCTTATCGGCAGTATAAATTTTACCCTCTTTTAGCCTTGTAATTAACTCATCGGCCGTCAGGTCAATATTAACTACCTCGTCAGCAATGCGTACTATGCTATCTGGTATCCTTTCTTTTACTTCAATGCCTGTAATTTCTTTTACTTCCTCATTCAAACTCTCAATGTGTTGTATATTTACGGCACTGATTACATTAATGCCCGCTTCGAGAATCTCTAATACATCCTGCCAGCGTTTTTCATTTTTACTGCCTTCGATATTGGTATGGGCTAACTCGTCAATAATTACGACTTCCGGCCTTAAATTAATGACGGCCTGTACATCCAGTTCTTCTAATTCTTTTCCTCTATAGAATATCTTTCTGCGCGGGATAATCGGCAGCCCTTCCAGTAAATCGTGTGTTTCCTTTCGCAAATGTGTTTCAATATAACCTATTTTTACATCAATGCCATTTCGAAGCAAAGAATGCGCTTCTTGCAGCATACGAAAAGTTTTACCCACTCCGGCACTCATGCCAATGTAGATTTTAAACTTCCCTTGTCTTGATTTTTTGATTAAATCCAGAAAGTGCTGTACGTTTTCTTCTTTGTTATCGGTATTTGACATGATGTTATTATTTGTTTGCTTTGTAGAGACAATATGCGGGTGTATTCAACCTGAAACTATCTTTACTTTCAGACCTCTTGCAATATTTAATCTTTAGATTGCTTAGATCCTTGAAGACTCCAGCATGGAGTCTCTACAAATACAAAATTTACTACATTTAAAAACTAAAACACAAGGCGCTGGTTAAATAGAAATTCTGATTTTTATCGGCAAAGATTTTGTCTTTACTGTCGAAAACTCTTCCTTCAACCCGCCATAGAAAATTGTCAATAATGGCATAATCAAAGTTGAGAGAATACCCAAAAGTCTGAAAACCATTTGGGGTACCTGTGACTATAATAACTCCGTTTTTGTCTTGGTAATATTCTGCTCGGGCAGCTATTCTGAACTTATCAGTGGCCGCAAAACGTGCAACCAGGATAGGAGTTAACCATCTATTATACTCAGAACTTTTATTAGCTTTTTGCTCAAAACCAAAGTCAAAGCCTGCAATCAAGCCTAATTTTTCATTTAATTGAAATTGACCGTAAAAGTTGTTAAAATATCTCCATTTGCTTGTGCTATCAGGCTGCTCATTGCCTACATAAGTACTCCAATTGAGCGTTACATTTGTGTTCGGTTTATAAGTCAGTTGTGTACCAAAAGCCGGTGTCTGATTTCCCGGCACTCTTTGTATACGTTGCCAGCCATTTAAAACCAATCCGGCCAGATACCATTTCTCATTGGTTGAGGTATAAGATAATTTCACACCGGATTCATAATAAGGCGAGTTTTCGGCTAATATACTTCTAGTCAGATTCCAAGTGTCTTTTCCGATTGCACTTTCAAAACCAATATGTGAAGGCATAATACCGGCATCAACCCATAGATTAGTTTTCTTTGAAATTTTTACACCAATGTTGGCCTCATACAAATTCTTCAAAAGACCTTGTTCTACAGCCATATTGTACTGAGCATAAGTACCAAGCATAATTCCTAAATTGGCTCGCAGCCTATCTGTATTATAGCTTGCTTTTAATAAACCCAGATTCAGATTCAACTCATTGTGTCGATTGTGATTATATAAAAAAGCTGATTTTTCGTGGTTATCAGGATTGCTGAAATCAAAACTATAATACGTTTCTACATATCCCGAAAATGTCAATGGTTTTGTTGTTTCCTGAGCATTTGCTTTCAAAACTATGAAAGCAAATGCAGTTAAAATTAGTTTTTTCATTTTTTTGTGCCGCAAAGGCTGTTGTTGTACTTTGGTATTTAATTAATTTTCTTTGGTTATGTAAACAGAAGCTTATTTCAATGCATCCAACCCCACATTCAATTCCAGAACATTAATGGTTTCCGGACCGAATAAACCTAAGAGTGGTTTTTGTGTATGTGAATCAATAAGCGCCTGAATTTTATCTTCCGAAATTTTTCTTGCATCTGCAATACGTTTTATCTGAATTTTAGCCGATTCCGGAGAAATATCAGGGTCTAGTCCACTACCCGAAGCTGTAACCATTTCAGATGGAATCTGAGATTTTTCTACTTTCGGATTATGTACCATAAAACTATCAATTCGAGCTTGCACCGTAGCCAGATAATCGGCATTGGTTGGCCCTTTATTACTTCCAGCTGAACCTGCGGCATTATAACCCACTGCCGATGGACGACTCCAGAAATATTTATCTTCTGTAAAAGACTGTCCTAGTTTCTGATAACCAATTGTTTTACTGTTTACTTGTATAATTTCTCCTTTACCCTGATTAGGTGCCAATTGGGCAATACCAGTAATCAAAAGAGGGTAGATGATCACGAATAGCACCATACTTATCAAGGTAAGTCTGATAGCTGGAAATAATGTTTTCATAATTGTATTAGATAAAAAGTGATACCGCCAAGTCGATGATTTTGATACCAATAAATGGTATAATAATACCGCCTAAGCCATAGATTAATAAATTGCGGCGAAGAATGGCGCTTGCACCGATAGGTTTATAAGCAACACCTTTCAAAGCCAATGGAATTAGAAGCGGGATAATGATTGCATTAAAAATAACTGCTGAAAGAATCGCACTTTCTGGACTATGCAAATTCATAATGTTCAGACCCTGTAAGGCAGGAATAGTAGCAATGAACAAGGCCGGAACAATGGCAAAATATTTGGCTACGTCGTTAGCGATTGAGAAAGTAGTGAGTGTACCACGTGTCATCAATAATTGTTTGCCGATTTCCACAATCTCAATCAGCTTGGTAGGGTCATTGTCCAGATCAACCATATTTCCTGCTTCTTTGGCTGCCTGTGTGCCACTATTCATGGCTACTCCCACATCAGCCTGTGCCAGGGCAGGGGCATCGTTTGTACCGTCACCCATCATCGCTACCAGTTTACCAGATTGTTGTTCTTTACGGATATACAGCATCTTGTCTTCCGGTTTGGCTTCAGCAATGAAATCATCAACTCCTGCCTTTTCAGCGATATATTTGGCAGTTAGAGGATTATCACCAGTTACCATTACGGTTTTTACACCCATTTTGCGTAGTCGTTCAAATCTTTCCTGAATACCTGTTTTGATAATGTCCTGTAGTTCTATTACTCCTAAAACTTTTTCATTTTCAGATACCACCAAAGGTGTCCCCCCATTGCTCGAAATAGTTTTTACTCTTTCGGCAGTTTCATTCGGAAACGCATTTCCCGCTTTTTCAATTAGTTTTTTGATAGCATCATAAGCTCCTTTGCGAATCCTTGTCCCGTCAAAGTCAATCCCAGAACTACGGGTTTCAGCAGTAAATTTAATAAAAGTGGGTTTACTGATTTTATAGATGGATGGATTTACATCTGCCAATTCAATAATAGATTTACCCTCAGGTGTTTCATCAGCCATTGAACTAAGAACTGCGGCTTTGATGAAGTCTTGTTCATTTACGCCTTTAATAGGATAGAAATGCGTGGCTTTACGATTACCTATAGTGATAGTACCTGTTTTGTCTAAAAGCAGCACATCAATATCTCCGGCAGTTTCAACAGCTTTACCTGATTTGGTAATTACATTGGCACGCAATGCTCTGTCCATTCCTGCAATACCAATAGCAGATAGAAGACCACCGATAGTAGTTGGTATCAGACATACAAAGAGCGATATAAAAGCAGCAATGGTGATAGGCGTTTGTGCGTAATCTGCAAACGGTTTCAGCGTTACGCAGACAATGATAAAGATGATTGTAAAAGCCGCCAACAAGATAGTTAAAGCAATTTCATTAGGTGTTTTCTGACGACTTGCTCCTTCAACTAAGGCAATCATTTTATCAAGGAAACTTTCGCCGGGTTGGGTAGTTACAATTACCTTTATTTTATCTGATAACACCTTTGTACCACCAGTTACACTACTTTTATCACCACCAGCCTCACGAATCACAGGAGCAGATTCACCCGTAATGGCACTTTCGTCTATGGTGGCTAAACCTTCAATGATTTCACCATCAGTAGGAATTATATCACCTGGTTCGCATACAAATACATCTCCTTTTCTTAATAAAGATGAAGGTACAACTTTCACCTCGTTCAGATACATCTCACCAACGGTTTGAACTACCTTGGCAGGTGTTTCTTCGCGGGTTTTACGTAAACTATTGGCCTGCGCTTTACCTCTTGCCTCAGCAAGTGCTTCGGCAAAATTGGCAAAGAGCAAAGTAACTAGCAGTATCAAAAAGACAATAATATTATATGTCAGACTACCCTGATTGGGTGCACCTAAAAAGATAGCCACACAGACAATCAGCATAACAACTGTTCCGATTTCGACAGTGAACATAACCGGATTACGGAACATTAATCGAGGGTTGAGTTTGATAAAAGACTGACCAATGGCCTCTTTTACCAATTGACTGTCAAATAGCGAGATTTGATTATTTCTGGTCATGGAAATACTTATTTAAATAGAGTAAAATGTTCTGCTAATGGTCCTAAGTCTAAAGCAGGGAAAAATGATAAGGCAGCAATAATGGCAATCACGGCAAAGGTCATGATGGCAAAGGTGGAAGTGTCGGTTTTCAATGTTCCGGCGCCTTCTGGAATATACTTTTTACTTGCCAGCAAACCTGCAATAGCTACCGGGCCAATAATTGGCAGATAACGACTTAATAGAAGCACAATACCTGTGGTAATATTCCAGAATGGATTGTTATCACCCAGCCCTTCAAAACCACTACCATTGTTGGCGGCACTTGAAGTATATTCGTAAAGCATTTCAGAGAAACCATGATAGCCAGGGTTATTTAACCAACCAGTAGCTTTGCCACTAAACCACCAACCCATTTCGGTATCATTTGCTGCCAGATAGGCTGATAAAGCAGTACCTGTTAAGATAAGTAAAGGGTGAAGTATTGCTATGATAGCCGCAATCTTAACTTCTCGTGCCTCCACTTTTTTCCCTAAAAACTCGGGTGT
>CALRLN020000164.1:0-10205 GCA_943368675.1 Chitinophaga pinensis | reverse complement strand
AATAAAAATCTTCGGATTGCCGTGATAATCATTTGTATCAGCAAAATTGCTCAGCAGATGCTCCAAACGCTCTATGGCTGTCTGTACATCGGCCCAGTCAGACTGTTCTTCATGTGCATATACGACCGGGATTTTCCCGATGCTATTTACACTTGATTCTTTTTCCTGCCAGCCATCGTCGGTTTTTTCAAAGAGTTTATATTCTTCGCTGGTATATACCTCAAAAAAGGCCACTTCTTTTTTTTCCATAAATAGGCTATAAGCCCTGCAAAAGGCTATCATGTCACCATACTGGTCAAAAAACGGGTATAATTCGTCTCCATCCCAGGGGCTCAGTTTTAAAACCCTGATTCTGAATGGTGTGTCAAAACCATAGTCTGCGTGTTTTTCACCACTGCTTTCGCCTGTGACAAACCAGACCTCCGCTACGCTTGTAGCTCTGAATAAATCTCTGGCGATACGCCTGTTGAAGCTATCAATTTTATTACTATGCAGAATCTTCTTCACCAGATCCAGCGCCTGTATTTCCGCCTGATTCTGTGTCTGGCATTGTAACCTCACCGGATTCCCGAATAAAAATGCTACCGATGCCCCTACTATTTTCTTTTGAATGGGCAGGCCCAGCCGATTCACGTTGTCCCAGCGTTCAAAACTTCCGTCTTCTTTCAATACCTTTCTGTCAGGGCGGCTGCGTAAATCGAATACCGGGTGTGCCGCTACATGATACTGTGCTTTCAGTTCATCAATGGCGGGTTGTTCAATAGCATCTTTGAAGAATTTAACCGATGCCTCAATGTCTTCAGTCTGTGTTATTTCAAATACTTTCATTGCTGTGTGTTTTTCTGACAAATATAACAATTTATACTTATAATATAAGTATAAATTACAAAATAAATATTGAAAAATATTCATGCCGTGAACTTCAGCATAAACCACAAATCATTCATCACTTTCAATTAAGAGCATGCTTAAAAAATATTGTTCGACCAATGAAGGCATCCTCGTTGCATCCCCTTTTTCAGCTATACTGCGATACACTGTTGCATTTTTTCGTTGTAGCGGGGGACCGCTTGTCTAGCTCAAAATCTGTCCTTCTCGGTTAGAAAAACAAAATTTAAACATGCTCTTAGCTGGCTTGACACGGAAACAGCATTTCTATTTTTTCTTTTTCCGGACATTAAAACAGATTCCCGAGATTCTTTATCTTTCTGGTGTTTTTCACAGGATAAAACGTATTCGCCAAAGCATCAAAGGCATCGGTTGAACGACCCAGTCTTTTTTTGATTTCTTCTTTAAGCTCAATGATAATCGCCCCGTTACTCTGGAACCGCCATCTGATTTCTGTGGCTTCTTCCGTTAGTCCATATCCCGGTGGTAACATGGCATCCTGCCTGTTTTTGGGATTAAGCCAGTCACGGACCGCCCAGAACAGATACGCCCGCATATTGGCAAATGTATATTGACCGGTAAGGTCAGTGAGTTTCTCTCCTTTCTCATTAACAGCGGCTTCGCTGTATTTACACGAAAAAGCCCTGGGTTTAAAACCGAGCTCCACTATACGCGCATAAACGCCTGCCCCCTCGCCGATGGTATCAATCAATGCCTGTGCATAAGCATCACGCCCAAGCGTAGAAGCGATTCTTCCGGCAACCTGCATATGGTCTGCTGTTCCGCCCGAGTTTGATTCCATGAACTGCTGCACGATATTTCCATAACGATAACAAAAAACTGTGCTGTCGCGACCCATGCCTGCCACATCAACACCCAGTTTTAATATATCATTATAATAGGCTTCCTGCCCCTGCTGCTGATGATATTCTACCCAACGCCTTTGCGCCAGTTCAATCCACACTTCCGGTATGAGACTATCTTCAGACACCTTTGGAAACCTGCCTAATACTTTTTTGCGGAAATTATCCTCCGGCCTGTACCAGACCCCTTCAAACTGGAAATCATCGAGTGCTTCAGTATAATCGCTCTCCTGTATAATTCCGCACCAGGTCTCTATCTTGTCTTTTACCCATTCATAATCCACCTGCCCCGGTATGATAGTTTCTTTATTGATAACATTCGGCGCCGTGAGTGAATTCAGCCGGAACTTGCTCCATCGTTCCCCTTTCTGGCTGCGGGCGGCATAGCCGATGGAAGTATTTGGATTAAACACTATCAATATCCTTGAGTTACCCTGTAAATTCCCCTCAATGGCCGTAAAGGTATCATCTAAAATACCCGATGCCTCAGTAACCACAAACATGGTATTAACCGCATGAAAACCTGACCAGGCCTCATGACGATGAGGATCAGCCCGGAAGGCGGTCAGAAACCATTCTTCATGGTCGGTTCTGATGTCAAATGCGGTCATTTTTCCAGGCAAATCAATACCTCTGCTTTTAGCCCTGTTAAATAACCGGGCTATTTCAGGCACACAGATATTTTTTACCTGTCGCTCTGTAGGTGCTGTCATCGCCACCTTCGTATTGGCTATCAGCTCGCCTTTATCGTTCCATCTTGGGGTCAGATACATAAAGCAAATGGCCGCAACAGCCGCAACAAAATCTTTGCCGCGTGCCGTGCCTGATGCCACACTGGTTCTCGGGTTTACCTGTACTGAGCGCAGAATCGCCTCCTGCTCTGCATCAAGACTAACTCCCAGGGCTTCTTTCGCAAACAAACACCAATCCTGCCGCCACTCTATGATTTTAGCCTTAGCGGCCAGTTCATAGTTTTCATTCATCCTCATGTTCAACCGATGTTTCTTTCAGAAAATCAAAAAAACCTCTGTTCAGGCTCTCACCTGCAGTAGTATGGTCTTTTTTATCGACCAGTCCGAGTTTACGTGCTATGATATTGGCATTGAGCAACCCGGCAGCTACCCCTTCAAACTGCTGGTTATCAATAATCTGCCTGATACGGGCCGCCGCGTTCTTAAAAGTCTCGTTTTCTTCATAAGCCTTAAAAGCAGACAGGCTGATGTCAATATGATTGCAAAGCCCTTCTAAAGTAAAGGGTCTGGTTCGGCGAATCTCGGCAGTAACAGGTCTTCCCTGGTGCTGAAAAACTTTTTCTTCCAGCATCGGGTTATCCAGGCACCATTCAAAATAATTATTGCAGGCATCTATCAGGGCTTTAGGTGTCTTATATACCCTATCCTTCCCTTTCGCCGAGCGCAAGCGGTAGTATTCTTTTTCAGTCAAAAGCTTCATGTGGATTTGTATTGTATAGCAAATATAGTTATTTTATACTTATATTGTAAGTATAAAATAAGAAAAAATTTGAAGTATATACAGCAAAAATCTATAATTCCCTACGATATTCAGGACAATTCCATTGAAAAAGAAAAACGAAGTACCACCAATGGCAAACCTGTTTAGACTTTTATGAGATTACCCAATTGAGAACGTGAGTAGGTTGTTCAGAGTAGATCATTAATTGTTTTAAAGGCCACACCCAATTCTGTACCCTCCAAATCCACAACCAGCACCCCTTCACTCCCACCATCCAAAGCCTCAACTAACTCGCCAGTACTAATCCAGACAGCACTACCACCTGCACTTTCGAAATTATCACAATATCCTACACAATTCACCATCAAAACGGGCATCCTGCATTGCTGTGCAATAATCGAGTAATGCGTATAAGCTTTATCTAACCCCTTTTGAGATTTGGCTACACTTGCCAGATACACCTTTGCACCCAACGCACAGGCATTCTGCACATGGCTCGTTTGCAAAGATTCATAACATATGGCAGGGGCCATTTTCAATGTATCAGGCCAAAGGATAAGTTGGTTGTTTCCAGCCACAAAATAAGGCAGTTCATCGGTATGCAATTGCTGCTTGGCATACGTTTGTATGGCCTGATTCGGCTGAAAAATCAGCATTGTGATTTGAATACCCTTTTCAGTTCTGATAGGTACGCCTGCACCAATAGTGATATTATGCTTATTACTCATTTCCTGAAAAACTTCAAAACGGGCATCATTAACCTTTGTAGCCAGAGATTCAGCCAGCTCGGGTTCATAGCCTGTAAGCGAAAGTTCCGGAAAAAAGATAGCATCAGCCTGATGCGCCAGAGCCTTATTTATCAGGCACAGATGGTTAGCAATATTCGCCTGAATATCACCTTTTATAGCTTTTGTTTGTGCAAGACAAATTTTCATACCCCCACCCAAAACATCAGCCCGCCATAAAGCGGTGTTTTACTAAGTTTTAAAAAGTTATCTGATTATTCATCGAAAATAAAGGGTAAAATATTCAAAAGCAAGAACAGCGAAGAACTCAAATTCAGGTTCAACAAATAGCCTGTCTGGTTTTAGATATAGTATATTATATTTGCAATAACATTTCAGCAACATATCCAATTGAATCCTCCACAATGATTTTGTTTAAACGCATACTTTTTATACAACTCTTTACTATCTCTACCGCTTTTGCGCATTTAGGTACTATTGTCGGTAAAATAACCGACAGCCAAACCAAACAGCCTGTCCGTGGAGCAAATATTGTACTCGCAGGTTTGAATCGCGGTGCCATTTCTGACGACGCAGGCTATTTTCAGATTAACAATCTCCCTCCTGCTCCTTATACTATTGAAGTATCTTTCATGGGTTATATAGGTCAAAAGCAGGCTGTCGCTGTAAAAGCAGATGAAGCGTCCGTAATCAACTTTACATTGACAAGCACAGAGGTATCACTGGATGAAATAAAGGTTTCTGCCAATAATCCGCAGCATCAACAGGTTATCTCAAGTCTGGATATCAAACTGCGGCCTATCAATAACTCTCAGGAGGTATTACGTATTATTCCAGGAGTTGTAATCGGACAACACGCAGGGGGTGGTAAGGCCGAACAGATTTTCCTGCGTGGTTTTGATATAGACCACGGCACTGATATCCGGCTAACGGTTGACGGTATGCCTATAAATATGGTTTCTCACGCACATGGCCAGGGCTATGCAGATGCCCACTTCATTATTCCCGAACTTATTGACGGTGTAGATTTCAAAAAAGGCCTATATGATGCCGACAAAGGTAATTTCAGCACAGCAGGCTGGGCCAATTTTAGAACCAAATCAGTAATAGATCAGAATTTCGTAAAAGCTGAGTCAGGGCAATTCAATACTTATCGTCTTGTAGGCGGAGCCAATATATTAGGTAAAAAAGCCAGAGACAATAACCAGAACGCTTATCTGGCCGGAGAATATAATTATTCTGATGCCTATTTTGATGCACCTCAGCATTTCAAGCGCCTGAATCTGGTTGGCAAATATCATGGGCATTTAAGTAAAAACACCAACCTTACTTTCACGGCCTCTACATTCCGGAGCAAATGGCTGGCTTCAGGGCAAATCCCTGACCGAGCCGTTGAAAAAGGGATAATTGGCTTCTTTGGCGCGATTGACCCCAACGAGGGAGGACAAACCAGCCGAAGCAACCTAAATGCTGAGTTTGTAACACTTACCAAAAGAAACCACGTCTGGAAAAACCAGTTTTTCTATGCCAATTATAATTTTGAATTATATTCAAACTTTACTTTTTTTCTGGATGACCCTATTCATGGCGACCAGATAAAGCAAAAAGAGGCCCGCCATTTATGGGGCTATAACAGTAATTATTCTATTGCTCATGGCATCGGCACAAAGCAATCTGTTTTTAACATAGGTATCAATTATCGGCACGATATAACGAACGATTCAGAATTATCACATACAGCCAACCGTTCTCAATTATTAGAGTCGATTAAACTGGGGGATATTAATGAGGCGAACATAGGCCTCTATGCCGATGAAAGCATTCAGTTGAGTAATAGACTATCTGCCACCGCAAGCGTTCGCTTCGATTATTTTCACAACCAATACGTCGATCACCTGCAAGTAAACACCCGGAGTAAAGCAAAGGCATCTATTGTGTCGCCTAAATTAAACCTGTATTATACTCTGAATAACAGATTGCAGTTTTACCTGAACCTTGGCAAAGGTTTTCACTCAAATGATACCCGTGTAGTAGTGGCACAAAATGGGCTAGATATTCTGCCCCCTGCTTATGGAGCCGATTTCGGCACCACCTGGAAGCCCATCCCTAAGCTGCTTATCAATGCAGCCTATTGGTACCTATGGCTACAACAGGAATTTGTATATGCGGGCGATGCAGGCGTTGTAGAACCGTCAGGCCAATCAGTCAGAAGCGGTTTCGATGTGTCTGTCCGTTATCAGCTAACCAGAAATCTATTTGCCGATTTTGATGCCAACTGGGCAAAACCTCGTGCAGTCGGTGAGGAAGAGGGAGAAAATTACATACCCTTAGCAATCAAATTTACGAGCATAGGCGGATTAACTCTTAAAAATAAGAATGGATTTAGCGGAAGTTTACGATACCGATACGTAGTCGACCGCCCGGCCAATGAAGGTGGCAGCATTGTAGCCAAAGGTTATTTTGTAGCTGATGCCCTATTGGGTTACACTAAAAACCGCTACACAATTGGTTTAAATATCCAGAATTTATTTAATACCCGCTGGAAAGAAACACAGTTCGCCACTGAAAGCCGGTTAAGAGACGAACTCAATCCGGTTGAAGAAATACATTTTACTCCCGGCACCCCATTCAATGCCAGAGCATTTTTTCAGTTCAGCTTTTAGATATTTTGTCTACGTAACCGGGAGTGTTTATGAGGGTATGACCAATCTCTAGTGTAGAATCAGGATTCTTTGTGGACTTTACGCAATATTTCATTATCATTTTAGAGAAAAGCAGTTTAACGAGGGTTCGGATACAGTTCTAGCCTCACATATCCTCCCACTGTTTCATTACTCTGTATCCGGACAATAAATTTATCTGCTATGCTTCATATCAAAAACAACCGCCAATCTATTTCATGATTGTACGGCTCTTTTATTATTTATCGGTGAAAATATATGGCACTGTTTCTAGTGTACTTAAACGACCATACTCATTAATTAAGTCCTGCCCTACTCGGGTTCAAATATTCAGAGATAAATCTCCTTTAACTAATAAATTCCATGATCAGATAGTTGGCAAGCCATTAAACCAAAGCCTGTGCAAAATTCTTTGTAACCTTTTCTCAGTTCAGGAGTATCCACACAAAAATCACCTTTTAATTAATTTATGAAAAAGCTATTTACAGTATTAATGCTGCTCAGTCAGATGGGTTTTGCACAGTCGAGAGAAAAACAGGTAGATGAATTCCTGCAAAAGCAGATGAAGGATTTAAAGATTCCCGGCATGCAGGTAGCCATAGTGCAGAAGGGTAAAATAGTGCTGAATAAATCGTATGGTATAGCCAATTTACAGGATAATGTTCCGGTGGATAATCAAAGTATTTTTGCTATTAATTCCTGCACCAAGGCTTTTACCGGGGTTGCGGTTATGCAGTTGGTAGAAGAAGGCAAGCTCGATCTCTCTGCCCCTATCTCTCAATATATAGACAGTCTGCCTGCGCAATGGCAGCCTGTCAAAATTCAGCAATTGCTCACCCATATTTCAGGCTTGCCCGACATTCTCCGTATACAAGACCCTGCCGGAGCTACCAACGAAGCCAGAGTATGGGAGAGAATAACGGCTATGCCAATGGATTTCCCAACCGGAGAGCAGTTCAGCTATAACCAGACCAATTATGTACTATTAGGCAAGGTTATCAGCAAACTAAGCGGGAAACCCTTTGCCGAGGTTTTCAAAGAAAAACAATTTGATGTAGTAGGTATGCCTCATACGGTCTTTGGCGATTCGCGCGATATAATTCCGCATTATGCCCCTACCTATACTTTCAAAAAATCTATAGATGGTTATCCTTTAGCAGAAGCCAGATTGACTAATAATTACTCTGAGTTCTCTCCATCCCGTCGCACAGGTTCAGGCTTAAACAGTTCATCGGAAGACATCGCCAATTGGGTAATTGCCCTGCAACAGGGAAAATTACTAAAAAGCAGGGAAGCATTAAAGAAGATGTGGTCGCCGATAAGCTTTAATAATGGCAAGCCTACCAACTGGGCTTTAGGCTGGGGTGTCAACAAATTTCGTATGAAACACCCTGCAGTAGGTATGTCAGGCGGGGGGCGCTCTGCATTTCTGGTATATCCTGATGACGAACTGGCGGTCATTGTTCTTACCAATCTTGGTGGCTCTTCTCCCGAGAACTGGATAGAAGAACTGGCCGGCTATTATAATCCTGAGATTCCGGCCTCAGACCCTATCACACTGTTGCGGGTCGAACTAAACAAACACGGCTATGACAAAGCCATGCAGGTATTTGAAGAAACACGTAAAAAAGACCCGGGCTTCCAACCGGATGAAAACGAGCTGAACGATTGGGCCTACAGAGTAATGAGTACAGATAAAACCAAAGAAGCTATTGAGTTATTTAAACTGAATGTAGCGCTTTACCCTGATAGCTGGAATGTATATGATAGCCTTGGTGAGGCATTGCTGAAATCAGGTAATAAAGAAGAAGCCATTAAAATGTACCAGAAATCAGTTGAGCTTAATCCTTATAATAATGGTGGTAAAAAAATGCTGGAACGATTAACGAAATAATGAAAGACAGCAGGTTTAGATTGATCTAATGAAAAATTTCTGACCGATAAATCATAAAAATGTTTTGATACAACATTTTTTAAGTACTTTATTGGTAAATTTGAATGTATTGATTTCCGCATTCATACAAATTTCAAAGACAATGAAAAAACTTGCTATCTTACTTTTGTTGGCTCTTGGCCTGGGTTGTAAAAAGGAATCTGCCGACCCGCAAACACCCGGAATATCAGGGAAAAAGATTATCAGCCTGACGGTCAGTAACAAGCCTTCAATTACTTTTGAATTTGATAAAGACCTGTTGGTAAAAGAAAACGCGTATACCTTCTGTGAGACCAATCCTACTGATGAATTTACCTATGAATATGCCAACGGTAGAATAAGCAAACTGAAAACCACCTTGCGCAGTATGTACTCAAGTACTACTGCCTTGTGTAATCCGGCATCAGGCATGAAATCAGAAGAAACCTTTGAATATAACGGCAAAGGGCAACTCAGCAGGATTGTCAGGGTTAATACTACTACCGAATTTATCTACAATGCAGAAGGTCGGGTAGAGCAGCAAATTGATAAATCTGATGGGAAAAACATCACCACTCGGTTCGAATATGACACGAGAGGCAATATCACCAAAGTAACGAATGGAGACGGGGAAGTGACTATCTACGAATATGATAATAAGACTAACCCCTATTATCTCATCAAACAAAAACCACAGTGGATAAGTGCTTTTAACAAAAGCCCCAACAATGTAATAAAAGCCACAGGCCGTTACAGTTTTCAGCGTATTTTTAAATATGATTCAGAGGGCTATCCGACCGAAGTACTGGAAGATAATGGCTTGACCTATAAGTATAATTACGAGTAGACAAGTCACTTCAACCTCTTGAAGGTGAGTTTTGTTTTAAGCTAATGAATAGTCAGGGGCATTTACAATTATAGCTTGCTGATTCATGCAATAATTTTTAGGTTATACGTAATATTTTTTCAATATTTACTTCGAAGTTGTTTAGGATTTTCGTTACTTTTTAAAAATAGTGGTGTTTTGAGCGAGACAAATCAAATGATGAAAGCATAGCAGAGCTATGATTGAAATCATTTGATGAAGGCGCAGCCAAAACAACTCATTTTTAAATGAAAGGAACAATCCTAAACAACTTCTTTAACCTATTAATTTATGTCTAAAACTCTATTAACTCTACTCCTGCTGGCGTTTGCACTTTCTGCAAAGGCCCAAAGTTCAAATCCTAAATTCAGACAGGCTTTGGCCGATTCATTGAATGCTGACGAATACGGCATGAAGATGTATACGCTTGTGATACTAAAAAGCGGAAGCAATACCACTACAGATAAAACCCTTTTAGACAGTCTGTTCAAAGGGCATATGGCGAACATGATTCGTATGCAATCAATAGGCAAACTGGTAGTAGCCGGGCCTTTGGGCAAAAACGACAAAAGCTATCGTGGTATATTTATACTCAATACCCAAACCCCTGAAGAAACCAAAACCCTGCTGGAAACCGACCCTGCCATAAAAGCCAAAGTGCTGGATGCGGAAATCTATCCCTGGTATGGTTCGGCTGCCCTGCCGCTCTACCTGAAACACCACGAAGAGGTACAGAAGAAAAGTTTTTAAATTATTATTGCTTGCCGATGGGCAATT
>CALRLN020000163.1:0-10228 GCA_943368675.1 Chitinophaga pinensis | reverse complement strand
ATATGTTCGACCGCTTCCATCGTGTTCAAAATACCGCAGGCCGGACCTACGAGGGAACCGGGATTGGTTTATCTCTGGTAAAAGAACTCGTACAATTGCACAAGGGGCAGATAACCGTAGAAAGTAAAGAAGGGACAGGAAGTAAATTTTCAGTAAGTATTCCTTTAGGGAAATCACATTTACCTGAAACACAAGTACAGGAAACACCAGATTTTTCTGATATTATTTCAAATGTTTATGTAGACGAAGCCGCTTCTTTTCTACAGGATAAAACAGAGAAAGCGACCTCAAAGCAAAAGGATTTTGACAAAAGCCTTCCAACTATTCTGATTGTGGATGATAATACTGATATGCGACAACACATTGAGTCTATCATCAGTACAAAATATAATACACTTATAGCAGCTAATGGGGCTGAGGCACTGCAATTAATCAGACAACGCCAACCCTCTTTAATTCTGAGTGATATAATGATGCCAGTGATGGACGGCATTGAATTATTGAAAGAGGTAAAAGAGAATTCTGGCATTGCCCACATTCCTGTAGTTCTGATTACAGCCCGGGCAGGCGAAGAATCAAGAATAGAAGGTTATGAAACCGGAGCTGATGATTACATGACCAAGCCTTTCTCGGCCAATGAATTATTATCAAGAGTAAAATCACAATTAAAAATTGCGCAGACCCGCCGGGAGGTTGAACAACGATTAAGAGGGTTTTTAATGCAAGCCCCTGCTGCTATTGCCATTCTTGAAGGCCCTGAGCATAGGTTCAGTTTAACTAATACCAGATTCCAGGAATTGATTGGTCGCCAGTCTGACGAAATGGTAGGTCATAGCTTGAGGCAATTATTCCCGGAATTTGAAGGACAAGGCATCTTCGAGATCTTCTCTTATGTGCATAGCAGTGGTGAACCTTTTGCTGCCAATGAATTTTTTGCTTCTTTTATGTATAAAGGCAAAATTCGGTCGGGCTATTGGGACTTTGTGATTTATCCGATAAAAAATGAAAATGGCCTCATTAATGAACTGATGGTGCATGTTATAGAATCAACTGCACAAGTAGAAGCAAGAAAGAAAGTTGAAGCCAGTGAAGAACAATTCCGGACACTAGCGGAGACTTTACCGCAATTGGTCTGGATGACAGATGCTAAAGGAAATCAACTCTATGCGTCAGGTCGCTGGCTCGAATACACAGGTATTGAATCATCTGCTGAAAACTGGATACTGACACTACACCCTGATGATTATAAAAGGATGGAAAAAGCGTGGCACCATAGTCTGAGTACAGGGGATATTTATAAAATTGAATTACGTTTAAAAAACAAAGCTGGAGAATATCGCTGGCATTACGGGCAAGGTGAGCCTGTCCGGAATGAACAGGGAGAAATTATCAACTGGATTGGTACTTTTATGGATATTCATGAACAAAAAATCTTTACAGAAAAACTTGAAACACTGGTTGAAGAGAGAACCGCAGAATTATCAGATAAAAATGTTGCGCTTGAAAACTCAAATAAGGAACTTGAATCATTCAATTATATTGCCAGCCATGATTTGCAGGAGCCACTGAGAAAAATCAGAACCTTTATTCATCTGATTGAAAAAAGTGGTTTTGAGAGCGAAAACGGTCAGAAATATTTTGAAAAAATCAACTCCTCTGCTCAACGCATGAGCGATTTGATACAATCGGTTCTTACCTATAGCCGCCTGTCAAAAACGGGTGAAGAATTTGTAGAAACAGACCTGAATAAGATTCTGGCAGAAGTAAAGACAGATTTTGAGCTGCTGATAAAAGAAAAAAATGCCACTATCAAAAGCAGTAAACTACCGGTTATTAAGGCCAGTTCATTACAGATAAATCAGCTTTTTTCGAATCTGATTAGTAATTCGCTTAAATTTTCAACAGAAAAGCCCCGGATTAGTATTTCATCAAAAATTGTAAAAGGAAAGCAAATAAACAGTTTGGCCAATCCTGATCAATCGTTTGTACATCTTATTTTTAAAGATAATGGGATAGGGTTCCCTGAAGAGTTTAAAGAGAAAATCTTTAATCTTTTCCAACGTCTGCATGGCAAATCAGAATACTCCGGTACTGGTATTGGTTTGAGTATCGTAAAGAAAATAGTTGAGCAACACAAGGGCTTTATCTCTGCTGAATCGAAAGATGGTGAGGGAGCCGTATTTAATATCTGGTTGCCTGTTTAATGATTTGAGACTGGTTATAATTAAATTCACTACTTAAGCTATCCGCCTTTTAACCCGAAATTATACAAACATGAATCCCCTTAACTGGCTGTCTGTTTCTCAACGTCTGCAAGCACTTGCCCAAACCGGGCTGGCCTATACAGATAGTGTATACGACCGTGAGCGCTATGAAGAAATTAATGCAATCGGCCAGCAAATCATGGCTCAGTTAAGCAATGTAGAGATTCAGCATATCGTTAAACTTTTTCCTGATGAGATAGGCTACCGTACACCAAAAGTTGATATACGAGCTATTGTTTTCCGTAGCACTGATGAGTTATTAATGGTGCAGGAGAAAATAGATAATGACCGTTGGACAGTACCTGGAGGTTGGGCAGACATAGGCTATACCCCCTTTGAAGTTGCAGAAAAAGAGGTATGGGAAGAAACAGGTCTTAAAGTGAAAGCGACAAGGCTACTTGCAGTATTTGATAAAAAAATGCACCCTCATCCTTATCAGCCCTGGTATGTTTATAAGTTTTTTATTTTATGCGAGGTGACGGGTGGAGAAATACTCACGCAAACCAACGAGACCTCCGGCATAGCATGGATTCATCAAAAAGACCTGCCTGATTTATTACTTTCTACTGACAGGGCAACTTATTCTCAGTTAGAGAAAATGTTTGAGTTTGCTTTAAATCCTGACTTGCCCACTTTGTGTGATTAATAGCTGAGGACATGAGGCAGAGGCAAGGGAGATAAGCATTTACCCCTTCTATCCCTTGCCACAGGCTCCTTGCTATTCCATCTTCAAACTTTTCACCGGATTCAATAAAGCAGCTTTGATACTCTGAAAACTCACAGTTAAGGCAGCGATACCAATTGCTGATACACCTGCAATGGCAAACATCCACCATTGTATATCGATGGCATAAGCAAATTCTTTCAGTCATTGAGACATTGCCCACCACCCTAACGGAAAAGCCAGGACGGTAGCAATAACTACCAGCCAAAGGAAATCCTTAGATAATAAAACTACTACGCCTGATACTTCTATCTGATAAATATTCTGAAATCAGTTAATAAATTCTCTTTTGAGGATTTTTATTCGAATAAAAAACATGTAATTTGGCTGAATGTCCAACGATATATATATGATAGAGCCTAGAATCGAAACCTTAGGAGAAAAGAAACTAGTCGGCAAGCACCTGACAATGTCTTTTGCCAATAATAAAACAGGAGACTTATGGAGAAGTTTTATGCCCATGCGCAAAGAAATTAAAAATAGCATCAGCACCGACCTGTATTCTTTACAATTATACTCGCCTGATTTTTTTATACATTTCAACCCTGAGGCAACTTTTGAGAAATGGGCAGCAGTTGAGGTATCAGATTTTGCTCATATTCCTGATGAAATGGAAGCCTTTAGGCTGACGGGGGGGGTGTATGCTGTTTTCCTGCACAAGGGTTCGAGTACTGATACCAGTACGTTTCAATATATATTCAGAACATGGTTACCTAATTCGGAATATATGCTTGACGACCGACCACATTTTGAGTTGTTGGGTGCTAAATACAAAAATGCTGACCCCGATTCGGAAGAAGAATTCTGGGTGCCGGTAAGGTTAAAAAACTAGTTCCATTATTTGCAAGAATCAAATCATGCCCGGAATCCTAATGGGGTAATAGAAGTTTGTTTTTTGAAGAAATTTGAAAAATGAGCTACTTCTTCAAATCCCAGCGAATAGGCAATCTCTGATACATTCCAGTCGGTTTGTTTCAATAGTATTTTCGCTTCTCTGATAATACGGCCACTTATGAGATCCGTGGTGGTTTTGCCTGTATTCTCTTTCAGGACCTTATTTAGATGATTTACATGTACAGCAAGCCTGTCAGCATAGTCTTTGGCTGTACGCAGATTCAGTTTTTGCTGAGGCGATTCGATCGGGAATTGACGCTCCAATAATTCGATAAACAAAGATGATACACGGGCAGAGGCATTGTGGCTCGTATAGAGAGCCGTAATTGGTTGCAGTTTTTGCCCATAATGGATTAACTCCAGAACATAATTGCGCAACAAATCATATTTATAGGTATAATCAGATGCCAGTTCCTTGTGCATTTTTTTGAAGATATAGTTAATATCTTCTGATTCTTCCTCCGAAATCTGAAAAACCGGATAACCGCCTGATTTGAAGATGGGTAGCTCATCTAATACCACACCACTTTTATTCCTGATTAAGAATTCGTCGGTAAATACGCAAAAATGACCAGACTGATTAGTGTCTTTCGGCACGTAATGATAGGGAATTTTAGGTGAAGCAAACAAAAGAGCGTTCTTCTCAATCTCAATCACTTTATCGGCATACTCAGCTTTGTTTCTGCCTTTGATAAGGCTTATCTTATAATAGGCTCGTCGATTATAAGGCATCACAGGCTTTCCTATGCTTTGCTTTGTAATCTCTTCTATATTAAAAACATTAAAATGTCCTATTTCTCTGCTGTAATCTTTCGGCAAAAGCGAAATCACATCGCCATCGTCAGTCTTGTAACTGGTTTGTCTGTAAAACTCTTCTATTGAAATTGTATCCATGCATTTGTTTGTAAAATTCAAATATACAATACTGATACATAAACCTGTTATGGAAGAACTAAAATTTTGCCTCCATGATTATTCTTTTAAAAGGATAAAATACGGGCGATTTTGGAAATCTGTTTTTCAGACGGTCTTTATAAGCATCTATAAACTGTTGTTTTATTGCTCCGCTCAATCTTTCAGTATAAGGAATCAGAGCAGTACCGGACACCCAATCAAATAGTGCATCTGTATCTTTAAGTATCAGAGGATAAATCTTTTCAAAAACTGTCATTTGCCGGCTGCCGTTTTCGAAAAGTATCTGTGCGTATCTTTCAATATCGAATACTGGTGAGTTGCGTGTCCAGTTTTGCAGTGCAGTGCAAAAAGGTTCTTCTATGGCCAGTTCGTCTAAGATAAGATTTGAGGCATTCTGGTTCTGATCTGGCATCTGAATCACTAATTGCCCCGCTGGTTTTACCAGCGAAATTACCTGCGGTAATAGTTCTTCATGATTATATACCCATTGAATGGCAGCATTTGAAAACACCAGATCCCACTTGGTTTCCTGCTTTACCTGTTCTTCTATGCTTCTTAACTCAAACCTTACCTGCTCGTTCTCAAAAGCTTTAGAATCGTTCAACATCTCCTGTGAGGAATCAATGCCAAGTACTCTCGAACCTGGTAAGGCATCTGCCAGTTTTCTGGTTAATTCTCCCGTGCCACAACCTAAGTCTATTACATTAATTCCATCTTTGATTGTTATCAGATTCAGGCAATCATAAAACGGTGCAAATCTTTCCGATTTGAATTGATTGTAGGTATCCGGATTCCATGCCATGTTTATGTCTTTGTAAAATGTTCTTATATAGAATACAAATTAAAGCCTGAAAAGATTTAAAACTACTTTTCAACCGTGCTATTATAATTACAAAAAAAGCGAAGGCCATGAAAATTTCCATAGCCTTCGCTTTACAGAATTTCAATTAGTACCTGATACTATTTTGCTTGATTTAATGTTGGCGAAGTTGCCGGCGAAATAGGCATGGTGACAGTACAGGTCTGCCCACCAAAGTTAATAAGGAAAGACGCATTGCGCACAGTATCTGCCATACTAGGCGTACCTGTAACCGCATAAGTCAGATTCCCGCCTCCGGATGCCAGACTACCCGCATTTAATTTTGCTGATAAACCAGTGGTTCCGGTTGATGTAATAGGAGTTGTACCGGCATTATAAGCCATGCCGTTACCACCTGTATAAGGTACAGTAAAAGTACCTGTATAGGCTGTTCCTCTCACTGCCGCAGTTGAAAAGACTGCACTCGGGCAGCTAAGTCCTGAAATTGTTGGGTCAAGTACGACATCGTCGTCGTCGTCGCAAGCCTGAAACGCTAAGGCGGATACGATAGCTAAACCGAGTAGGATTAATCGATTGGTCTTCATGATAAAAAGAGAATTTTTTGTATGGATAAAATTTTTAACAGTCAGGTATTATTACCTTTCTGATAAAGAAAACGAAAGAAAAGTACCAGATACACCCGGAAATATCAAAATTGTGGCGAAAGGGAAATTTGTTGTGGTGAATGAGTTATCAGGTACCAAAAACCCGGAAGAAATCAGACTCATACCGAATTCCTATAGGTACTTCCTGTTCCCCGATATTGATGATTTTATTTCTCACGGTGTTGATTTTTTTCAAGGGTACAATGAAAGAACGATGAACCTGCACAAATTCATTTTGCGGGAGTTTGGCCAGTAGTGCTTTCATGGTTGAGCGTATAATCAAAGGCTTTTGATTATCCAGATGAATTTTAAGATAATTATCCAGGCCCTCTATGAGTAGTATATCTTCAATTACCACTTTCACAAGGCTATAATCTACCCGAAAGCAAATGTAGGGTTTCTCTGAAGTTTCAATAGCACTCTGCCCTCTGAAAAACTCTTTTACTTTATTAAGTGCTATTTCAAAGCGC
The DNA here is from genome assembly GCA_943368675.1 of Chitinophaga pinensis. GTDB lineage: Bacteria > Bacteroidota > Bacteroidia > Cytophagales > Spirosomataceae > Emticicia. Next base: position 3,497 of record CALRLN020000163.1, on the reverse strand, counting down.
TGCAAGCTAAAAGGTTTAAGCAGATAATCTATCGCATTAAGATCATAGCTTTCAGCTGCAAACTCGTTAGAAGAACTGATAAATACTATTTTGCAAGCCTGTGTAAGCGATTTGAAAAAATCGACTCCACTAATATCGGGTAAATTAAAATCCGAAAAAAGCAGATCAACCGGATATTTCTCCAGATACTGTCTGGCATCTTCAACACTTGAAAAAACTCTCTTTAAGTCAATGAAATCTATGCCCTTACAAAACTCCTCAATTCTTTCTAATGATGAAAAATCATTATCCAATACTATTGTTCTAATCATAAAAACTCCTTTTTAGTTCTCTCTTTTTTAGTATCAGGGTGAGTGTAAGCAGATAAGATTAAGACAGGTGAAGCTCTATTGTCTAAGGCGGTTGATTATTAGAAAACGAAAAAAGCTGCTGAAACATTTTAAAACGCCAGGAAAAAGTAAGAGTAAACGGCTATTTCTAACCCTACCTAAACCACTCAGTTATCTTTATTAAATCATAATCAGTTGTACAACAAATAGCATTGAAAATCATGGTTTAGTACTCAGGATTATAATTTTAAGCATAAATTGAAAAAAAAATTATAACTTTGGTTTCTACAAAATTCAGTCTTTTCTCTGGATTTTTCAGTATATCACCTTACCCATAGACTTGTTTAACCCTTGTCCAATCATGAGTAAAAAACATTCCACACCTCTTCAGAAAGTCCCGCAAGATTTTACAATAGTTGGTTTAGGGGCTTCCGCCGGAGGAGTTGAGGCTTTTCAGAAATTTGTTGCTGCGATTCCTAAAAACTCAGGCATGGCCTATGTGCTGGTTCTGCATTTACCCTCTGACCGTGAAAGCCTTTTACCAGAAATATTATCTAAATCTACAGAGATACCTGTGCTGGAAGTGAGCGATGACTTAGATATAAAACCAGACCATATCTATACCATTCCCGAAAATAAAATACTGCTTACCATTGATGGCGTATTGAAATTATTACCCCGAGACAATAAAAACCCAATAGCTTACTCAATAGATATTTTTTTTCACTCATTAGGAGAAGTACACCAGAACAATGCCGCTGGTGTAGTGCTTTCAGGAACAGGCGCTGATGGCACCCTGGGTTTGAAAGCTATAAAAAAATGCGGGGGAATTACTTTTGCTCAGGACCCTGGCTCTGCCAGTTTCCCTGAAATGCCGCAAAGCGCAATTGATGCAGAAGCAATTGATTTTGTATTGCCCGTAGAAAAGATACCTGAACAATTAGTAAAGCTACAACTGGTGGTTGACAGAAATTACCCGAATGAAGATAATAAGACCATTCCGCGTAGTTATGACGATGTTTTAAAACAAATCATTTTTCTTGTTCGTCAAAATAAAGGAATTGATTTCAGTTATTATAAAGAATCAACTTTACGCCGACGAATCGCCCGGCGGATGGGGCTGTGCCGTTGCGATGATGTGGCTGATTATTATACATTCCTGAAAACAAATAAAGAGGAACTGGAGCAATTGCTGAAAGATTTTCTGATACCTGTAACTTCGTTCTTCCGCGATTCTAAAACTTTTCAGGCTTTAAGCGAAAGGGTATTCCCGCATCTGGTAGAAAATAAGTTAAGTCAGGGTACAATCCGGGTATGGGTAGCGGGCTGTTCGTCCGGCGAAGAGGCCTACTCCATTGCCATTAGTCTGCATTACTTTTTGGCGCATAGGGCTCCTGACATTAAAATTCAGGTTTTTGCCACCGACATTTCTGAAAGCAATATTGCCCGGGCTCGTTCAGGTACTTATAATACTTTAGATGTGCAGGCCATCCCACCGCATTTATTAGAGGATTATTTTATTAAAATTGATAGCAGCACTTATCAGATTAATAAAACCATCAGAAATAGCTGTGTTTTTGCCGTGCACAATTTTCTGAAAGACCCACCTTTTTCTAAAATAGATCTGGTTTCATGCCGGAATGTGCTCATCTACATGACAACATTTTTGCAGAAAAAAGCCCTTACTACTTTTCATTATGCTCTTAAAGAAAAAGGAATATTGTGGCTGGGGAAATCTGAAACAGCCAATGTAGTTTCTGATTTGTTTACGCTTATCAGCAATCATGATAAATTCTTTAGCCGAAAATATACGACCAGTCATTTCACACAAGACTCTCATGAAAGTATGGATGAAAGTAAAAACTATAAAACCGACACAATCCATACCCCTATGATAAGTCAGACTGATTTTCAGAAGAATGCTGATGAGATATTATTAAATCATTATACCCCCCCCTGTGTTATTGTAAGCGACCAGAATGATATTATTCATTTCAGAGGAGACACTTCATTGTTTTTTATGCCATCACCCGGCAAAGCAAGCCTGAATGTGCTGAAGATGGTACGCAAAGAACTGGCTTTTGATTTACGCAATTTACTGCACAAAGCGCATTCAGAAAAAGAGATTGTGACCAAAGAAAACATATTGGTGAAACAAGGCAGTGAATCGTATCTGGTTTCAATTGAGGTAATTCCTTTGCTTCAGTCTGTAGCTTTGCATTTCCTGATTGTATTTAATAAAAGAGCTATATTACCTGTAGAGCAGGATTCTTATAAACGAGGAGTAAAAAAGACAAAGAAAAGCCTAGCGGAGTTACACATCGAACAATTAGAAAAAGAATTAGCACAGATACGTCAGGATATTCTGAACATTACCGAAAGTCAGGAAGCAGCCAATGAAGAATTACAGAATGCCAACGAAGAATTGCTGAGCAGCAGCGAAGAATTACAAACGCTGAATGAAGAACTGGAAACATCCAAAGAAGAATTACAGTCAGGTAATGAAGAACTGATCAGCATGAATCAGGAGCTGATTAACCGGCAGGAACACCTGAGCCGCACACAAGCCCAACTAGAGGATCTCAACAAAAAACTCATTATTCAGAATAAAGCATTTGAAGGTGCACAGGTAAGCTCAAAAATGGGAAGCATGACCTGGAACCTGCAAACCGATGAATTTACGTATTCAGACAATCTGTTCCGTATTTTCGGTTATAAGCCAAAAGAATTTACGCCTACAGTAAAAAAACTTAAAAGCTTTGTACACCCCGAAGATCTGCCTGATTTAGATAAAATCAGTAAAAAACTCTTATTAAAGAAAAAAATAAGTGAGTTATCTTTCCGTGCTTATACTAAAGATGGTTCTCTTAAATATATCAAGGGCACAGGAAGTATACTAAACCTTGGTTCGGAGAGTATGCTTGTAGCCAGTTTACAGGACGTAACCGAAGATGTTTTACTGAACAAAAATCTGCAATTACGCGAAGCACAGCTATCAGAATCGCAGCGGATAGGTAAAATAGGTAGTTGGGAGATTGATTTTGTTACCGATACGATTCAATGGTCAAACGAAAACTATCGTTTGTATGGCTATAAGCCTGGTGAAATTGAAATTGATTTTAATACTTTCGGGCATGTTCACCCTGATGATATTGAAAAGCTGAGAGG
>CALRLN020000162.1:0-10253 GCA_943368675.1 Chitinophaga pinensis | reverse complement strand
TGCTTATTGATAAAGCGACCATCCGGAAGGTATTGAATGAAAAGATTAAAGATTCCGACTTGCTAATCACTGAGAGTTGGCTTGAGGCCGCGCCATTGCAGCCTTATACGAGAGGAATGCTGGAGCGGTATAAAGAAACCCACGAAGCTGCCAGCAGTAAAAGCAACTGGTGGAAGGTAATATTTAAAAAAATAGGCAAGTACCTCAGAATTAACCGTAAGGTTAGCCTCAAGTCGGTCAATATTGTTAAGTATGACTATATTTATCAATTTATCAATCGTCTGGTTCTGGAAGACGTATACAGTGATTTGATTGAGAGCCGGAGTTTAAAAACCTTAAGTGCACTGCATAAAAGTATGTATGATAAAAGCACAAATGCGCTTTGCCTGTCTGGCGGGGGTATTCGTAGTGCTTCTTTTGCTTTAGGGGTTGTACAGAGTTTAGCCAGAAAAGAAAAGGCAGAGCCATCGATTCTGGAGAAAATAACCTATCTGTCTACGGTTTCAGGCGGAGGCTATCTGGGAGGTTGGTTAAGTGCCTGGATGCATCAGAAAAGTGCAGAGAAAGTGCTGGAAGAACTTGACAAAAAGCAAAATGAAGCAATAGAACCAGCACCTATCCGGCATTTAAGGCAATATACCAATTATCTGAGCCCGGTTGTAGGGTTCTTTTCAGCCGATTCCTGGACTCTGGGCGCCATTTACTTACGTAATCTGTTTCTGAACTGGCTGATTCTGATTCCGTTTCTGGCAGGTGTTGTTGTTGTTCCGTGGATAATTGTTGCGCTGCTGAATTGTGAAGTAGCTTATATCTGGGCCTTACTGATGATGACCACCGGTACGGTTTTATATACCATAAGCGATTATTATGTCAATAAAAACCCGCCGCAGTCTAATGGAGAATCAGTAAAAAAACTTACACAGAAAAGTAAGGATCAAAAGGAGTTTCTGCTCAATTGCCTTGCACCCGGGGCCATAGGGATTATGTGCTGGGCCATTGGCTGGTACTGGTTCTTTAACGGCAAATACTATTTCGAATACGACTTTGTTAAAAACCTGCAATTGATATTTAAGGATAAAAAGAGCGGTTTGTGGGGGAATCCATATTGGGTTTCGGCCTGCATTACCGGAGGTTTTGTCGTACTGAAGTGGCTCCTGTTTTTAGGTTTTGAGCTGGCAGGCTTTTTACAGAGCCGTTTTAAAGAGAAAAACAGAAATTGGGAGCGGTTGCTCGATTTACTAAGAAACCTTGTAGCAGGGGCGGCAGCAGGGCCACTAATATATATAGCGTTTGCCGCACTTATGCAATTGGGCACGCTAACTGAGGGCTCAATTATTTATATATGTCTGGCATTTCCTATTTTTATAGCCATTATTTTGTTTATGAGCTTTTTATATGAAGGGTTTAAAAGTGAGGTAGCCGAGGATTCTGAGCGGGAATGGGCATCCAGGCATAGCGGATGGTTTCTGATAGTTGCCTTAAGCTGGTTATTTGTGTCCGGAATGGTTTTATATGCCACAAAGTACACCGAATCAGGTGTAGAATTTGTGGTTTCATTCGGCGGAATTTCAGGGTATCTGACCGCCTATCTGGGTCAGAAATCGGGCAGCCCAGGAAGCCCGGACAAGAGAAAGAAAGTGGATATTAAATTCAAGGCACTTTCTTATCTGCCCCTTTCTGCCATGGCATTTGTCGCCTTTATGGTGCTGATAGTGGTAATCTCGCACGGAAATATATGGTTGCTTGGCAAGTTTATGAAGATAAGCAGTTTGACAGATACCAGTGCAATAGTACATAATGCGGCTTCAATGGCAAAAGTGAATCCTGTCTGGCCTTTGTCATTTATGCTGCTGATGTTCCTGATGGCCTTTATTTTTTCACGTTATATAGATAGCAACAGGTTTTCATTACATGCCATGTACCGTGCAAGGCTAATAAGGGCTTATCTGGGGGCAGGGCGGCCTGAAGGGGTACGGAGGCCTAATGCTTTTACCGGATTTGATGAGTCGGATAATATCGCAATGGGAAGCCTTGCCGTGGTGCCCAAGAAAAAATACAAGCCAAAACCGGAGGTAGACGATGAACCACTGCCGGTACCACCTGCCAAACCTTTTCATATCATCAATGTGGCGCTGAATCTGGTTAATGGCCGGAATCTGGCGTGGCAGGAGCGCAAGGCGGGGTCGTTTACGATAAGCCCGCTGCACGCAGGCTCACTGAATCTGGGTTATAGAAATACTTATGTTGATATAGCTCAGGACAACGACATACCAGATAAAAATCCTGATCATTATGGTGGCGAAAGAGGTATCAGCCTGGGTACAGCCATGACCATATCAGGCGCTGCCGTAAGCCCGAATATGGGCTATAATACGTCATCATTTGTGGCATTTTTCATGACTCTGTTTAATCTTCGCCTGGGCGCATGGTTAGGTAATCCGGGTCCGGCGGGTGATAATTCGTTTAATTACTCTTCACCAAAAAACTTTATTAATCCGGTTTTTATGGAGATGTTCGGCCTTACCAACGATCTGAACGATTATGTTTTTCTTTCAGATGGCGGCCATTTTGAGAATCTGGGGCTCTATGAAATGGTTTTACGAAGAAACAGATTTATTATCGTCAGCGATGCCTCATGCGATCAGACCTGCGGGCTCGAAGACCTGGGCAATGCTATCAGAAAGATACGTATAGATCTGGGAGTACATATTGATTTTCCCTGGGGTTTTGATATTTATCCGAGGGCGGCAAATAAGGAAAAAGGACGATATTGGGCATTGGGAAGGATACGTTATCCGGCAAAACTGACTAACGATAATAGTACTGAACAACTGGAGGGCCTAATGCTTTATCTGAAACCGGGTATTTATGGAAAAGAGCCTAAAGATATTTTTAATTATGCTTCTGTGAATGAGGCGTTCCCGCATGAAAGTACCGCAGACCAGTTTTTTACTGAAAGCCAGTTTGAGAGTTATCGGGCTTTAGGCTTTTTTGCCATGCAACAGGCCATCAGAGAAATTAAAGATGAAATTGGACTTGATATAAAAAAACTGATGCTGACGAAATCAGCAGACTGGGGCCCTGAAGTAATGACTAAATTGGCCGATTATAAAGCAAAAGAGTATCAAAAACCGGAAAAGTAACAGATTGTCCTTAAACCTTGATGATACGTGCCTGCCAGATTTTAGGTCACTTCTTTTGCATCATTCTGAACAGAGTCAGATAGAAGAGCAGTATGAGTTCAGCAATGTAAATTTTTGTAAGTTATTTTTTATAGCCTGTTTATCATAGCCCGGAGAGATTTTATCTGAATGATGACGGACTTACTCATTTTTAACCATCATCTGTATATCAAATCAATATGCCTTTAAATAAAAAAAGTATTGTTTTTTAAGTTGATTCACTTACATTTAACAAGTGTATAAACTGCAATTTTCAATTTTTAACCTACACGCTGTTTTATGGCAAAGGTCAAAGACAAGGACATAGATATTATAAGTATAATATTAAAAAATGAGCGTCTTACGCAGGATTCTCCCGTATATCTTGAAGTATGGCGTGAATATGAAGAGCAGAAAAAGAAAAGAGTGGATTTGATTCTGACCCCTTACAAGGGAGTCTCCGCAGCCAACCTGCTTTCGCACCTGAAAGCCAACCTGATAGAAGTTTCCCCCGACAATTGGGTAGAGTGGGAGCTATCCAGCACGGGCGAAAATGTAGCTGCCAAACTGAGCCTGAAAGAGTTGATTCTGGCCGCACTGCCTCTTTCAAAATGGTGGAAAACCACAGTGTGGAATACTGACGAAAAAACCGGGTGTACCAATAATTATCAATGGCTTCAGAAGATACTCGATCATTTTAAAGAAAAGGCTAAACTTGCTGAACCTCCCACACTTTCCGAAATACCAACGGCTCTGTATTCAGTCAGTTTAAACAGACAGGCCTATTTATGTTTGTCTGAGTCGGTGCCTGCTACCAAAGCTGATGCAGGCAGGCGACTTTTTGATATTGACGGATCTGGTATAACCTGGGCAATACTTGATTCGGGTATAGATGCTACACATAGGGGGTTCAGGCGAAGAGATTCAAATGGCGTATTTTTTAATGATGCCATGGACAAAGCGGGCAGAAATGCGAATCATACAAGAGTACTTGAAACGTATGATTTTACAAAATTCAGAGCATTAATAGCCAATGTGCTTAATCTGAACTTTGCCAATGGACAAATCGTCGATAATGATAAACAATCCGGAAAAATAAAATCGGATATTACCCGATTTATAAAAAGCGCCGGAGGTGTTACATACGGCGATGATAATATTGAATTAACTGAAACTGAACTGAATACTTTTCTGGGTAACCTTAAAACCGCCTTGCAAAGCGGGCGTATGCTGAACTGGGCTTTGATAAGCCCCATACTCAGGATACCTCACAATTCTGACCCGACTCATGGGTATAAGGCACCGGGACATCCGCATGGCACACATGTGGCGGGAATTATAGGCGCTGACGACCCCAGAGGCATAGTGGGTATGTGCCCCGGAATCAGCCTGTATGATATTAGGGTATTGGATAATAATGGCTTAGGTGATGAGTTCAATATCCTGGCGGCGATTCAGTTTGTCAGATGGCTCAATAGTCAATCAGATGCCCTGGTGATTCATGGTGTGAATCTGAGCCTCTCCATACCTCATGATTTCGATAGTTTTGCCGCTGGCAGAACTCCGGTCTGCGAAGCATGCCAGCGTTTGGTGGCAGAAGGAACCATTGTTGTAGCAGCCGCAGGAAATGAAGGGCAGAGTGTAATTCAGAATACTGCGCCCAAAGGAAGTAAAACAGCAGGCGCCGTTAAAGATGGATTCCGTCTGGCAAGTATCACAGACCCCGGTAATGCCGAAAGCGTGATTACGGTAGGGTCAACACATCGAAGTAAGCCGCATACTTATGGCGTGTCTTATTTTTCCAGTAAAGGCCCTACAGGAGACGGACGCTACAAGCCGGATTTACTGGCACCGGGAGAGAAGATTACCTCACTTGTGCTTGATAATAAAATTGACATCATGGACGGCACATCTATGGCGGCCCCTCATGTATCCGGAGCGGCCGCATTAATGCTGGCCAAGCATAGAGAAATGATAGGGAATCCTCAGAAAATCAAGGAGGTTCTCTGCAAAACCGCTACAGATTTAGGACGTGACAGGTATTTTCAGGGAAGCGGAATGCTTGATGTTTTGAGAGCTTTACAATGTATTTAGTCAAACTTAAACAAAAGACTTATGTTCTTTACTCTTGAAATTATGCAAGCCTTTCACGGCGATTGTTTGCTGCTGCATTTTGGCACCAATACCGACCCAAAGACTATGGTTATAGACGGTGGGCCTGCCGGAGTATACTCAGGTTTTTTAAGAAAGCGCTTAATAGAAATAAAAAATTCGATATCACCCACCCAGCCATTGCCATTATCAATGGTAATGGTGAGCCATCTGGATGATGACCATATCAATGGAGTGCTTGAATTAACGAATGAAATCCGGAATGATAATACTAAGTTTAAAATAGAAAACCTGTGGGTAAATACCTTCGATGACATTATCGGCAATATTCAGCTTCCGGTTATTTCGGGTATTGCCGCCGGTGCCTCTGTTGCCAGTGTTGAACAACTATTGCAAGGCTTGCCCACGATGGAAGAGGATCTTACAGCAGTTATCGCCTCCACAGGACAGGGTAGAAAGATACGAGACGTGGCTGATACCTTAAATATTCCGGTTAATAATCCGTTTAAACCTATTAAACCAGGCAAAGCAGTGCTTGTGCGCGGAGACGTGAAGCAGGGTGAAAGAGACTGGGAGGCAGGTTTGAAGATTTCGGTAATACACCCTGATGAAAAACGCTTACTGAAATTACAAAAAAAATGGGATGCTGACTTGAAAGAAGCAAGGAAGAAAGGCGATAACTCTATTATTTTTGCTTCAATATCAAGCCCCGACAACTCTCCTTTTAATCTCTCAAGCATTGTTTGCCTACTTAGATTCGAAGACAAAACTATGCTGCTAACCGGAGACGGGCGTGCGGATGATATTCTTCATGGCTTAAAAGTAAACAAGCTTCTGGGCGCAAATGGCAAAATACACGTAAATGTGCTGAAAATGCAGCATCATGGAAGTGCACGGAACCTTTCTCCGGAGTTTTTCAAGGTCATCACCGCTGATCATTATGTTTTTTCAGCGAACGGTGAGCATAAAAATCCGGATAAAGAAACATTAGCGCTTTTGGCAGAAGCTACTAAAGGGAATGATAATTTCACCGTTCATTTTACCAATGATTCAGGGAAGGATAAGAAAGACCCTTCGTTTGAGCTAAAAGATGTAATGGATGATTTTATTAGGACACAAAACAATAATGGCCGGACTTTTAAAATTAATATCAGACAAAGCACTACCCCATCTATTGTACTTAATCTGCTGGATGATATAGATTTTTAATAATCCTTTTCCGACTTTCACTAAAAATCTTCCTATTTACACAAGCACAAGATTTTACTTGTGCTTGTGTTGTTTTTTACCTTACTTCTACCACCTCAATCCTCACATTCCTGTTCACAAACGGTTTATCATATTCAATTTTGGAATCGTAGAGATGGCCAACCTTGCAGCCGATTTCCTCGCGGGTGTGATACAGATAAATACTTTTAAGCTGGCGGTAAAATTCAATCCGGCGGGTGCGTAGAAAGCTTACCTGATAAACCACTTCTTTTTTATGTTTCATGTTGTGTGTAGGAAAATCCGTGTTAATCCAGTCATTAACAAAGGTAATAAGAAATAAATGTGCTTATATTATAAGTATGAAAAATTGTTTTTTATCTTTGATATGAAGAACATTATCATTCGAAAAATTCACACAAATACACCTTATGATTTTAAAGGGTAAAATTCTACAGGCGCTGAAAACCAGGTATAAAAATCTGGGCTTCAGCGAAAAGGCTTTCGAGGCAGTTGCTACATTTCTGGAAACTTCAGTAACTGACGAAAGTGAAATTGACACTGCAACAGGAGGGGTCGAGTCTTTGTTAAAGGCATTTCAGGGCGATGCTGACAAGCGTGTAACTGATGCTATTGCCAAACAGAAAACCAACAAAAACTTAAATGAAACGGGAGGCGAAAGCCTGACGGGCAATGATGATGTACCTGGCTGGGCACAGGACCTGATTGAGTCGAACAAAGCCTTATCGGCAAAGGTAAGCGCATTGGAAAACGGCAAAACCGTTGAGTCGAGAACAGCAAGACTTGAAGCGCTGTTGAAGGACACGCCGGAATCGTTCAGGCAAATGAAATTACGTGATTTTGCCCGGATGAGTTTCAGAGAAGAAAGCGAGTTTGAGGCATATAAAACTGAACTGGAAACAGGGCTGGAAGACATCAGACCTTTATTCAGCGAGCATGGTTCAGGTAAACTTCCACAGCCGATGCCCGGCAAAACCAATAAAGGCGGTATTTCACCGGATGCCCAAGCCTATATTGATGCTAAAAAAGCGGAAAGCGAGGGCAGGGGTGCCACAACGGGCAAACCTGTATTTGGTGACAAACCGGAGGGAAAAGCTGCCAATGCGGGCATCGGCAAACAGGTGTTTAATTCTTAATTTTTAAATCTCAATTATGCAAAATTTCCGAGAGAGCGATGCCGCAGCCGAAAAAGTTGCCTTCGCTACCAAGATAGAGGATATAAGCGGAGGGGTAACAGTGGCAGTAGCCGATTTTACTAACGGAGCCATTATTCCGGCGGGGTCGGTAATAGGCAAAGATGGTAATGGGCTGTATCATGTACTCAAAACAGCCCGGTTGCATACTGCTGCCGGCAACACAGCCACTGATTACCTAGTGCTGAAAGGGCATGGCTTTAAAACAGGCGATTTTATTGCTGCACTGACCGGTGCCAAAGCGTATGCCATCACCGCCATTAATACCAGCAATGCCGACTACGACACTATTTCGGTTGGTACAAGTTTAGGCGTGGCTATAGCCCAATATGCAGGTATTTTTCAGGCGGCAGCCGAAGCGGCTTCTAATACATCTGCTTTTAAATACAGTCCGCTGGCGGTTACGGGTCATAGTATCCAATTGCAATCGGGTGAAACCAATGCAGTTGATGCCTGGCTGAGAGCCACCTTGATTGAGGCCAATGCGCCCGTGGTAACGGCACAGATAAAAGCGGCTCTGCCTCAGATTCTGTGGGTGTGATTTTTAATTTTTTCATTCAAATTTTATTTAATTCATGATAAAATCGTTGATAAACGGATTGAGCGAAAAGGATATGCAGGCAGTAGCCAACGAGTATACCCTCAATGAATTTTATTTTCCTTCGCTTTTTCCACTCAAATTCGTGACCTCCCTGAAATGGGAGTCGCTTGAGGGAGAGTTTGGTGCCCCTGTGGCAGGTGATGTGATTTCGTGGGATTCGCGGGCACCACGTAAAAGACGTGAGGTGGTGTCGAAACTAAGCGGCAGTATTCCGAAAATTGGTGTGGCCCGTGAGAAAACGGAGTCGCAGATGAATGAATACAACACGCTGAAACGCTATGCAGATGATGCTGCCAAAAAAGAACTGCTGAACTGGATATGGGAAGACCAGTTGTTTGTATTCAATGGCGTGAATGCACGTCTGGAATGGCTGGCCCTGAGAGCAGCCTCTACGGGAAAGGTCATTCTGACTAATACCAATAATGAAGGACTTGTGACTGAGGCCAATGTCGATTTTCTTATACCGGGTGCCAACAAATCGGGCGTAACGGTAAGTATTACTGTAGACAATGCCGAGACATCGAAACCTATCACCAAAATCAAGGATGTAGTAAAAACTGCCAGGAATAAAGGTAAAAAACTGAACTATATCTTTACAGATCAGGATATGATTGATGCCATTCTGGTATCGGCTGAAACCATTGCTTTTGTAGCGCCCTGGGCTGCACAGACACCCGCACCTACGCAGGTATCGCTGCTTTCGACCCTTAACATGGCTTTGAAAGCGCAGGGGCTTCCGGTGATTGGCCTGGTTGAGAGCTTCATCGAAATCGAAATCAAGGGAGTGCGTACACAGGTGAATCCGTGGGAGGCTGGCGTATTGTTGTTTTCTGAAACTCCGGTTTTGGGTAATACTGCCCATACACGTCTGGCTGACGAAGACGTTGAAAGCTCAAATGCTTTGAAAGTGAAGCGTGAGCATGTGCTTATCAAACGCTTTGCTACTGAAGAACCGCTGGTTGAAACCTGCTTAGGCATTGCCAATGCTTTTCCGGTGTTAAACAGCGCAGGTGCCAAGTGGCTGGTAGACGGATTGAATGCAAGCTGGACGAAATAAGGCTTCCGGACATTTAAACATTCACTGATATGTTAATAGCAGACTACATAAAAAGTAAGCTCGGAAAGTTTGGGATGATTATCGACGATATGGAAATTGAAGCTTTGCTTTTGAAAAATAGAATTGCTCCCGATGAAACGTATACAGTTGATAGTGTAGATAGAACCGAACGGGCTTTATATGATTTTATACCTGAGTTACTGGTGGTGGCTTCAATTTCTGAAGGTGGTTTTGGCATAAGCTATGACAGAGAGGGAATATTGGATTATTATGCTTTACTGTGCCATAATCTCGGGCTTGAAAACAGATTAGGTAAACAGCCCAGGGTCAGAAACAAATCTTATTTATGGTGATGTCAGTCCAATATCCGTATATACTCCAAAAGCTGAGTGTGCCACCAGCCATGCAGGATGCCAACGGGAATTTCCATAGTGGCGGGTCGTCGTGGATAACACTTGGGGCTTGCCGCAATGAAGACGGCAGGCAGCAGAAATTCAGCAGGGAAGACGGCTCTTACTTACAGGCCAGTCATCTGATTCAATGCCCTGCCGGAACCCTGCCATTGAAAGCAGGCGAACGCATAAAGGTATTGGAAAAAGATGGTACACTAAGGCTCGAAGGAGAAGTGATATATGCATCGAAAGACCGCTTTCATACAAGAATATGGCTCTGAAATCCACTTTCACGCAGGCCGACATCAGGAAGGTGCTGGAGGCAGGCAAGCGTCACATAAATACAGGTATGTTGCAATCAATGAAAAAACTCGGCGAAGAAAGCGTGAAGATTGCCCGTGATAACGCCAATAGGATTGATGCAACCGGCAAGCTGGCCAACTCGATTGGCTATATAATAGTAGCTGATGGCAGGGTGATAGCCAGCGAGTTTAACAAGCGTGCCAAAGC
>CALRLN020000161.1:0-10347 GCA_943368675.1 Chitinophaga pinensis | reverse complement strand
ATCAATTGATTATAAGTCCTTTACTGTAGTGGGAGTTGAGGGATTCGAACCCCTGGCCCTCTGCTTGTAAGTTACAAGATTAATAGGAATAACATTTTTATTTAGGACTTCTAACTCAATTCTCACCTCTTAGGTTGTATCTCCTATTTGATCAATAAAATTTCCCTGATAACCAATTGTAGTTCTTATGTTAGAGTGACGATATAATTTTGAAGTACCTTTGTATCAATTTTATCGCCAGAAATACTTCCGAATGAGTGCCTTGAAATATGCATTGAAAGGGGTTTCGTTAATCGGATTTGCTCTGCAACTTTTCCAATGCTTTAATAACTCTTTTACCTGCACAGGATACAATCTGAATAATATCTCTGCTCGGTGTTTTGTTATTCAGACCAGTTATGCTGCTTCTAATATAGTAAATACTTACCGCATCAGCCTTTATATTTGTGTGATGTAAAGATTCGAAGAACTTTATATGTTAGATGGCTCTTACAGCGAGAATCGGCCAGCAGCAGTAGGAAACCTTACCGTCTTTAGATGAGCAAGACTCATGACTATCGTCACTGCCTATCGATTTAAGATCCCACTGATTCGCTGTAACAATATACTGAGATAGAAAATTCAGGTTCGAAACCTTTTAGTAAGCAGGGCAGCCCGTGAGGTTAGTTCAGTAGAATAATTTTATATTAAATTATATGTTTGATTACTTACAATTTAAACAACCGATACCGTTTCTCAAAATTTAAACATGCTTTAAATTTAGTACAACATCAAAGCCTTTGGGGAAAAGATATATTTACTAATATCAAATTTTTAAAATCTGATATTAGTAGTCTGGCATTTTTGTAAAAAATAGCTACTGATAAAAACAACAATATTTATATAAATTAAATAATCACCCAATCGTATAGCCATAAAAAAGGAATCAATAATATTTACACTATTACTCAAAAGGCTTCTGAAATTTTCCTATACCAGTTTGGTTTTCAACGATATACTTTTTAGATTTACTTTTTACCACGGTATTTGCTTCTGTTCAAGCCTGTACGGACAGCTCTCAAGTGATTAAAAAAGTAGAGAGAATAAAGATTTCAAACTGTCCATCTCCCTGATTTAATCTTTAGCATTATACCTGATAAAGCCCGAATATTTCGGATAAACAGCTGTATTCAACAATAGTCTTTATGCGTAAATTTTTACTATCTAAAACCCAAAATCAGAACCTGATCGTTTTTATTCATGGCTTATTCGGAAGTGAAGAAACCTGGATTCCCAAGAAGTCATCGCACAAAACTATTTATAGCTATTTATATGTAAGACTATATAAAGAGTATGACTTTGCTGTACATTCTTACGAAGCTATATTAGAAAACCGTGGTACAGGCTTCTGGAATTTGCTAAAATCGGAATTCTTAAAATTTAGAGGGAAAAGAGAACCCTATACATTCAACCTGCCTGTTGAAGAGAATGCGAATCTCCTTGATACCCAACTGAAAATATATGCGGAACGTTACAAGAATATTGTTTTAGTCGGTCATAGCATGGGAGGCCTAATCAGCAAAGCCTATATCTGTCAGAAGATTTTGAACAATGAACCCCACAAGATCAGTCATTTTATATCCCTGGCAGTTCCGCATAATGGCTCCGAATTTGTAACATACGCAAAGTATCTTCTCACTAAGCATCCTCAAATTGAAAACTTATCGCCATTAAATGGTTTTCTGGATGGTTTAACAAAAACCTGGATAGACCCTGACCACCACGAGAAACTCCCCAATACCTATTATGTGGCCGGATCGTATGATAAAACAGTAGTGAAAGTAAGCGCGGTTTCCTACGAAAGCCGAAAGACAAATTTTAGAATAGATCCTGTAGCTCATGATCACTCAAGTGTAATATTGATAACGGGAAAAAATGGAATTTTTGATACTACCGTTGGTGACGGAATATTACAATTTCTAAAGGAGGACGAGAAAAAAATAGCAATTACTAATCCATCCGGAAAAGACGTGTCAAACACCGGTAAAAAACAAACGCATATTTCTGTGAAAATCAACATGGAAATTTCTGTCTCCTATCCATGGGAAAATGCGGATGATTCGCAGGAAAAAATGGTCGATGACTTATACGAAAGTCTTAAGAAAGATAATTATAGTGTCATAAGCTATAAGAATGATTTAGCCTATGGAGAACTCATAACTGTTTTTATAGAACGTATGGCACAGGTAGGTGTTATCATACTTGTGTTAAATGATAAATATATGAAATCAAATTACTGTATGTATGAATTGTTTGAGGCTTTCCGATACTCAAAACTGGACAAACGTGACTTTTCAGATAGAATATTCCCGATTTATACAGAACAAATTGATTTTTCACCAAAAGGCAGGACAGAATACAGAAAGTACTGGAATGATGAAAAAGCTGAATGGGATAAATATGTAAAAGAACATACCGCATTTATATCCCCCTCAGAAATGGAGCAATATGCAAGAATAAGAGCTATTCCAGATAAACTCGGAACAATATTTGAAATTTTAAATGACATCAATACCCCCTCTGCTGATTTGCTTTCCAGAGATAACTTCGCTGAAATCAAAAAGGCTATTGATGTGCGGATTGCCTCTTTAAGGCAGAAAGGTGCTTAGATGTATTGTTTTTGCCCGGGGCATAATTAAAACAATTACCACCAAAGAAATGAGTAGAAACACAACAAAAACCAGCCTCATTATCCGATAAACCCCACTACCTATTCAAAAAACACAATTTAATTTATACATTTATCCCTTATAACAAAAACCCTGAACCGCATAAATCATTCTTACTACATGGATAGTACAGCTATTGAAAGAATTAACGAGAATATACGGACCCATTCTCCTGTGTTGGATCTTAGTAATTGTGATTTTAGTAAGGAATTCTACACTATTGAAAAACTTACCTGGTTAGAAGAGCTTGACCTGAGCGCATCTGACCTGAGTCCTAAAACATTATACCGAAATAGTGGGGCTCTGGATTTTGAGTATCTGGAGAAATTAAAAAAACTGAAGAAGTTGAATCTATCAGGACAGAGATTGGGAAATGTATATCTTCTTCCGGAACTTCCGCAGCTGGAGGAACTGGATTTAAATAATAATAACTTTACAGACCTTGATTCTCTACCCGAATTACCCGCATTACATACTTTGAAAATGAGTAATAATGATGTATATGATTTAAACGGCATCGAAAGAATCAATCATTTAAAATACCTTGATTTAAGCTCTAATGCTTTCAATGATATTGAGTTGGCTGAAGGACTCATTAATTTGGTATCATTAATACATCTGGATGTCTCCTCTAATAATCTCCTGCAATTAGATAATTTTCCATTATTACCTCATTTAGAAATACTTGATATAAGCAATTGCACTATTTTAACTCTCGATAGTGTGCCTCAATTGCCGAAACTGCATACTTTAATAGTTCGTAACCATTCACTTTATAGCACATATGGTTTAAGCAAATTGATTCATCTTCAGAACCTTGATCTTAGCATTTCGGATTTAACGGATTATCTTCCTGAAGAGGAATTTGATTTAAACGATATTGATAATCTGCTATTATTAAGAAAACTGGATTTATCTGGTCTTCACTTAAAGAGTATAATAAATCTACCATTATTACCCGATTTAGAAATACTTGATATAAGTAGGAACAGCCTGACAGATCTCAATCTGCCTGAACTATCCAAATTGCATACATTAAGCGCAAGAGAAAACCTGGTAACTGATGTGTCGGGTTTAAAGAATTTACGGAGTTTAGAACAACTGGACTTATCAAACAGTTTACCACGACACATATCTTTAGGGGTCTTCAGGCATTTAAAACGATTAAAGATTCTCGACTTATCAGAAAATCATTTGAGCTCTCTGGATACTCTCCCTTCATTGCCGGCTTTAGAAACCCTGATTTTAAACAAAGCAGGCCTTAATACACTGAGTGATTTACCTAAGTTATATCAGTTACGAACGCTGAATGCCCGCATGAATGAAATAACAGACATCAGCGGTTTACAAAAGCTGATTAATCTGGAAGAGCTCGATATAAGTGAATGGAATGGTCCTATTTTTGCCGAAGGCGGTAAAATTGATTTCTCTCCGCTGGCTGAGCTACAATCATTAAAAAAACTGAATTTATCAGATATAAGGCTGAAAGACCTGCACGGATTCCCTGCCTTACCCCGATTAGAAACCCTTGATATAAGCGATAACAAACTGCTGAACCTTGATGATTTACCTGAATTGCCCGGCCTGCATACACTGAATGCAGGCAATAATACAATAGTAGATATCAGGGGAGTAAGCAACCTGAAAAATCTGAATTCACTATATCTTGAAGGAAACAAAATTGAAGATATTAAACCTTTAGCGGCCTTATCAGAGCTGTTTTTTTTAGATGTAGAACATAATGAAATAAGTCTCATCGACTATTTATCTAAGCTCGCCAGGCTTCAGACTTTAAAACTCAATTACAATAAAATAGAGTTAATCCCCAATAGCTTTTTCGATAACCTGCCAGCACTAAAAGAACTGTCAATCGCCGAAAACCCCATTACAAACATCCCCAGTGATATCCTGAGAGGTGGCTTGGAAGCCATAACAGATTATTTTTCTTCATTAAAAAAGGGCAGCATTTTAAACGAAGAAGTAAAGCTGATTCTGATAGGTAATTCAACAGCTGGCAAATCAACCCTTGTCCGTTTTTTAAAAGAGTATATATATGAAGAAGGGCAAAATTCCACACACGGCATAGCCCTCAACAACTGGCTTATTGATACTGCCGGACAAGCGCTGAAAGTAAATATCTGGGATTTCGGCGGCCAGGAATATTATCATGCCACCCATGGCCTCTTTTTAGATGATAATGCCCTATATCTGCTCGTGTGGGAAGTAGACACCAATCGCCAGGGTTTGTCTGAGACACTTATTTATTTGTCGGGCGAAATGAGGAGTGTGCAACTGGAACATTTTCCTTATAGCTATTGGCTCGAGAATATCCGCTATTATGCGGCGGAGAGCTCAATACTGATGCTCCAGACTAAAACTGATTTATTTGTCCCTGAAGCCGTCGGGAAAAAATATTTCGAACAACCTTATTTCGTTAAGTCTCCTGCCTATCACCTGAGTGTCTTTAATGCCCATAAGTTCAAAGACAGCAGCGACGAGCCTCATTGGCTTGAATTCAAAACCTTTGAGCTGAAACTGATAGAAACACTTCAGACCGAAGCCTCAAAATATTTATTAGGCGCCAGATGGATTGAAATACGTGATAAAATCAGAAGTTTCCCTCAGAGCATAAACTGGATGAGCTTTACAGAATTTGAGGAATTCTGCCGGGGCATCGACCCCGCCATTGAGTTGAAAGGATTAATGGCCTATCTGAGTGGTGCAACAAGCACCATTCTTTACTACGGGCAAAACCCGGTGCTGAAAGATATCGTCTTCCTTAACCCTCAATGGGTAACAGGTACCATCTATGATATTCTGAGTTATGATATTCAGGAGAAACAAGGCGGAGAATTTACCCGCATACATGCCGGAAAAGTACTGAATGAAAAGGGGATGGGGGCTATCACTGATAAATTCCTCGAACTGATGAAAGCAAACCAGTTCGAGTTAATTTTTGAAAAGCCGGATAAGCCTGATACCTATATAGCGCCACAATATTTACCCGAAACCTATATTGACCTGAGAGGCCTTCAGAAATTATTCCCAAAATCTTTTATCAGATTTACCCTGTATTTCCCCGGATATCTGCCCAAAAGTGTATTTATCCGCCTGATGGTCCGCTATGGAAACCTGGCTGAAGATGTTTACTGGAAATACGGAATCGTAATCGATAAAGCAGATACAAGAATTATCGCCGAATGCCTGTTTACTGATCAGAAAATCAGAATAACGATTGAAAATACCCCCAAAGCACATGACATCGGTAATAAATTGTTTCAGGAACTATGGCACTTGGGTGATCTGAAACCTGAGCTGGAAGTCTCTTTGAATGAAACAGATTTCGTAAAAACCGGCAAACTGACAAGCCAGCTTGAAAAATCGAGAAACCCAGAAATAGAATCAGAGCAAGGAAACTGGCTACCTGTTGCGGATTTTGCTTATCTGTTCAGAAAAAAAGAACAGATACCAGCCCCACTGCCTCCGTCAGCTAATCCCGAAATTTTCTTCTCCTATGCCTGGGGAAGCCCCGAAGACCTACAGAATTATACGACAGCCTGAAGAAAGGTGGATATAATGTCATTAAAGATAAGGATGATCTGGGCTATAAAGGACTCATCTCAGATTTTATGAAACGCATTGGCAAGGCAGAAATTATCATTGTTATTCTCAGTGATAAATACATCAGATCTTCGTATTGCATGTTTGAACTCTACGAGGCCTTCCGGAATTCAAAACTTGAAAAAGACGCATTTGTTAAGAAAATTTTTCCGATTAAAGTGGAGGAAATAAATCTGACTCCGAAGGGAAGGGGACTATACAGAGATTTTTGGGATGAAAAGGAGAAAGAATGGGATGATTATATTGGCTCTCATTCAAAGAAAATCGCACCCTTGGAAATGGAAGAGTACAACAGGGTAAAATCTATTGTAGATAGCCTTGGAAAGATGTTTGAAATCTTACCGGACATCAACACCCTCACAACCGATCTGCTTTCAAAAGATGATTTTGCCGGAATCAAAAATGCTATTGATGTGAGAATTGCTTCTTTAAAGCAGGCAGGTATCCCGCAATAAAAAGATTAAGAGACACAATAAAATCAGCCTCATTATCCGATAAACCCCACTACCTATTCAAAAAATACAATTTAATTTATATATTTATCCCTTATAACAAATGAGGCATATATTGGATAAACCTTTCCGACCCTATGAGTGATAATTTTCTGGATAGATTTAATGAAAACAAACGTTCCCAGTCTCCGGTTTTAAATCTCAGTCATTGCAATCTTTTTCGTTTACCCGAAAGTATTGATGAACTTCCCTGGATCGAAGAGCTAAATTTAAATCATAATAAACTTGTTAGTCTCAATGGCTTACCTTCTTTACCTAATTTAAAAAGAATTTATCTTCAGGACAATCATCTGTTAAACCTTAGCACCTTGCCGGTGATGCTCAACCTAGAGTACATGGATTTAAGTTATAATATTCTCACTAATTTTGAAGGACTGTCCGGTCTACCTGAATTGAAGAAAATCAATATTCAAAGGAATAGAATAGAAAGTTTCAGGGGATTGTCAGAGATGCCGGCATTAGATGAACTAGATTTAAGCTATAATAATCTTACTACTCTGTTGGACTTACCGGTATTGAAGAACCTAAAAAAAATATATCTTCAGCATAATCACCTTAAGGATGTCAGTCGTTTATCAAACACGCCCGAATTAGAAGAATTAGATTTAAGACATAACGATCTGATCAGCTTAAGCAGCCTTTCCTCCTTACCTCATTTAAAAAAATTATATCTTCAGCATAATCAATTAAATGATATCAGCGACTTATCAGGGATGTCCCAATTGGAATACATTTCTTTAGGTTATAATAGGCTCAGCAATCTGAATGGCTTATCAGTATTACCGCATTTAAGAACATTACATCTTCAGGACAACAAATTACGCAATATCAATTCTTTAACAGGAATGATAAACCTGGAGGACCTTGATTTAAGCAACAACCTGCTTAGTAATTTGAAGAGATTACCTACACTCAGGAAACTGAAAAATCTTGATTTAAAAGGGAATAAAATCACTGAAGTTCCTAAAAGTATCCTGCAAAAATGTCCGTCTTTATTCAGAATAAATCTTAAAGACAATTATATTGAAAAACTACCTCCGGAGATCCTTGATAACATTGAAGCTTTAAAAGATTATTTCAGATCATTGGAGAAAGGCATTGCCAGAAACAACGAAGTAAAAGTAATCATCTCTGGCAACTCAACTACCGGAAAAACATCATTAGTCCATTTTCTTAAAGAACGTGAATATATTAAAAATCCTGACTCAACTCATGGTATTCTTATACGGCGTTGGAATATCGGTGATGAAGATAATCCCTTGCAAATAAATGCGTGGGATTTCGGAGGCCAGGAATACTACCACTCTACTCATCGGTTATTTCTGGACGATTCCGCTCTGCATTTATTACTTTGGGATTCCGGCACCAATAAGGAATGTATTCTACTAACGGATATTTATCTTTCAGGTAAGCACTATCAGATTCCTTTAGAGCATTTTCATTATTCCTATTGGCTCGAGCTTATCAGGTACTATGCGCCTAACAGTCCTGTTATGATGGTACAAACCAAAACAGATAAAACGGCAGACGAAGCAGTGGATGGGAAATTCTTTGGCGAACCCTACAATGTACTTGTTCAGGATTATCATTTAAGTGTAGAAAAGGCATATGAAAATATATATGATGACAGTAAAAGTCACTGGCTGAACTTTAAAACATTCGAAACAAAATTGATAGAAATGCTTCAGAATGAGGCATCTAAATACGAACTGGGTGAGAAATGGATTGATATCAGGGATGAAATCAGAAAAATATCTAAAAATCAACCATTTATGAGCAGAGAAGAATTTGAAAGCTTCTGTACAGATATTGATCCGGATATTGAAATGGAAGGATTGATGGTTTATCTGAAAGGCTCAGCAAGCACAATTTTATACTATAATGAAGATGAGGGAAAAGAGGAAAATGAAGAATCAGACGGAAATAATAAGAAGCTAAAAGATATTGTTTTCCTTAATCCTGAATGGGTAACTGACACCATCTATGATATTTTAAGCTATGATATTAAAAAGGATCATGATGGAGAGTTTTCGCTTCAGCATGTTGAAAACGTACTGAAGGAAAAAGGAATAGAGTCAATGGCCGGCAAGTTTCTGGAATTAATGGAAGCGGAGAGATTTGAATTGATTTTCAAAAAACCAAGTTTCACCGATATCTACATAGCCCCACAATATTTACCTGATATCTATAAAGATGAAAAAGTTGTAAGAAGAAACAGACCAAAGGTGCCAATTGACTTCACTCTTTTTTTTCCACGATATATGCCCAAAAGTATATTTCTCAGGTTTATGGTTAAGTATGGGAATCTGGCTGATGATATATATTGGAAATATGGCATACTAATTGAAAAAGATGATGTGCCAATTTTTGCAGAATGTCTGTTTTCTGAACATAAAATAAAATTAAGCATAGAAAGTAAACCGAAAGCCTATAAATTAGGATATGATCTGTTTCAGGTATTGTGGAGACTAAGTGACGAAAAACCCGAAATTCAGCTATCTTTAAACGATTCAGATTTTGTCGAAATCGGAAGTCTAAAAGAACAATTAGAAGAGACTAATAATGAGAAAATTAAGTCTAAGCAAGGCAATTGGCTTCTTATAAAGGATTTTTCATACCTGTTCAGAGAAGATGCAATCATAGATGATGAATCATCAATTAAACCAGACGAACCTGAAATGTATCCAAAAACTACACCCGAAGTTTTCTTCTCCTATGCATGGGGAAGCCTCACTGACCCGCGTGAGATAATAGTTAATGAATTGTATGAGAGTCTCAGGAATAACGATTATAATATCATTCGTGATAAGAATGATTTAGGTTATGGCGGACTAATCTCGGATTTCATGAAGCGTATCGGCAAAGCAGAAATTATCATAGTTGTACTGAGTGACAAATATATCAGATCTGATTATTGTATGTTTGAACTCTATGAAGCATTCAGAAATTCACAATTAGATAAGGATGCTTTTATTAAGAAAATTATTCCCATTAAAGTAGAGGAAATAAATCTGTCTCCAAAGGGTAGGGGAATATACAGAGATTTTTGGGATGAAAAGGAGAAAGAATGGGATGATTATGTTGGTTCTTATTCGAAAAAAATTTCTCCCCTAGAAATGGAAGAGTACAATAGGGTAAAATCTATTGTAAATAATCTGGGAACTATGTTCCAGATATTGCTTGACATCAACACTCTCACAACCGATCTGCTTTCCAAAGATGATTTTGCCGAAATCAAAAAAGCTATTGATAAACGCATTGCAGCTTTGAGTTAAAAGCAATTAAACGAAGCTTTAAGCTGCTATAAAAGAATAATAAACAGAATATTATTTTATAGAAAGGAGAATGAAATTATCAAGGCTTTCCTTTGATGTACTAACTGACTGACTGTCAACTTATTACTAAACAAATAAACCCCGGATATGCACAGATTTGGCATATTTCGGGGTTTTTCGTATTTTGTATCTGCGAAAAAACAAAAATACAGATGCAATATAGCTTAATAG
>CALRLN020000160.1:0-10394 GCA_943368675.1 Chitinophaga pinensis | reverse complement strand
GACTTTTATACTACGCCTCAAGCAAAAACAATTATGGGCGGCTTAAATATTAGTTTCTAATTTCTTTTTCGTTATGAATCAGAAAGCGGTATTCTTTTTTAATTATTTAAAGCAATCAGAAAAAATGAATAAAAATATAAAAAATTGGTTATTTATTGGTGCTACTGTGGCATTCATGACTAGCTGTGATAGCAAGCTGGATGTAAAGCCAACTGCCTCTATCGACGAATCAGAAGCGCTTGCAAACTCACAAGCAGTAGAAGTAACACTTACCGGAGCATACGATGCATTGAGTAGTACTAATCTCTATGGAGGGGCCATTCAGTATTCAGGCGATTTATTAGGTGATGAGTCTGAAGTAAGGTTTGCCGGAACCTTCGTGACTTTAGATGAATTGTGGCGTAAAACTTTTACTACCACTAACACCCAGACTCAGGCCACCTGGTTAGCCGGCTATAATACTATCAACATTGCTAATAATGTTTTATCAGCACTTGATAAAGTTGAGCCAGCAAAAAAGAATAGTGTAGAAGGCGAAGCCCGTTTTATACGAGGTTTGGTTTATTTTGATTTAGTAAGACTTTGGGCAAAAGCCTGGGGTGATGGGGATGCCAGTACTAACCTTGGCGTACCTTTGGTTACTACGCCAACCCGTGGGATTACCGATGCAGATTATCGCCCGAGAGCAACTGTGGCTGCTATTTATGCGCAGGTAATCGAAGACCTTACCAAAGCTGAAAGTCTGTTAGGGAATCCATCAAACACTGGTTTTGCTTCTAAAAGCGCTGCTCAGGCTATTCTGGCAAGAGTATATTTGCAACAAAGTAATTTTGCAGCTGCCCGTGATGCTGCAAACAGAGTAATTGCAGGCTCACAATTTTCGTTGACAGATACCTTTGAAGAAGTCTTTTCTGATGAGACAAATGATAGCGAAATCATCTTCAAAATTCTTGTTACAGATCAGGATGGTGGCAATTCATTGAACACCTATTATGCCCCTTCAACTTATCAGGGTCGTGGCGATATCCGTGTACAAACCAAACATCTTAATTTGTATAGTGGCAACGATTCAAGAGGTGTATTCTTCGTAAAAGCATCAGGTAATACTTATACTGCCAAATTCCTGGACCAATATGGTGACGTACCAGTGGTTCGTCTGGCTGAAATGTATCTGGTTCGTGCTGAAGCAAATCTTCGTTTGGGCACATCAGTGGGTGCTACTCCGTTAAACGATGTTAACCTGATCAGAAGCAGAGCAGGCGCTACTCCTTTGGCATCTGTTACAATAAATGATGTTTTAGCAGAGCGTAAATTAGAATTAGCTTTTGAAGGTCAGCAAATTCATGATGCCAAACGCATTAAGAAAAATGTAGGAACATTACCATTCAGCGATAACAAATTAGTAATTCCGATTCCACAACGTGAGATTGATACTAACAAATCTCTTGTTCAGAATCCCGGTTATTAATTATTATCTGGTTATATATCAAAAGAGAGCCGCGGCGATTGCCACGGCTCTCTTTTGATATAAACGAAGTTTTATTTTACACCTTTTACTTTCATAGGTAAAATAAACACAGATTCAGAAGCTGTAATAAATAAGGTATCCATATTTTTTCCGCCAAAGCATACATTTGCCGTCCATTTGGCAGGCACATCAATCTGCTCTATCTTTTTCCCTTCTGAATTATACACAATCACTCCTCTACCGGCCAGATAGACATTGCCCTGATTATCAATGGTCATTCCATCCGAAAGGTCTTTGGCAAATTCTTTTTTATTTGTTAAGGTACCATCAACATTAATATCGTATCTGATAATAGCCCGATTGCCCATGTCAGATACATATAGATATTTATTATCTGGTGTACCTATCAGGCCATTAGGCTTTTTGATTTCAGGATCTACCAGAATAGCCTCGGTTTTGCCTTTAGGCAGATAGTACAATTTTTCACCTTTCATTTCAGGGTCAGGGCTTTTTCTTTCCCAATAGTCTCTCTGAAAATACGGGTCCGTAAAATACATTCCCCCTTTCTTATCAATCCATAGATCATTAGGGCCGTTAAATACATGTCCATTATAGTTTTTCAACAAAACAGTTACTTTTTTATCGGGACTGATTGACCATATTTCGTTGTGCTCATCGGCACAGGTAATGAGGTTACCTTTTTTATCAAAATACATTCCGTTAGAACGCCCCGCTTTATCCATAAAGACAGAAAGTTGGCCATTGGTGTCATATTTCCAGATTTTATTATTGGGTTGGTCAGTAAAATAGACATTTCCTTTTTTATCAACGGCTGGCCCTTCGGTAAAAGAAAACTGACTTGAAATAAGTTGTGGTTTTGCACCTTCGGCGATAATGCCCGAAGACTGGCTGAATCCGTTCATGGCTATACTCATTGTTAAAGATATAAGTATAACTATCTGTCGTTTTGTATTGTTTTTCATTAAATATTAGAATTATTTGAATAGATAACGTAAAAATATAAATAAGTCCTTATAGTCGGGTATCTGCAACGAAATTTTAAGTCAAAACAGATATTAAGTCAAGCGCTACTTACCTAGCTAACATATAAATGAAAAGAGCCTTACTTTTCAGCAAGGCTCTATATTCGTATATGATGTCATTTTTAGCCGAGATGTTTATCTTTCTTCTCTCGTTCCCAGAAACGGTGTTGTGCGATAGCACTGACAAATTCCTGAGGGGATTTATCGATAAGTACGCCTAAAAATGGAAGAGTTTCTTTACTCAACTCTTTTCTGATTCGATTTGAGGCTTTCAATAATTCTGCTCCCTCTCCGTGGGCAGCAATTGCTTTACAATGTTTAAAGGCTTCATCAACAAATTCCACAGCGCTGGGTTCTTCTAAAAGCGTTGCTGCACTCTTGCTGCCACCACTTACAAAAACAGCGTCAAAGAGTACTGAAGCCGCAGTTAATAAAGTTTCATTTACTTTAAGCTCTGTACCGGTTTCACTAGTAATTCTGCCTAATTTAGGGGCAATAATACTTATCTTAGCTCCTTCTTTTTCCAGGACTTTTTTGAAGCTGACTAATGATTCTTCCTCAAAGCCATCTGCAGCCAGAACAGCTATTTTTCTTGTCTTGATTGTATTCTTGCTTGTATTATTCATGCTGAGTGCATCTGATTTTTTAACCGGAGACTTCACATATATCGGCTGATATTCTTCAGGATTACCATCGGCAGGTATGCTATGATTGATAGGTTGCTCAAGGGTTTCAGGTACTTCCAGTCCTAAGCCATCAGCTACATTTTGAGCCAGATTTTTATTAATCTGAGAAAGTATACCTACCATTCTTTTTCTTATATCTACTGTTTCCACCTTACCCAGTTCAAATTTCAAGGCATCAGTCAGATGTTGTTTTTCTGCCTCAGACTGGCTTTCGTAGAACAAAGTTGCCTGACTAAAATGGTCAAAAAAGCTTTTGCTACGACAACGTATTTTTTTGCCGTCTATTCTTTCGGTATGGCTCTGAAAACCTCCCTCCATTGCTTTGGCCTGAAAAGGGCAACCACCTCCCAAACTGTTAGGGTTATAGCTTACCCTCCCCTGATTTATCGTTTGTCTCATATGTCCGTCCCGTTGGTTGTTATGTACAGGCGAAACTGAGCGATTGATCGGAATCTCATGGAAATTAGGCCCACCCAGACGTATCAATTGTGTATCTGTGTAGGAGAATAGCCGCCCTTGTAAGAGCGGGTCATTGGTAAAGTCTATACCCGAAACCACATGACCGGGGTGGAAGGCAACCTGTTCAGTTTCAGCAAAGAAATTATCTGGATTGCGATTTAACACTAATTTTCCGATTCTTTTTACAGGTACCAGTTCCTCAGGAATAAGTTTGGTAGGGTCTAATAAATCAAATTCGTATTTAAACTCATCATCTTCTGATACAATCTGAACGCCAAATTCCCATTCAGGGAAAGCTCCATTCTCTATGGCTTCCCATAAATCTCTGCGGTGGAAATCAGGGTCTTTACCTGAAATTTTCTGAGCTTCGTCCCAGCAAACTGAATGTACACCCAATAAAGGTTTCCAATGGAATTTTACAAAGTGAGATTTCCCTTCTGCATTAATAAAGCGGAAGGTATGAACCCCGAAGCCCTCCATCATACGGTAACTTCTTGGAATGGCCCTGTCGCTCATGGCCCACATAATCATGTGCGCGCTTTCAGGCATTAAAGAGATAAAATCCCAGAAAGTGTCATGAGCGGAAGCCGCCTGCGGAATCTCATTATGAGGTTCAGGCTTTACAGCATGAATCAAATCCGGAAACTTGATAGCATCTTGAATAAAGAAAACCGGCATATTATTACCTACCAGATCATATACGCCTTGTTCGGTATAAAACTTTACAGAGAAACCCCTTACGTCTCTTGCTAAATCAGTAGAACCACGAGAACCAGCCACAGTAGAGAACCTGACAAAAACAGGTGTTTTTAAGCCCGGATCTTGCAAAAAATGAGCTTTTGTATGTTTTTCCATTGACTCGTAGACCTGAAAATAGCCATGTGCGGCAGCGCCTCTGGCATGTACAATACGCTCGGGTATTCGTTCATGATCGAAATGCGTTATTTTTTCTCTTAGAATGAAGTCTTCCAATAAAGTAGCTCCACGCTCTCCGGTTTTTAAAGAGTTCTGGTCATCGTTAATAAGTAAGCCCTGATTGCTGGTAAGCAATTGGCCTTCTGCATTCTTGGTATTAATACTCAGATCTTCTGTTTTCTTACTCACTTCACCTGATTTTTTTTGTTCCATGGCTATTCAAATTAAATTGTTTAAAATCCTTATTCAATTACTTACACTACTTCTTTTTATCTTTCCTCTTATTCTTCTTCCCTCCGAATACCTTTTGCAGAAAGGTTTTCTTCTCTGGTTCGGCTGTTACGTTTCCTATGCTTATGGTATTATCAACTGATGGTTTCAGTGCATTAACAAATGCATTTCTTAATATGTAGCTTATGGCCGTCCATAGGTTTGTATTGGGGTTTTCAAACTTTCCCTGAATAGGTATTTTGGTTGCCAGCTGGTCTTTAGGCTGATTAGTAAAAATTTCGGCTACTGTACCTATTAATGTCTCCCAGAGTATCCGTCCGATATTACCTTCTTCTTTATTAAATTCTACCACATCAAGGTCTTTAACTAGTGGTTTTACATAGCCATTAAATGCGCCATCTTTAGCCGCAAATTCAGTATAGAGGCCAAAATTGCCTTTGTTTACATCAAAATTGGCGTAGGCTCTGAAGAAATTATTGAGCAGCACCATGTTTACATCTGTGATCCAGGCATTCATATCAAAAGTCGGTTGTTTTTTCAACGGATCAAGATTTACATTCAATTCAAATTTACCCTGGTATACATCACCGATAGCTTTTAGCTTGCCGGGCAGTAATTTTGTACTGTCATTCACATTAGTCAGGTTTTCTGCTGTTGCATAGACCTTGTTCATTGATATATCAACAAGTGGAGTTTTATTCTGATCAATATAATGAATCTGACCATTATTAATTTCAAAGCGGTTTACCTTTAGTGGCATAAGGTCTCTGATTAAATCTCTGAAATCAGAAGTATCAGCCTTAATGTTCTCTCCTTCGTGTTTACCCTTTACAAAATTCAGCACAGGATTCTCTACATAAATCTCTCCTACCATTGATCCCTTAAAAATTGCTTTCCATTCCACAGATAAGTCTATCTGAGGACTTTTGAAAAACGGAATTGTATCACGCTGTTTATTCTCACTATTTATCTTCTCTATTTTTATATCGTTAATCACATAGGCGCCTCTTAAAAGAGCAATATCAATGTCTTCAACATGCCCATAGTATTGCTCCATCTCTGACAAAGTCTTATTAACATATTTAAGCACAATAAATGGAAGAGCCAGTCGTAAGGCTATGAGTAATATCAGAATGCTACCTATTATAATGAGCCACCTACGTTTTTGAGTCGTGGGAGTTTGTTTCTTTTCAGGTGTGGTAGTTGTGTCCTTCTTCATCATCCTTTATAGTTTGTGGTGCAGTGAATTTTTAAGCTTTGCCAGCTTTTTCTTTGTGTTTGATACTCTTATCCACAATCATTTTTTGTTCCTCTGACATTTCAACATGAATCGCATCTTTGCTTGGCTCTATGCCCCGCCCGAAATGTGTTGCAAATTGTTTTGTAAATTCAGCGCCAAAAAAGACAATCATACAAGAATAAGACACCCATAGCATTACCAGAATGATAGAACCAGCCGCACCATAGGTAGAACCAGGCTCTGCCTTGCCGAAATAAAATCCCAACCCGAACTTACCCAGTATAAATAAGAGTGTGGTCACCATGGCTCCAATCCAAACATCCCGCCACTTGATTCGGGCATCAGGCAGAATTTTATACATTAAAGCAAACAATACAGATATAATAATAAAGGAAATCAGGAAATTGATGAATTGAAACAAAAACAGCATGAAGTCTGGCAAGTGAGCTTTTATCCATGTACTGAAAGCAGCCAGAGCGGTAGTTAATATCAATGAAACCAATAATAAAAAGCCGATAGATATAATTAAGCCAAAAGAGAACAAACGGTCTCTCAGAAGCTTAATCCATTTTTGTTTACCTTTTAACTCAGGTTTTACTTTTACCTCCCATATCAGATTCAAAGAGGTCTGCAATTGCAGAAATACTCCCATGGCACCCAAAATAAGAGAAATAAGGCCTATAATGGTCGCTATTATCGATTTTTTTTGCTCTCCGGCTTTGGCTATAATCTCTTCTATCTGCCTGGCGGTATCATCACCCATTGCTGAGCTTATCTGATTAGAAATTTCTCCCTGTACTGCCTCTTTGCCAAAGGCAAGACCTGCCAATGCAATAATTATAACCAGTAATGATGGAATAGAAAAAATAGCGTAGTAGGCAATAATAGCACTTTGCCGGAATGGGTCAGCAGCATTCCAGGCTTCAAACGATTTTTTAGTAATCAGCCATAAATTCTTTGGACTTGCCTTTGAATTACTCATAATAGTAAATTTAAAAACGTTTGGCAAAATCTGAGATGAACAGATATTACTACTATACGTACTCATTAGCGAAAATTTCAGTCCATAGCTGTTCTGTGGAATTACTTGCGCATTATATACACAGAAACTTCTATAGCAAAGCAAAAAAATCTACAAAGAGAATGGCTATGTATATTATTAAAATTGTGCCTGCTGCAGGTGATTTTTTACTGAATTTTAATAAAAACAAGAAATTTTATTATTATTAAAATATGAATTAACAAAATGTTGCTATTTCTTTTCTTGTCTATTAGTGTGCATCAGGTCTTCGCACAGATTTTTAACCAATATCGTCAGGGCTTATTTTAGGATATACAATCTGAAAATTATTTGTAGCTCTCATTCCTTATTCGGCAACAATGCCTGATAGTCGTTTTTTTGAACAAACTAAAATTGTCATGAACGAGGTAATGATTCAATTTTTCGAATGGTATTATCCGGCTGATGGTACACTTTGGAAAAAAGTAAGCCAGGAAGCTAAAAAATTAAAAAAATTAGGTATCAGAGCCGTTTGGTTACCTCCTGCTTACAAAGGGGCAAGTGGAGGATCATCGCAGGGATACGATGTATATGACCTTTACGATTTAGGAGAGTTTGACCAGAAAGGTTCCATAAGAACAAAGTATGGCACCAAAGAAGAATATATTTCAGCAATCAATACACTTCATCAACAAAATATTCTGGTCTATGCCGATATAGTTCTGAATCATAAAGGGGGTGCTGACGAAACAGAAAAAATAATGGTGAGAAAGGTAGACTTTGAGAACCGAAATGAATTTATCAGCGAACCCTTTGAGATTGAAGCCTATACGAAGTTCACTTTCCCGAATAGAAAAAAACAATACTCTGATTTTGTATGGGACTATAATTGTTTTACGGGCGTTGATTACGCCAAAGGTATTGACGAGCCATATATTTACAACATTATTAACAATTATGGCGATGATTGGGAAGAAGTAGTAGGCAGTGAAAAAGGGAATTATGATTATCTGATGCTTTCAGATATTGAATTCAGGAATCCGGCAGTACGAGAAGAATTAAAGCGGTGGGGAAAATGGTATTATGAAACAGCCGACTTTGATGGGCTAAGATTAGACGCCCTTAAACATATTTCTCCCGGATTTTATAATGAATGGCTTGATTATATGTGGAATAATATCAGGCACGATTTATTTGTGATTGGTGAATATTGGACGCCCGATGATGTTTACGTACTGGAAGAATATATCAGGGTGACTGGATCCCGTATTCATTTATTCGATGTTCCCTTGCATTATAATTTTCATAATGCCTCCAAGGCAGGCGAAAATTATGATTTAAGGGGCATTTTTGGCAATTCATTGTTACTAAACCGACCTGATTTAGCTGTTACTTTTGTTGAGAATCATGACACCCAGCCTTTCCAGAGCCTGGAATCATCAGTCGATGTCTGGTTTAAGCCCCTGGCGTATGCTTTAATTCTACTCAGGCAGGAAGGGTATCCCTGCATTTTTTATTGTGATTTATACGGAACCTGTTACAGTGAAAAAAATCAAGACGGCACTCATGAAAAGATTACCTTACCAAAAGTTTCGGAATTAGAAAAACTACTGGAAGCACGACAAAAATATGCATGGGGTGCACAGTTTGATTATTTCGACCAGCCTAACTGCATTGGTTGGACACGAGAAGGAGATGCAGAACATAAACCTTGCGCTGTATTGCTTTCGAATGGAAAAAAGTCAGAAAAATCTATGAAAGTGGGCACTCATTATACCGGCAAATGCTTCATAGATTTTCTTGGAAAAAACAAAGCAAAAGTATGGATTGACGAGAATGGTGTTGGCAATTTTAAGGTAAGTGCTGGCTCATTGTCTGTATGGGTACCAGCCGAAAAATAAATTAGTAACATTAACAAAGATAAATATACATAAATATGAAATCTTCAACTAAGAAAATTGATGCTACTGAGTCAGCAGAAGGGAATATGGAACAAAAGCCTGTTTTTGAGAGGGCATATGACCGTCAGGACAAGAAATTGGTTGACAAAGTAGCGATAGTAACCGGAGGAGGTAGTGGTATAGGAAGAGCCATCTGTGTAGCCTTTGCGCGAGAAGGAGCTAATGTGGCAATAATTTTCAGAAAAGACAGCAGTGATGCCAAAGAAACGAAGAAACTGGTAGAGGAAAAAGGATCTAAAGCAATTATTATAAGTGCCGATATTAGTATCGAAAGCAATTGCAGAAAAATCGTAGAAAAAGTAATAAAGACCTGGGGAAAGATTGACATTGTAGTAAATAATGCAGCTGTACAATATCCACAGACAGAAATTGAGAATATCTCTGAAAAACAAATGTTGCAAACCTTCCGGACGAATATTTTCTCACAGGTTTTTATGGTGCAGGCAGCTTTGCCGCATCTGAAGGAAGGTAGCTCTATTATCAATACGACTTCTGTCACTGCTTACAGAGGAAATCCTTTTTTGCTGGATTATTCGGCTACTAAAGGAGCTATTGTGTCTTTTACCCGTTCATTATCCGGAATATTAAACGGAAGAAAAATAAGAGTAAATGCTGTGGCTCCCGGGCCAATCTGGACTCCACTGATTACTTCAACCTTCCCGAATGAATCATTAGACACATTCGGTAAGGATACGCCCATGCAGCGTGCAGGACAGCCTGCCGAGGTGGCTCCTGCTTACGTTTTTCTAGCCTCTGAAGATGCCAGTTATATTACAGGACAGGTTATCCATGTGAATGGAGGGGAGATTGTGAATGGATAAACTATAAGTTTTGGTAATAATTAAAATATCTATAATGAATCTGCAACCAAAAGAAATATTGACGGAAAATGATGTGCAATGCGGAATGAGGCTGGGCATAAAAGAAGGTCTTGCCACTGAGACTATGACAGTGCTGACCAGTGGGGCATTTTTAACGGCTTTGAGCTTGCTTTTGGGTGCATCAAACCTGCAGATTGGGTTAATTGCTGCCTTACCGGCATTTTCCAATATCTCTCAATTGCTCACCATATGGCTTGTAAAGCGGTATAATAACCGGCGTGCCATTAGTGTATTGTTTTCTATACTGGCGCGTTTTCCGATATTAGTAATCGGAGTAATTGCGTTGTTTTTTCCGAATAGCATCTCTATCCAATTTATTATACTCTTTTTATTCTTTAATTTCTTTTTTGCCTCAATGGCTGGTCTGAGCTGGAATGCCTGGATGAAAGACCTGATACCTGAAAAAATAATGGGCACCTATTTTTCAAGAAGGAGCGGGTATATGCAAATTCTCAATGTTTGTATGAGCCTTATTATCGCTCTGGGGATAGACTATATCAAGCATCATTA
>CALRLN020000159.1:0-10401 GCA_943368675.1 Chitinophaga pinensis | reverse complement strand
CAACTGCTTTTTAACGTTTTCTTCACTCATCAGGAAATACACCACCTCAACTCTTGAGTCATCATCAATTACCAGATCCATTGCGGTTTCATACCATGGCTTATGGCGAAGGGCTGCTACTTCAGTAAGCGTTTTCCCTATATATTTTTTCAGCGAATCCTGTTTGAAACCAATCAACAGGGTTTTATCTGGTCCCGCTGCCAGGCATAAATTCTCCCAGTCGTTTTGTTTGGTCTGCATTTCTTCACCTACTCTTCTCCTTATAACTACCTCTTTCATTCTTCTACGCCATTGCGGCAGGCCACCTTCCTGTACCCAGGGTGGCATAGCGGCATCCAGCCCGGTAGCTCCAGCTATGTAGGTATACATATCAGTAGTGATGTTGATACCCGCTTTGCGTGCGCTGTCAATTCTGGCAATCACTTTATCTAGTTTATTCCAGTTGTCTTTGCCTGCTGCTTTCAGATGGTAAATCTCGGCGTGTATGTTAGCATCTTTGCCTATTTTTATGATTTCGTCAGTTGCTTCGAGTAGCTTATTTCCCTCACTTCTGATGTGTGAGATATACATGCCGCCATATTCAGAAGCTACTTTAGCCAGCTCGGTCAGTTCATAAGTACTGGCATAAGTGCCGGGTACATAGATGAGCGATGAGCCTATTCCCATAGCCCCTTCTTCCATCGCTTTGCGTACCTGCTGTTTCATTCTTTCCAGTTCTTCGGGTTTAGGTGGTCTATTTGCATAACCTAATTCATTGGCTCTTACGGTGGCTGCTCCTACAAAAGACGCTACATTGGTAGATACTCCTCTTTTTTCAAGATAATTGAGATATTCGCCCAGGGTTGTCCATTCAATTTTATATTTAATGTCACCCTGCAATCTTTGAGCGTATGCTTTCACAGAATCACTCAAGGGTCCCATCGAATCGCCTTCTCCCATCACTTCAAGTGTCACGCCCTGCTTTATGTCTCCTAATGAACGACCATCCTGAATCAGACTTTCGGTACTCCAGCTTAACATATTGACAAACCCCGGAGAAATCACCAGTCCTTGGGCATCAATGGTTTGTTTAACACCTGACTGACCTGATAAATCACCGATAAAAGCAATGGTATCGGCTACAATAGCAATATCAGTCTTTTGCGGCTCACGGCCATTTCCGTCGTAGACCAAACCATTTTTGATAATAATATCATATGTAGATTTTTCTTCGCAGGAACTGATAAAGAACACTATAAGCAGCAGGAATAAGAGCCGGGCGTGTTGCATGTGTGCAATGGTTAAAATTAAAAACTTTTGAATGCGACAAATTACGAATTTAGCGTATAAGTATTGGAAAAATGCAGTAAAAAAATCTATGCCGGAATGTTCGACATAGATTAACGGATTTCTAACAAACTGTATGAATTTTTATTTCTTATCCTCTCTAAAAAAAATCTTACTCACCACTTTCCACTCTCCATTAATTTTCAGGAGATTGAAATAATCAATAAATTTAAAAGTAGGATATTCCAGTTCAAGTTTAGCCTGAGCGGCAGTGCCAGCAATGTCTATATTCAGTATTTTAGTATTGCGGTCTGACTTCTTACCGGCATTTGCTTTGCCGCCTTCTAAATATTTAGCAATAGGCACATCTCTGAACTCTCCGGTTTTTACGTCCACAAATTTCATGAAGGCCGTTGGATGAAATACCTTTGCCATTTTGGCCGTATCGCCATAAGTGCCGCCATCCATATAATTTTGCACGGTTTCTTTTACCAATTCCAGGTCTGATTTTTGCGCCATAGCAACTGAGAATTGTACTAAAAGGCAGAAAGTAACAAGCATGAGCTTTTGCATGATTAATCGGGTTTAAATGTTTATTTACGTTTATCTTTATCGTCTGTCCATACCTTGTACCAATTGAAAATGATTGTTTGTACAAAGTCATTGCGACGTTTTTCATTGAGATAGGCAGGACCTTCCGGACGTAATTTCTTCAGGATCGGCCGGAAGTTTTCTTCACTTTTCAGGTAAGACAGGCTATCCGGATATTCAGTGATTAATATAATGTTGTTGCTCACACTATCGGCTTTATTGACAAGCATCTGATAGGAGCTGATAATGCCCTGTTTAATAGCTTCCTCCCGATACACTTTCCAGTTGTTTTCAAAAAAATAGAGTGCTTCATTCCAGAGTCCATTTTTGACCTTGATAATATCCATCGCCACATAAGAGGCTTTTTGTGCATAAGTTTGCTGATAGAATAAAAAACCTATCAGTATGAGAAGATTAAGCTTTTTCATAATTTTTTTATGCAATATTAGGGTGGTGGTATCACTCCAGAAACATTATTAGACAGCTTTACAGAGTTTTTCGACCATTTGCTCATGTTGAAAAGCATCGAAAAAAATCGGGTAGGCATCGAAAAAATTAGGCATATTAGACTAAAAAGATGAAATTTGGTTATGAACCAGCCAAGAATCAATTTCAGACTTATACAAATTATACTATGGCTCATGGTATACATCATGCTCGTCATGTATTTTACCCAAAAGAATAGATGGGAAATTGGATTCGTAACCGCAAATATTTTTGTGGTTTTCTTTTTGGCGGCAGTTTATGGAAATGCAAATTATTTGATAATCAGATTTTTTCAGAAGAAAAAATATTGGGAGTACGGTTTGTATTCATCTACGTTTTTATTGCTGACGGTTTTTCTGAGAATGTTTATTGAAGACCAGTTATTGAACAGAATATTTATCAGACATACCTTTTATGGGTGGAACTTTACCCATTTTTCTTTTTTGCTAATGACCCAGTTCCTTGCCTTTCTTTTTGGATTTCTGCTTCGGATCTCTATTGATTATGTCGATTTACTGCATACGCAAGAGATTCTGAAAAATAAACAACTGACTACTGAACTGAACCTGCTAAAAGCACAGGTACAACCGCATTTTCTGTTCAATACGCTCAATAATATCTATTCATTGAGTGTTAGCCACTCGCCTAAAACTTCTGAAATGATAGCCAAACTATCAGATATGATGCGGTATTTTGTCGATGAGGCGACCAAAGAAAAAGTATTGCTTGATACTGAAATCCAGTTTCTGGAAAACTATATTGAATTAGAGCAGATCAGGATGGTGAATCCGATGAAACTTACTTTCAGCAATACGCTTTCTAATCAGAATTTTATGATTCCGCCTATGTTGTTGATACCTTTTGTTGAGAATGTTTTCAAACATGGTGTAAACAAAACCCTGAAAGACAACGAAGCCGAAATAGCATTAAGTTTGGAAAATAGTATTTTGTATTATACTGTAAAAAACAAAACTTTTAACCAGAAGGCAGCCACATGGAGAAGTTTGGCTAATTTGAAGAAGCGACTAGCTTTGCTATACCCAGATAAATTTGCCTTCGAAGCCTACTGCAAAGACAACTTTTTTTACGCATCTTTATCTTTTCCTGTATTATGAAGTTGAATTGCCTGATTGTAGATGATGAACCTTTAGCGGTTGCCCTGATGGAAAATCACATTAGTCAGGTGTCTTTTTTATCTTTGGCCGGCAAGTGCTTCAATGCGATGGAAGCCATTGCTTTTCTGGAGAAAAACGAAGTAGACGTGATTTTTATGGATATTGAAATGCCTTACCTCACAGGCATGCAATTGAAGAGTTTTCTGCCTGAAAAACAGAAAGTGATTTTCACCACAGCCTATTCTCAATTTGCCATTGAAAGCTATGAGAAAAATGCCTTTGATTATCTGCTGAAACCCATCACCTTTGAACGCTTTTTGAAATCAGTGAAGCGGCTGCAAAATCTAGAACCGATTAAATCAATAACCATATCAAACCCTGCCGGAACCCATATTTTTGTAAAATCAGGCAGAGAGATTATTAAATTAGAGTATGACGATATTCTTTATATAGAAGGGTTGAAGGACTATGTGTCTTTAGTGACTGATACCAATAAAGTAATTACTTACAAGCTCATGCGGGAGTTAGAAGAAACCCTGCCAGCGAACTTTGCGAGAGTACATTTGTCTTATATCATCAACTGTAACAAAATCAAGAAAATCAGTGATAATCAGGTGATTATTCAGGAGAAGAGCATTCCTATTTCAGAGAAGTATCGGGATAGTTTTTTGCAGAAAGTGAATGACAGGATGTTGTGATTTATTCAAATAAATCACTCCATTTCAATTCAAAGTCTTTCAGTACAATTGATTTTACACTTAATGATTCTTCACCGTCCGCTGAAGAATATGCCACGTATTTATTAGCTTCAAGACTGAATATCTGTATAAACTGATTCTGCGGGTCAATAATCCAGTATTCTTTGATACCGAATCTCTCGTAATCCTCTTTCTTTTCTACATAATCACGGATGATTGAGCCTTTCGAAACAATTTCAATGATTAAATCGGGGGCACCAAAAACACCTCTCTCTTTGATAATATTCTTATTCTCATTACTCACAAAAAGCAAATCCGGTTGAACGGTATTACCCTCATCAAATATGACATCAAAAGGAGCAAAGATTGTTATCCCAAGATTATTGTCCTCTGAAAATCTATCAATCTTTCGAAAGACGTTTTTTGCAATTTTTTGATGGGTAAAAGTAGGTGAGGGCATATCAATAAGATTATAATTCCGAATTTCGTAGCGAGATTCGGCAGGCAGTTTGGCTAACATGTCACTATAAGTCCATTTCTCTGTTGCAAGTATCATTGCCATGCTCATTAATTTTAGTTCTAATTTAAAACTTTCCTCTGATAAGTCAAAATAGAAATATCATAAGGTGTATTTTCTCCTGCTTTAAATTCTTTACGTTCTACAAGATTAAAATCTTTCTCATCGAAAGTGGGGAAAAAGGTATCCCCTTCAAAAACCTCATGAACAATGGTTAAATAGAGCCTGTCTGCAATTGATAAAGATGTTCTGAATATTTCCTGTCCCCCCAATATAAAAACTTCTTTTTCGTCTTTGCAACGCTCTAATGCCTCTTCTAAACTGGCAACTACTTCAAAGCCCTCATCTACCACATAATCTTTTTGATGAGTCAATACATAATTGCCTGCCGTAGACCATAATCTATGCGGACTATCATAACTTTTACGGCCCATAATCATTTTGCACCCTTGCGTTACTTTTTTAAGATTATCCCAGTCAGCAGGTATTGATGCCCAGGGTAGGGCATTATTGAGGCCTATGGCCCGGTTTTCACTCATGGCAGCAATTAGAGAAATAATGGGCATGCTAATTAAAACTTTTAGATTATGAATATAAAAGTATCAATTTTATGAAATTCAGCAAGGGTGCTGGCTAAAAAATAGTCTGAAATCACAGAGTCAGTGATAAATCCTTTAACTTTGCTCGTACACTAAATACTAAAACTAAACCAATTTACGATTGAATAGTACAATTTTCATACTTACCCTAGCCATTTTACTACGAATTTTCGCCAATCCTTTTGCCAATGTCTTTCAGAAAAAACTGACTATTCAGGGGTTCTCACCTTTGTTTGTCAACTTCATTACTTATTTAATTTTGTCGTTGATTTGTCTGGCTTTTAGTTCTCAGATCGAATGGCAAAGCATCTCATCTGATTTCTGGATTTATTCAATAATCATGGGGGTATTGGGTGCGCTGGGCAATCTGTTCCTGGTGAAGGCACTACAGGCAGGAGACCTGTCGGTTCTGGGACCTATCAATGCCTATAAAGCGGTTGTAAGTATGGTGATTGGGGTCTTTTTGCTCAATGAAATTCCTAATATCTGGGGTTTAACAGGGGTAGGTTTAATCATAGCCGGAAGCTATTTTGTATTAAACACTACTGAAGAAGGTTTCTCCTGGAAACTTTTTAAGCGGAAAGAGATTCAGTTCAGACTCTGGGCAATGATTCTGACAGCAACTGAAGCCGTGGTTGGTAAGAAAGTAATCTTAGTCTCTTCATACCTGCATTCATTTGTCAGTTGGTGCTGGTTTGGGGCTGTTTTTTCATTTGTTCTGTTTTTATGGAGGAAAGAAAATCTCAATAGTAGTTTACGGAAGATTGAAGTAAAAACAGCAGGTATATTTTCAGGTCTTATTCTCTGTATCGGGATTACTCAGTTTTCAACTACTTATATATTCCAGCAAATGCCAGTGGGCTATGCTTTATCGCTTTTTCAATTATCTGTGCTCGTTAATATATTCTTAGGGTATCGGATTTTTCAGGAGCAGGAGATACTTAAAAAAATGATTGGTGGAATAATTATGATTATAGGGTCAGTGATTATCATATTATTCTAAGAATAGAATATATGCCTGAACAAAAAAGCTCATCCTATCAATTGATAGAATGAGCTTTTGAGATAATCTGGCATCTTAGATTTTAAAGGATAGTAAGCGTATCATAATACTTAAAAACCTCAATCAGTCCCTGTTCGGTTTTCAGATTAATATTATTAGTTCTTACAAATTGTTCCAACAAGGGTCTTTTGCCTTTTGGAAAAGTCTGTAAGGCTTTTTTGCCAGTTGGCACTACACGAAGCATATCCTCCTGAATTGTAAAATATTTATGGGATTTTCTGAATTCTCCTTCATAAGCAGATTCTCCACCCTGAGGTTCATAGCCTGTTTTCTCAACATAGCTTGAGCTTAGTACACAATCATAGCCTTTCAGAAGAATATTTTCGCGTCGCATATGGAGTGTTTCGAGAAAAATATTCTCATATTTTCTGAACGTATGTCCTTCAATATTAAATTCATCCGGTCGTACGGCAACAGCATCAGTTACCGAATTTTTTACGATATACACCACATTTTTCTCAAGATTATAAGCCATCAGAAACTTCATATCTTTTCCGCTTTCTGAGCTCATAGTACCTTTAAACCAGCCGTTTTTAAAAAAAGGAGTGCCCTTAAAAACTCTGGTAAACTCCTGCAAAGAATTATTAATCGAATTTTGCGATTTGTAGTATGCTACCAGAGTAGTATCGCCTTTATCGTTGATAACAATTCTTGTCTGATTGTTATCAGCAACTTTTGCGTCTCTTACAAAGTAATCATAACCACTGGCTTTTTGACCAATAAGATAAAGTGGCGCAACCACTAATGCGAAAAGTAATACGAATGTTTTCATAGGTAGTAAACGAATAAATATCTATAACAAAAATAATCATTAAAAATGCATTTTTCCTATAATATATTTGAATATTATAAGTTAAGGTATGCTTATTTCGTTCAAACCTATGATATACGTACTGCTTACCTTATAACGCTTCCAGGTATAAGGCCTTGAAATCTTCCCTGCTCACAGGTTTCGGATTATTGGGGTGGGCAAAGTCGGCAATAGCTAAATCTGCTAAGGTTTCGATATGCTCTTCTTTGACACCGATGTCTCTTAAACGATGAGGAATATTAATATGGCTGTTCAGGTTAAACAAGTAGGTTACTACCGCATCTCCGGTATCTTCTTTCAGGTCAAGAGTACGGGCAATTCTGCGGAACTTGTCTTCAAAACCTGCTATGTTAAACTGCATACCATAAGGTAAATTTACGGCATTGGCCAGCCCGTGATGCGTATCTAGCAAAGATGAAAGCGGGTGTGCCAATGAATGCACTACGCCCAAACCTTTCTGGAAGGCTATAGCCCCCATCATTGAGCCCAATAGCATTTTACTGCGTGAATCTACATCAGGGCTATGAACAGCTTTTTCTAAAGATTGATGGATCAGGGCAATGCCCTCTAGGGCAATACCTTCACAAATCGGATGATACATTTTGGCTAAGAAGGCCTCCATGTTATGTGTTAAAGCATCCATTCCTGTTGCCGCCGTTACGAATGGAGGTAAGTCCATGGTAAGGAGAGGATCAGCGAAAACAATTTTTGCCAGTAGTTTTGGCGAAAAAAGAATTTTCTTCTGGTGGGTCTCATCGTCAGCAATAATGGCACTTCTTCCAACTTCACTACCTGTACCCGAAGTGGTTGGAATGGTAATAAAATGAGGTACATCGTTGGTTACATAAATGTCACCGCCAATCAGATCATCATACTTGAACAAGTCTTCTCTGTGGTTAATGCGCAACACAATGGCTCGGGCTACGTCCATAGCGGCACCGCCGCCAATGCCTATAATGCTGTCTCTGTCAGTGTTATGATAGGCTTCATCGCCTTTATATACATCTGACTTAACAGGGTTTTTGTGAATATCAGAGAAAATTTCAACACTAATGCCTTTAAGACGTAAATTTTCGACAATTCGCTTTAGAAAAGGTAAACCTGCTACAACAGGGTCGGTAACAATAAGCGGTTTTGAAAGACCATTGTCTTTCAGATAATCAGCCAGTTCATCTACGGCACCAGCACCAAAGCGTATTTTAGTGGGGAAGTTGTAGGTCGAAATCACAATAGAAATAGTATTAAAATGAATAAAAAACAGAAAAACCATCAGTCAAACAAAAGTAATTAATAAGCTTGTCTGATTGATGGTTTCTCTCTATTTTTTTGTTATCTGGCTTAGTCTCTTCTGCCAAGAAACATACTCAGGTAGTACAATAGGTTCGCTACTGCACCTGCCGCCGCTACAACGTAGGTCAGCGCGGCCCATTTCAAGGCATCTTTAGCCATTGCGTGTTCGCGGGTATTTACCACACCTCTGTTTTCCATCCATGCCAGAGCACGGTTGCTGGCGTCATACTCAACAGGAAGGGTAATTAATGCGAACGCAGCAATAATGGCATTGGCTACTATTAAGGCAATAAGAACTGTCTGGGCCATAGGTGTATTTCTGGAAAAGATATACCCTATAAACATAAACCCAAACATATAGAAGAAATTCATGGCATTAGTAGCCACATTCACAATTGGCACTAAAGCTGAACGCATTTTAAGCGGAGCATAGGCTAAAGAATGTTGTACGGCGTGCCCGCATTCGTGCGCAGCTACAGCGGCAGAAGCCGCACTATTACCATTATAAACATCATAACTAAGATTAACAGTCTTGTTAAGCGGGTCATAGTGGTCGGTCAGTTGTCCTTCTACCTGTGTCACTCTTACATCATATATACCATTATCGTTGAGCATTTTGCGTGCTATTTCGGAGCCTGTCATCCCGTTAGCCAATCCTACTTTCGAATATTCGGCAAATTTTCGCTTCAATCTTGACGAAACCGCCAAGCCAAGCAGCATAAAAACAATACTTATTACAAAAATCATAGCTTTACTTTTTCATTTTAATTGTGATAGTTTGACGGATTTTTTCAAAAAGGTATCAGTCTAAATCCTTTATTTTTTTAATAATTGCGGTAGTTGAGTAACCATTTACCAACGAAATGGTCTTTACCTCGCCTCCTTTGCCAATAACAAAATCTGCTCCAACAATGTTCTCTATGCTGTAATCGTCACCTTTCACCAGAATGTTCGGACAAAGTGTCTCAATCAGTTCCTGAGGTGTTGGTTCATCGAACAAAATGACAGTATCTACAAACTCAAAGGCTGACATCATTCTTGCTCTGGCGTATTCATTCACCACAGGTCGGCTTGGGCCTTTCAGCCTTGATACTGAGGCATCAGTATTTAAACCTAATACCAGCTTATCTCCCAGATTACGGGCTTTCTCCAGATAGTCGATATGCCCTAAGTGTACAATATCAAAGCATCCATTAGTAAAAACGATTTTTTTGCCTTCAGATTGCCATTGTTTTACTTGTTCTGTGGCTTGTTCTTTATTTAATATTTTTGATTCAGTCATGGATTTATTTAAAATTTATAACTATTAGGGAAAGTTATCTTGGCGCTACATTTTTCCAAGGCTCGGCCTTCGACTCCGCTTAGGCACCGGCTTGGCTTCTTTTTATTACTTTCAACCTAGTGATGGTCTCTTAGATTGAGCAGCAGACTCATTGGTTTTCTTCGGCAAAACAAGTGTCAGTAAAAACGCTATAATCCCAAAAACCACCACAAAAAACAAGCCTTGCATAGCATGAAGAAAAGTAGCTAAAGTAATACCATCCTGCTCCGATAATCCGTATAACATTACGATACTGCCGACTAAAAAATGGTAACTTCCAATGCCTCCTTGCGTTGGAGCTGCCATGCCGATGGAACCCATCACGAAGATGGTAAGTGCCGCAATAGGCGAGATATTGGCGGTTTCGGGTAATGCAAAACAAAGAACGTAAGTAGTAATATAGTAGAGCGTCCAGATAAAGATGGTATGAAACACAAAGGCCATCGGGTTCTTCAGATTGCGTACGCTTAAAAAACCATCTGCAAGTCCTTTAATAACTTTGGCAACTTTCTGATAAAGCGGTATTCGTGAAATTTTTTCTTTATAACGTTTAAATGTCATATAAGCCATAAACGCCAGTATCACAAACGCTGCGCCCAAGCCAAACAATAATATCGGATTCTTGAATTTATTACCAAAGAAGT